>CANGFO010000004.1 GCA_947453195.1 Flavobacteriaceae bacterium
GCGCAGATGGTACTGCAATTTGTGGGAGAGTATGTCGCCGCCTTTTTTTTGGAAAGCCTGTTCATTTGAACAGGCTTTCTTGTTTTTACGCGGAACGGCGCAGTCACTGCGTTCGTGTCGCCGCCTTTTTTTATAAAACTCCAATCTGACACGAGCGTAGCGAACTGGCGAAGCAAAAGATTGGAGTTTTTTTTGTTTTAGTGCGGTTCGCCGCCTTGTCATTGCGAGGAGGAACGACGTGGCAAGCACGCTGTTGCTTTAGGGATGGCAGCGATAATCCTTTGTGAAACAATGATTTAAAAAATGACTTTAAATTATTGTAGTATTATTCATATAAATATTCACAATATTTTAATAAGTATATTTTTTCATCGTTAATAGATGTATTTGGACGAATATTAAAATGTTATGAATTTATATTTAATACTTTTCTTAATATTAACTATAAAATTCAATAATATGAACAAAATTATCTTAACTATTACGGCTTTACTTATTTCATTAATGTTAAAGGCTCAATTAACATCGGCAGCACCTTATTGCACTCCGGTTTATCCTGCTAATACGACTTACAATATGATTCAAGATTTTAGTATTGGAAGTAATATGATTCAAAATTTTGGCGTAATGGGTTCTTATGGAAATGTTGTAAATACATTTAAATACTATAATACTACATCTTTGCCAACTCTTGCAAAAGGATCCGATTATACTTTTAAATTAAATTTTTATAGTGTTAACGATTCTGAACCTACATATTTTGCAGTATGGATTGATTTTAATAAAAATAATAATTTCGAAGATTCTGAGATTGTAATGCAAAACAGTAACACTACTAATGCTGATTTGCCAACATTCGGAGGAGCAGTTACCATGGTTACTAAAACATTAACAATTCCAACAACTGCAACCCAGGGCTTGACTAGAATGAGAATTAAGAGAGCAAGTAACAATATTAGTCCATATGCTAATTATGATTCTACCTATATTTTACCTAGTTGTTCTTCAACAAATGCTATCGCCTTAGGGTGTATGTATGATTTTAATGTAACAATTGGTCCTTCGTTGACTAATTCAAAATTTGAAATCGAAACACTTAATATCGTTCCTAATCCAGTTCTAAATACTTTATATATTAATAATATTCAAGATGAAATTTCAAAAATTATAATATATAATCAGTTAGGGCAAAATGTAAAATTAATAAATAGTGCATTTTCAATGGGTATAGATGTTTCTGAATTGTCAGAAGGTATATATTTTGCTCAAATTAATTTTGAAAATCAATTTGCATCTAAAACAATTAAATTTGTAAAAAAATAATTATCAGTTATATTTTAAATAATAAACAACTTTTTGTTTGCTTATTTATTTTGTAAATTTGGTTTCAAAGTTTATATTATGATATCTAATAAAAAAGTTGTTTGTTTTCTAGTAATACTATCTGTTATTTATTCCTGTGCTAAAAACCCTTTTACAGGAAAAAGTACTTTAGCTTTAGTTCCAAATAGTGAAATATTGCCTAGTGCTTTTCAGCAATACAGTCAGTTTTTGACAGAGAATAAAGTTATAACTGGAACTTCTGAAGCCAAAAATGTAGAAGTTGTTGGTAAAAAGATAAAGGATGCGGCAGAAAAATGGTTGAATGCAAATGGATATGAAGGGTATCTTAAGGACTATCAATGGGAATATAAACTGGTAATTAATAAGGAGGTAAATGCTTGGTGTATGCCAGGAGGTAAAATAGTTGTTTATTCTGGAATATTACCAATTACAAAGGATGAAGCTGGATTAGCAACTGTATTAGGTCATGAAGTTTCGCATGCGCTTGCCAATCATGGTCAACAAAGAATGAGTGCTGGATTATTACAGCAGCTTGGTGCCGCAGGAGTAGGAATTGCTGTAGGAACAAAAACCGAACAAACGCAACAAATTGCAATGACTGCATATGGAGCTGTTACACAATACGGAGGAATGCTTCCTTTTAGCAGAAGTCATGAAAGTGAAGCCGACAAAATTGGTTTGACTTTAATGGCAATAGCGGGCTATAATCCGGAACAAGCAGTTGTTTTTTGGGAACGTATGGCTGCGAATTCTGCTGCATCAGGTAAGGCTCCAGCTGAATTTGCAAGCACACACCCTTCAGACGCTACTCGAATTGCCGATTTGAAGGCATTAATTCCGCAAGCAAAAGCTGAAGCTGCAAAATTTGGAGTTATTTATAAATAACATTTCTATAACATAGAATGATTATATTTGAAACTTATTTATAAGTTTTTTACTAAAATCATTGTTATGTCAAATTTAGAAAAAGGAAATCCGAAACTGATTAATGCTTGGGCATTTTATGATTGGGCCAATTCGGTTTATAGTTTGGTTATTGCTACTGCAGTATTTCCAATATATTATGAAGCTATTACTAGTAAAAATGATGGAATTGTTACTTTTTTAGGAACAAAGTTTCATAATTCTACTTTGTTATCCTATTCTTTATCCTTCTCTTTTTTAATTGTTGCAATTTTATCTCCGATACTTTCAGGAATTGCCGATTACACGGGTAATAAGAAACGGTTTATGCAGTTTTTTTGCTACTTGGGATCCCTTTCTGTAATGGCTTTATTCTTTTTTAATAATGTGGAGAATTTGTGGATAGGAATTGTGTTTACTATTTTAGCGAGCATTGGTTTTTGGGGGAGTTTCGTATTTTATAATTCCTATTTACCTGAAATTGCTTTTCCAGAACAACAAGATAGAGTAAGTGCCAAAGGATTTATGTTTGGATATGCTGGGTCAATACTGTTATTAGCCTTTAATTTGGTAATGATTATGAAACCCGATTTATTTGGTATAACGGATTCAACTCTACCTGCGAGAATATCTTTTTTAATGGTTGGTATTTGGTGGATGGGTTTTGCACAGATTACTTTTTACTATTTGCCTAATAAAGTTACAAATAAAAAAACTGAGAAAGATTTTATTTTTAAAGGCTTAAAGGAACTTAAATTAGTTGTTTTAAGTCTGAAAAAACTGACTAGTTTAAAACAATTCTTAATTGCCTTTTTCTTGTATAGTATTGGTGTTCAAACCATTATACTATTGGCGGGTATTTATGGTAAAAAAGAACTCGGAATTGAAACTAATAAATTGATTATTACGATTTTACTAATTCAAGTAATTGCCATTTTTGGAGCTTTTGTGTTTGCTAGAATTTCGGAGCGCATTGGAAATATTAAGACATTAAAACTAACAATTGCCATTTGGGGAATAATTTGTTTTGCTGCCTATTTATTAGATGCGCATAATAAATACATTGATTTACAATTTTACATTTTAGGTGGTGTAATAGGGATGGTGCTTGGTGCAATACAATCCTTATCGCGTTCTACATATTCTAAATTATTACCTGAAACAGAAGATCATGCAACTTATTTTAGTTTTTTTGATGTAACTGAAAAAATCGCAATTGTATTAGGAACTTTTATTTTTGGTTTTGTTGGTTCTATCTCAGATTCCTTAAGAAATTCAATTTTTATTCTAGCTGTGTTTTTCTTATTTGGATATATTGTCTTAAGTTTTATGAAAAAAAATGAATTGATTTCTAAATAAAATATGTTTCCTCAACAAAAAATAATATCTATATTTGAAAAAAAAAATTAACATGAATTACAAACAATTACTTTTTACGATTTTATCTTTTGTTTTTCTATTTATTTTCAATTCTTGTAATGTGGAGCCAGTAGATCCTTTACTGTCAATCCAGTTAAGTAATCCTTCTTCTGGAGGCGGAACAACTGGTGGCGGAACAACTGGTGGAGGAACAACTTCAACATATTACGTAAGAGCTCAAGTAGACGGTGTTCAAAAAGAATGGAATATGTGTTCTGCTCAATTTGATAGTAATTTAAACTTAATGATATCTGGTGCTGATAGTGCTTCAAGTACTGACTATACAGCTATTAGTTTATCAATTGTGAGGGATATTAGTACCAACGCTCCTCCAATTGCTACAGGAGTTTATCCACTTTCATTTTTTGCGAATTGTGGGTTTTTAATTAATTCGACTAATGATTCTTATAGTTCTACATATGATCCTTTTACCTTTAGTCCAGGAAATATTACTATTACTCAAATAGATTTTGTAAATAAAACTATTAAAGGAACTTTTAGTTTTATTGGTAAAAATCCATCTTTAGTTACAAAACAATTTACAAATGGAGAATTTTTTGTAAATTATTTGTAAAAAAAACAATAATAAAGTTTAAATCCGTCTATATGGCGGATTTTTTTAATGGCATAATCCTTGTACTTTTTATAGAAGTAGATTTTTGTTTGTTTATATTGATATAAATAAGCGTTTAATTCTGTTTGATAAAAAAATCATTAATTTTATAATGTCATATTGACTCAATTTATACTATGTCCAATCAAAAAATAATAACCTTTGACAGTTTGTCACTTCAAGAATTTGATACGGAAGCGGAATTAATTCCGTTAATGACTCCCGAAGACGAAGAAGAAATGGCAAAAGAGGAGCTTCCTGCTTCACTACCTATTTTACCTTTACGAAATACCGTACTTTTTCCAGGGGTAGTTATTCCGATTACTGCTGGAAGAGATAAATCGATTAAGCTTATTAATGAAGCGTACGCCGGAAGTAAAATTATTGGAGTAGTTGCTCAAAAGAATGAGGAAGAAGAAGATCCAACCATTAATGATGTTTATCAGCTAGGTACCGTTGCAAAAATTCTTCGTGTTTTAAAAATGCCCGACGGAAATATTACGGTTATTCTTCAAGGGAAGAAACGATTCGAAATTGACGAAGTGATCTCTGAAACACCTTATATAACTGCCAAAGTTAAAGAGGTTTCTGAAAACAGACCGAAGAAAAATGACAAGGAATTTTCTGCTATTGTTGACTCTATTAAGGAATTAGCAATTGAAATTATAAGAGAAAGTCCGAATATTCCAACGGAAGCTACTTTTGCAATCAAAAACATTGAGAGCCAGTCGTTTTTAATCAATTTTGTTTCTTCAAACATGAACCTTTCTGTAGAAGAAAAGCAAAATTTATTGAATATGCATGTTCTTAAAGAACGTGCATTAGAAACTTTGCGCTACATGAATGTAGAGTTGCAAAAAATGGAATTGAAAAATGATATTCAATCGAAAGTTCGTTTTGATTTAGATCAGCAACAACGTGAATATTTCTTGCATCAGCAAATGAAAACCATTCAAGAAGAATTGGGCGGGGTTTCTAATGAGCAAGAATTTGAAGAAATGCGTCAGCGTGCAAAATCTCAAAAATGGGATGAAAAAACGCAAATGCATTTTGAGAAAGAATTTGCAAAAATGCAACGCATGAATCCGCAAGCGCCTGACTTTGGAATTCAACGTAATTATTTGGATTTGTTTTTAGATTTACCTTGGAATAAATTTTCTAAAGATAATTTTGATTTAAAACATGCCCAAAAAATACTGGATCGCGATCATTTTGGTTTGGAAGATGTTAAAAAACGTATGATTGAACATCTTGCGGTTTTGAAATTGCGTAACGACATGAAATCGCCTATCATTTGTTTAACTGGACCTCCGGGAGTTGGTAAGACTTCTATTGGTAAATCGGTGGCTCAAGCTTTAGCTAGAGAATATGTGCGAATTTCATTAGGTGGATTGCGTGATGAAGCAGAAATAAGAGGTCATAGAAAAACCTATATTGGAGCTATGCCAGGGAGAATTATTCAAAGCATAAAAAAAGCAAAAACTTCAAATCCAGTTTTTATTTTAGATGAAATAGATAAGTTGTCTATGAGTAATCAAGGAGATCCTTCATCGGCTTTGCTTGAAGTTTTGGATCCAGAGCAAAATAATTCGTTCTACGATAATTTTTTAGAATTAGGATATGACTTGTCTAAAGTGATGTTTATTGCAACTTCCAATACCATGTCAACCATACAACCTGCCTTGAGAGATCGTATGGAAGTGATTAAAATGGCAGGTTATACTACAGAAGAAAAAGTAGAAATTGCACGTCAGCATTTATTTCCAAAGCAATTAAAAGAGCACGGATTGACCACTAAAGATTTGTCTATTGGAAAAAAACAATTAGAAAAAATCGTAGAAGGCTATACTCGTGAATCGGGAGTGCGAAGTTTAGAACAAAAAATGGCTCAAGTAATTAGAAATGCAGCCAAATCGGTTGCGATGGATGAAGAATATAATAAAAAAGTAACCGACGAAGATATTGTTAATGTACTTGGAGCACCAAGATTACAACGAGATAAAGCTGAAGGAAATGAAGTGGCAGGTGTAGTTACTGGTTTAGCTTGGACTTCTGTAGGAGGTGATATTCTATTTATTGAGTCTTTGATTTCTAAAGGTAAAGGCGTTCTAACTTTAACGGGTAATTTAGGTACGGTAATGAAAGAATCTGCAACCATAGCTTTAGAGTATATTAAAGCCAATGCAGAGTTATTTAAGTTGGATCCTGATGTGATTTCTAAATATAATGTGCATCTTCATGTTCCTGAAGGAGCTACTCCTAAAGATGGACCTAGTGCTGGTATAGCTATGCTAACCTCTTTGGTTTCGTTATATACACAGCGAAAAATTAAGAAAGACATTGCCATGACGGGAGAAATCACCCTTAGAGGAAAGGTATTGCCAGTAGGAGGAATTAAAGAAAAAATTCTGGCTGCCAAACGCGCAAATATTAAAGAAATAATCCTTTGTCATGAAAACAAAAGAGATATTGACGAAATAAAAGCTGATTATTTAGCTGGACTTACATTTCATTATGTGAAAGAAATGAGCGAAGTTATAGATCTTGCGTTAACCAATAGTAAGGTTAAAAATGCAAAGACAATTGATTAATTAGTATTAATACCACTTATAAGGCATGAGGAATTTGCTCTCATGCCTTTTTTTATTTGCGTTTTTGACTTAACTTTAAAAATAATATCTTCGCATATTCGTTATATACAAGTGTTTTGCTAATATTAATATGATTAATAAACTTTTTATCTCCTTAATTTTTCTTTTTTGTACCATAAGTTATGGTCAAATAGGAGGTAAGTCGGTTTACCAATTTTTAAATTTGGTTACTTCACCCAGACAAGCAGCTCTTGGAGGCAAGGTTTTGACTATTTTTGATGAAGATGTAAATCAAGCGCAATTTAACCCCGCAACTATAAATCCTGAAATGGATAATCACCTTGCGGTTAATTATGGAAATTATTTTGGTGCCGTTACTTATGGAACAGCTGCTTATGCTTATACTTACGACCGTCACGTTCAAACTTTTCATGTTGGAGTAAATTATATAAATTACGGTAAATTTGATGGTTATGACGAGAATGGTTCTGCGACTTCCACTTTTACTGGTAGTGAAATGGCATTATCTTTTGGGTATTCCTATAATGTTCCGCATACTAATTTTTATTTTGGAGGAAACGGAAAACTTATTTCATCTTCTTTAGAAAGTTATACTTCTTATGGTGCTGCCGCAGATTTAGGAGCTTTATTTATAGATGAGCGAAACGATGTAAATTGGGCTTTTGTAATTAGAAACATAGGAACCCAAATCACCACATATTCTGGATTGCAAGAAAAATTACCTTTAGAGGTATTAATAGGAGTTTCTCAAGAGGTTGAGAATGTGCCATTAAGATGGCACCTCACCTTAGAAAACCTTCAACAATGGAATATTGCATTTTCTAATCCAAATAGAGCTACTAGTAGTATCGACGGAACTGAAACTCCAGAAAAAGTGGGTTTCATGAATAATGTGTTGCGTCATTTGATTATTGGCGCCGAATTATTTCCCAAAAAAGGATTTAATTTACGCTTTGGATACAATTTTAGGAGAGGCGAAGAATTGCGAGTAGTAGACCAACGAAATTTTTCCGGAATTTCATTAGGTTTCGGATTAAAGATGAATAATGTGAAATTTAATTTCTCCCATTCTAGATATTCATTAGCAGGAAATACTAGTCTATTTGGTTTAATCATTAATTTTAATGATTAGGATTCTTGTATCTTTTGGTTACCTATATTTGTAAAAATTAATTATGAAAAAAATTACTATTGCCATTGACGGATTTTCATCTACTGGAAAGAGTACGCTTGCCAAACAACTTGCTAAATATTTAGGATATATTTATGTGGATACCGGAGCAATGTATCGCGCTATCGCTTTATTTGCAATGCAAAATAATTTTATTTCAAAAGAATCCTTAAACAAAGAATCCTTAATAAAAAGTCTCCCAAATATTAAATTGCAATTTCATTTTAATAACGAATTAGGTTTTGCCGAAATGTATTTAAATGAAATTAATGTAGAGAAAGAAATCAGAACCATTGAAGTTTCTGGATATGTAAGTCGGGTAGCCGAAGTTTCTGAAGTTCGCTCTAAATTAGTCGAACAACAACAAGAAATGGGGAAAGACAAAGGAATAGTTATGGATGGAAGAGATATTGGAACCGTTGTTTTTCCTGAAGCCGAATTAAAAATTTTCATGACTTCTAGCTCAGAAACGAGAGCGCAACGAAGATTTGATGAATTACAAGCTAAAGGAGATTTAGTTTCCTATGAAGAGGTACTTCAAAATGTTCAAGAAAGAGATTACATAGATACACATAGAGCCGATTCTCCATTGGTAATGGCTGACGATGCTATAGAAATAGACAACTCCTATCTAACTAGAGAAGAGCAATTTGCTGCTGTATTAGAAGTAACAGAAGAGCTAATTAACTCCTAACAGAATTTTTATTCTTAAGATTAAATATTAATTGTAAACTACTTGAGATTACAATAGTTAATACGGCTCCAATAAAATTTAGCCATAAATAACCCAACTTTTCTTGTCCGCTTGGATAAATATGAATAAAGAAATAGTAAATAAAGAAAATCGAAATTTGGCTGATTACGGCGCTGTAGAAAATAGATTTTCCTTTTACGAATTTGAATAAAAACCCTACTAAGAATATCCCTAAAACGGTTCCGTAAAAAATGGAACCTAAAAGATTTACCAACTGAATTAAGTTTTCAAAAAGGGTACAAAAACATGCAAATACAATTGCGATAACACCCCAGCCTAAAGTAAAAAATTGCGTAGCATTGAGAAGTTGTTTTTCAGATGGTTCTGATTTAATGTTTCGTTTGTAGATGTCTATTGCAGTTGTAGAAGCCAGTGCAGTTAGTTCTGAAGCTGATGATGACATAGCTGCGGATAGGATAACTGCCAGTAGAAGTCCAATTAAGCCTTTTGGTAAATAATGTAAAATGAAGTGAAGAAAAACATAATCTTTATCATTAGTTTCGGCTTTTACATCGACTTTCCCAATTAATTCTTTGGCTTGATCTCTAAGGTCTTTTTCTCTTCCGGCTAATTCTTTAAGTTTGTTTCTTAGAATTGGATTGTCAAAATTTTGATTTAAATGGTCAATGTATAATAAGTTGTATTCTTTTTTTTCTTCACCCAAATTGGTTAATTTTTTCTCTAAATCCTGGTATTCTGCTTTGTATTTAGAATGCTCAATGAGGATTTTATTATTTGGATTAAAATTTAAAGGAACGGGATTAAATTGAAAAAACACAAACACCATTACTCCGGTAAGAAGTATGAAAAACTGCATAGGAACTTTAAGAAATCCATTTAATATCATGCCCATTTGACTTTCTTTGTCGGTTTTACCCGAAAGATAACGGCCTACTTGTGTTTGATCGGTTCCAAAATAAGATAACATTAAGAAAAATCCTCCCGTTATACCCGTCCATACGGTGTACCTTGTTTCGGTATCCAAAGAAAAATCAAGAATATTCATTTTGTCGTTTGCGCCAGCAATATGTAACGCATTTGAAAAAGTCATTTCATTGGGTAGCATATGTAGAATTAGGTAGAAGGTGATAAACATTCCAGCTAATATTACAAACATTTGTTGCTTTTGGGTGACATTCACTGCTTTAGTTCCGCCAACGAAGGTGTAGAATATAACTGAAATTCCTATAATAATATTCAGTATAGTAATATTCCATCCTAAAAGGGTTGAAAGAATGATCGAAGGCGCATAGATTGTAATTCCTGCTGCCAATCCACGTTGTATTAAAAATAATACCGCAGCAAGTGACCTGGTTTTAACATCAAAGCGTTGCTCTAAATATTGATAGGCAGTAAATATTTTGTATTTATGATAAATGGGTATGAAAACTATGCAAATTACAATCATTGCAATGGGTAGGCCAAAATAGAATTGAATAAATCCCATTCCGTCGTGATAGGCTTGACCTGGAGTAGAAAGAAAGGTAATTGCCGATGCTTGGGTTGCCATTACAGATAAACCAACCAACCACCAAGGTGTTTCTTTGTTGGCAAGAATGAATTCCTCTACATTTTTACTGCCACGTGTTTTATATACACCATAAAAGATGATGAATAATAAGGTAACAGATAAAATAATCCAATCGAGCTGCTGCATGAATTAAGAAAAAATTTGCATTAATACATAAAAAAATACTATAAACAAAGCATTCGTAACTAATAGCCAGGTGTAACTAATTTTCCATCGATTTGGTTTGCTCATCTTCCGTTTGTTTTATTAATAATAGAATCAAAAATTACAAATGTCCTGTTTTGCTGTTTTGATTGATGTAATTTAATTGATGCTCGGAAACATATTTTCTAAAAATCTCAATTAAAGTTTCGTAATATTTCTGAAGGTTTTTTACATTCACTTCGGGATTACTTTTTGTAGGAATCGTCACAGGCATTTCATTAAGATATTTAGAAAGTTCTGGGTAGTTCTCCTGAATTACTAAAGTTATCTTTAATATCTTCTTGTTTATTTCATTCTCAGTTTCCATTTTGTAGTATTTATCTAGGTAAATCTACAAATTATTCAGAAAATTATGTGTTAAATATTCGTATACTTTTTCAGTTGGCAATCCTACAACATTAGTATAGGAACCTTCAATTTTTGAGATTCCAATTAAACCAATCCATTCTTGGATTCCGTAAGCTCCTGCTTTATCAAAGGGCTTGTAGTTATCCAAATAATATCGAATTGCAGTATCGCTTAATTCGCGAAAGGAAACTTTAGTTATTTCAAATATTGTTTCGGATGAAGTAGATGTTTTAAAGCAAACAGAAGTAATAACCTCGTGTGTAGCATTGGATAACGATCGTAATATAGATAAGGCATCGTCATAATCTTTTGGTTTGCCCAATGCTTTGCCATCTAACCAAACCAAGGTATCACTTGTAATAAGCACCTCATTTTCTGATAATTCTCCTTCAAAAGCAGCTGCTTTTAATTCGGCTAAATAATTAGTTATTTCTTCTGCTTTAAGGCTTTCAGGATAAATTTCTTCAATCTCTTTTAATCGAATTTCAAAATCAAATTGGTTTTCAATATCAAAATCTTTGAAAAACTGCTGACGTCTTGGTGATCCGGAAGCTAGAATTATTTTAAAGGGCTTAGGCATGATGCTTTATATTGTAAGTGATTACCCAAATTGACAGTATTCCAAAGAAAATAATCCATTTTAAAAGGGTGCTAATATTGGCATAATCTTTCTTTTCTTTAGCGTTCCAAATTTGAATTAATCCAAAAATCATTGGAGCAATTACGAAAACGAGTAAGTAAAATATTCCAATAAATAAATTGTTTTCAAATAGGTAATTATAGGAGTAAAAGAATAAATACAGGATAGGTACTAGTAAAAGAACGAATGCTAATTTATTTGATTTTTTAATTCCGATTACTAATGGTAAGGTTTTCATTTCTTGATATTTATCTCCTTCAAAATCTTGAATATCTTTAATTATTTCTCGGACTAAATTGATCATAAATGCAAATTTTGCATAATCCATTAATATCGAAAAAGCCACACTCATTTGCTGCTGATTAATTTCAAATGTATTCGGAAAGATATCAAATATTCCAATTATTAGTACACTAAAAGCAAGAATGAAAGCAATTAATATATTTCCTAATAAGGCAATTTGTTTTAGGCTGCTTGCATAAAAATAAAGTAAAGTAGCAGTGAGTACAAAAAGTATAGCAAAATTAGAATGTTCTACCGAATTGGCTAAAATAAATCCACATCCAACTCCAGAAATGGTTAGTCCGGCATATAGATTATAGGCAGCCGATTCGGAAATAGAAGTACCAATTATAACTTGGTTGGGTTTATTTATTTGATCGGTTTCTTGATCAAAAATATCATTAATTACATAACCTCCAGCTGCAATTAATACCGTTGCTAAAATTAGCAAGGTGTACTGCCAATAAAATAAAGAAAGCGGAATTTGAACTTGCTCTAAATATCCAAACCGGATAATCAATTGCATTAATGCTAAAAGCAATAAATTTTTATAACGAATTAATTGTAGGAATTTCATTTGTAATAATAAACTAATTTTTAATCGTGTTTTCCGTTATAGTATAAATGCCATTTCCCTTGTACTTTCATTACTTGTTCAATCACATCTCTAACGGCTCCTTTACCACCGTTTTTATGAGAAATGTAAGATGAAATTGCTTTAATTTCCGGACTAGAATCTTGAGGGCAAGTAGGTAAACCAACCAATTGCATCACATGATAATCGGGGATATCATCACCCATGTACAAAACTTTTTCAGGGTTGATATTGTATAATTCAGTATATTCTTTAAAGGTTTCTACTTTGTCGGGACTTCCTAAATGAATATCGTGAATTCCTAAATTTCGCAAACGAATACGTACGCCTTCATTTTTACCACCAGAAATAATACATACGTTATAGCCACTCTCCAGTGCTGCTTTCATTGCGAATCCATCTCTTATGTTCATGATTCGAAGCATTTCTCCATTTTCTGTAACATGCACCGAACTGTCTGTTAATACGCCATCTACATCAAAAATGAAGGTGGTAATTTGATTCATTATTTCTTTATAACTTGCCATTATCAATTATTGATTTAGTTAGTAGTTTGTACAGTTCTTTTTGATTTGAATCAGTCAAAAAATCCAAATGTTTATTTATTGTTGAAGTATCACCTCTTTTTGCTGGTCCTGTTTGGGCTTCTTTTGGCGAAAGCGTATTAAGTTTATTTGCAGTTTCCAATATTAAAGGTTTCAATATTTCAAATGAAATTCCCTTTTCATCGCAAATATCATTTCCAATTTGAAACAAATGATTGGCAAAGTTATTTACAAAAACTGCTGCAACGTGCAATGATTTTCGTTGATTTGAATCAATTTCAAATACCTGATTTGAAATAGCTGAAGCAACTTCATGAAGCAATTTTAAATCCGAATTTGATTCGGCTTCAATGCATAGAGGAACTTCCTTAAAATTTATTTCTTTGGTTTTGGATAGCGTTTGCAACGGATAAAAAACACCTTTTCGATTGGAATTACTTAAGCTTTCCATAGCAACGCTCCCAGAAGTGTGAACTACCAATTGATTTGTAAACAGAATTAGTTCAGAAACCGAAGTTATAGCATCATCAGAAACGGCTATGATAAATAAATCTACCGGTAGTAATTGTTTGTAGTCCTGAATGACAGAAATTGATTTTGATGTTGAAGTAATTGAGTTGGGATTACGTGAATAAACTTGAACCAATTCAATACCATCTGCTTTTTCAAAAGCAGAAATCAAATGTTGGGCTACATTTCCAGAACCAAGTATGCTTATGGATATCATGTTGTAAAAATATTCTTTTTTTTTGAATTGATAAACAAATGATTTTTATAAAAAAAAGTCGCTTAAAAATGACTTAAATGCTTTGTTTATTCTAATATTTTCACAATTTTAATTTACTTTTGTAATTCCAAATTATTTGGAATAGTATAAATTTTCTTACCATGAATAAAAAGTATTTTTCTTTCTTGTTTTCCACTAGATTAATGGCGGTTTTGTTTTTAGTTTTTGCACTTGCAATGGGAGTTGGAACTTTTATTGAAAGTTATTACAATACGGATACTGCCAGAGTATGGATTTATAACGCTTGGTGGTTTGAAGTTATTATGGTGTTTTTTATGATAAATTTTGCAGGAAATATTAAAAGATACCAACTGTATAAAAAAGAAAAATGGGCTACACTATTGTTGCATTTGTCATTTGTGTTTATAATTTTTGGAGCATTTATTACCCGTTATATAAGTTACGAAGGAATGATGCCTATTCGAGAAGGTGCAACATCAAATCAAGTGTATTCAAGTACTAGTTATCTAACTGTAAATGTAGATGGCCAATACCATGGAGAATTAAAAAGACGTATTTTTGAGCAGCCCTTGTTGTTATCACCAGCAGTTTATCCGCCGTTTGCAAGTAACTATTTTGCTGTAAGCGATAAATTTGACACGACTCCATTTAAAATTGAATACAAAGATTATATTATTGATGCCAAAGACACTATAAAAGCTACTTCGGCAGGAAAAATATATTTAAAAATGGTAGAATCGGGGGGAGGCTCCCGTCACGAATATTACCTTGAAGAAGGAACTGTGAATAATATTCATAATGTTCTTTTTGCCTTAAATAAACCTACTAAAGGAGCAATTAATATTACAACAAATGGTTCTGCAACAGCGATCGAAGCGCCTTTTGAAGGTCAATTTATGCGAATGGCAGATAAACTTCAGGGCATAGTAAATAAAGATGCCGTGCAGCCCCTAATGTTCCGCTCGTTGTATAATGTTGGTGGTGCTCAATTTGTTTTTCCAGAGCAGCCAATTAAAGGAGAAAAAGACATTGTTTCGGGTAAAAAATTAAAGGCAAAAGGAGGTACCGATGCTTTAATAGTAACAGTAGAATCGGAAGGAAAATCAAAAGTGGTTTTGCTTAAAGGTTCTAAAGGAAGCGTAGGAGAACCTCAAGTTGTGAAAATTGGAAATTTAGATTTTACTCTTTATTTTGGAAGTAAAGTATATACCTTGCCATTTTTCATTACTTTAAATGATTTTGATGCAAAAAAATATCCAGGTACCGAGAAAAGCTTTTCTTCATTTGAAAGCAAAGTTACCGTTAAAGAACACGGAAATAAATTTACTGCTGACATATATATGAATCACATTTTAGATCATGGTGGGTATCGCTTTTTTCAATCTTCTTTTGATCCAGATGAAAAAGGAACCATCCTTTCTGTAAACCACGATTACTGGGGAACTATGATTACTTATATAGGCTATTTCTTTTTGTTTTTTGCGATGATGGCTATATTATTTGTAAAAAACACCCGATTTGCAGACTTAAAAAGAAAATTAGAAGAGGTAAAAAACAAAAAATCCAAACTGCTTTCAATTCTACTTTTGCTAGGAACTTTAAGTGGTTTTTCGCAACACCAAAACAAACCAGCAAAATTTAGTTTTCTAGATTCTATATTGGTTTATAAAGTCCCTGAGGCACAGGCAGAAAAGTTTGGCCGATTAGTGATTCAAGACGATGGTGGTAGAATGAAACCGATTAATACTTTTTCATCCGAATTACTTCGAAAAGTAAGTAAACGTGAAACCTACGAAGGTATGAATTCCGATCAGGTGTTTATTTCGATGTCACAATTTCCAACCGCTTGGTTTGAATTACCTTTGATTTACATTAAAAGTGGTAACGATAGCATCCGTAAAATTATTGGAGTAAACCCCGAAGATAAGTATGTAACTTTTAGATCGCTATTTGATAATAAAGGAAATTATAAATTGAGTCCTTATTTGGATGAAGCCTATAAAACCAATACACCCGATCAGTTTCAGAAAGATTTCATAGAAGTAGATAAAAAGGTTAATATTTTAAATTCGGCATTAAGCGGAAATATTTTAAAAATCTTTCCAATACCAAATGATAAAAACAATAAATGGCTTTCCTTTTTAGAGATAGACCATCCGATGGGGAATGATTTGGATGACATAAAAAATGCCTTGCCTTATTATTTTGATGCATTGGCTAAGGCAACAAAAACTAAAGATTATACCTTGGCAAATACTATGTTACTTGGTATGGAGAATTTTCAAAAGAAATATGGGAAAGCGGTCCGTCCAACTGATGATCAAATATCATCTGAGATTTTGTTAAACAAATACGATGTTTTTAAAAATCTGTTTTGGCTGTATATGCTTGCCGGAAGTTTTATGTTGATTCTAGTTATAGTTAGTATTTTCTTTAACAATAAGCCAATACGCATTGCAGTTAATGTATTTCACATTTTAGTAGGAGTATTGTTTGCAATGCATACCCTAGGCTTAATTGCTCGTTGGTATGTATCTGGTCATGCACCATGGAGTAACGCCTATGAAAGTATGATATATGTTGCTTGGGCTACGATGTTTTTTACCTTAGCTTTTGATAGGAAATCGAAGTTAACGGTTGCTTCCGGAACTTTTGTAGCTTCCATGATTTTGATGGTGGCGCATTTAAATTGGCTGGATCCTTCCATAGCTAATTTGCAACCAGTTCTTAATTCGTATTGGTTGATGATTCACGTTGCGGTAATTGTAGCAAGTTATGGTCCGTTTACATTAGGAATGGTGTTAGGATTGGTGGCTTTGTTTTTAATGTTGTTTACCAACGAAAAGAACAAAGAAAAAATGACTTTGCACATCAAAGAAATTACCTATATAAATGAAATGGCATTAACTATTGGATTGGTAATGCTGACTATTGGAAACTTTTTAGGTGGTCAATGGGCCAATGAAAGTTGGGGTAGGTATTGGGGATGGGATGCTAAAGAAACCTGGGCTTTAATTAGTATTATGGTTTATGCATTTGTAATTCATGCGCGTTTTGTACCTTCATTAAGAGGATTATTTTCTTTCAATTTTATGAGTGTATTGGCATTTGCATCGATTTTAATGACCTATTTTGGCGTTAATTTTCACTTAACAGGTATGCATTCTTATGCATCGGGTGAAAAACAAAATGTAATGATATACCTATATGTATTTATTACTTATATGGTGTTTTCAATTTTGGTTTATTTAAAATACCGTAAAACATTTAAAAACTAATTATGAAAAAGATATTATTTCTAATAGGATTTTGCACGCTATTTAGTTGTAAAAATCAAGCGCAAGAAAATGTAGTTAATCAACCAATAAATACAATTCCAATGGTAAAACAAACAATTTATTCGTTTAAAGTAAAAGATTTATCTGGAAATGAATTTGATTTTGCTTCCCTAAAAGGAAAGAAAATTCTAATTGTAAATACCGCTTCTAAATGTGGATTAACTCCACAATACAAAGATTTGGAAGCTATATATAAAAAGTATAAATCTCACAATTTTGTTATTGTTGGTTTTCCTGCAAATAATTTTGCTGCGCAAGAACCAGGAACTAGCAAAGAGATTAGTGAGTTTTGCCAAAAAAATTACGGCGTAACTTTTCCAATGATGGAAAAAGTGTCTGTAAAAGGAGGGGATATGTGTGCTGTTTATCAGTTTTTAACCCAAAAATCAAAAAACGGTTTGCAGGACAGTGAAGTAGAATGGAATTTTCAAAAATATTTGATTAATGAAAAAGGTGAATTAGAGAAAGTTATACTTCCACAGGTGCTTCCAACAGATGCTGCTATTGTAGATTGGATTACTAAATAAAACTTTCGATTATAATATTAATAACATAAAATCCTTTTATTCTTGTAAAAGGATTTTTTTTGAAATAAAATTCAATATTTTTATTTACTTTTACACTCCAAACAACACTTCATTATGAGTCAAAAAATATTGCTCACTTCCAAAGAAGTTACTATTATCTTAAATCGTTTGGCCTGTCAGTTAATCGAGAAGCATCTTGATTTTTCAAATACTGTATTAATAGGATTACAACCTCGAGGTAAATACTTGGCTCAACGAATTCAACATATTCTGGAGACAGAATACCAATTAAAAAATATTTCCTTAGGATTTTTAGACATTACCTTTTTCAGAGATGATTTCCGAAGAGGTGAAAAACCATTGGAAGCCAATAAAACCCAAATTGATTTCTTGGTAGAAAATAAAAAAGTCGTTTTCATCGACGATGTTTTATATACCGGAAGAAGTATCAATGCGGCTTTAACTGCCATTCAATCATTTGGTCGACCAACTGAAGTAGAATTACTGACCTTAATAGATAGAAGATTTAGCCGTCATTTACCAATACAACCCGATTACAGAGGTAGACAAGTAGATGCTATTAATGGTGAAAAAGTGAAAGTTTGCTGGCTAGAAAAAGAAGGAGAAGATGCCGTTTATTTGATTAAAGAATAGATTTATGAAAGAATTAAGTGTAAACCATTTATTAGGAATTAAATATCTAGTTAAAGAAGATATTGATTTGATATTTGAAACCGCCGATCACTTTAAAGAGGTAATCAATAGACCGATTAAAAAAGTCCCTTCATTACGAGATATAACTATCGCTAATATATTTTTTGAAAACAGTACCCGTACCAAATTATCTTTCGAATTAGCGCAAAAAAGACTTTCGGCAGATGTGATTAGTTTTTCAGCAGCACAATCTTCAGTTAAAAAAGGAGAAACGCTAATCGATACAGTAAATAACATACTTTCTATGAAAGTAGATATGGTGGTTATGCGCCATGCCAATCCAGGAGCTGCTTATTTCTTATCTCAAAATGTAAATGCAAGTATTGTAAATGCAGGCGATGGAGCGCACGAGCATCCAACTCAAGCTTTGTTGGATAGTTTTTCAATAAGAGAGAAACTTGGAGAAGTAGCTGGAAAAAAAGTAGTAATTGTGGGCGATATTTTACATTCGCGTGTAGCATTATCCAATATTTATGCCCTGCAAATGCAAGGTGCAGAAGTAAAAGTATGCGGTCCCAAAACCTTAATTCCAAAATACATTGAAAGCCTTGGAGTTACTGTAGAACCTAATCTTCGCAAAGCTTTAGAATGGTGTGATGTAACCAATATGTTACGTGTGCAAAACGAAAGAATGGATGTAAATTATTTCCCTTCAACTAGAGAATATGCCCAACAATATGGAGTAGATAAAGCTTTATTGGATTCATTAAATAAAGAAATTATTATCATGCACCCGGGCCCAATTAATCGCGGAGTTGAAATTACATCGGATGTTGCAGATTCTCAACAATCGGTAATCTTGGATCAAGTTGAAAACGGCGTTGCAATACGAATGGCAGTAATCTATTTATTGGCATCCAAAATAAAACAATAATAATCTAGCCATGAAAGTAGAACAAAAAGGACATACTACAATTATTAAAGATACTCAAGGTGATATTCAAAGTTTTCTTGAAAAGCTTTTACATGAACAGGGAAGTTTTAAAAGTCAGAATTTAATTCTAGATGTTACTCATGATAAAAATGTAGCGCTTTCAGATATTATATTGTTTTCCGAATTAGTAAAAACGCACAGCAGTAATAAAAAATCAATTGTTATCGTTGCTTCGGATATTGATTTTAATGCAGTTCCAATACAAATTACGGTGGTTCCTTCAATACAAGAAGCACACGATATTATTGAAATGGAAGAAATAGAACGCGATTTAGGATTTTAAAATCAAAACATATGAAAATAAATAACAAAATGTTGCTTTACATCTATGTTGCTTTTTTGTTTGTTCTAACTTATTTACTAGCTAGCCGCGTAATTAAAGGAATTAAAACCCAGGATTTTGATTTTTTTAAAATTGGGGTGAATAGTGTTTTGTTGATTTATGTTGTTGTTCAGGTAATTCGCTTGGGTAAAATAGAAAATAATAAAAACGAATAAATCAATTTGATAGTTAGTTCTAACTTTATAAAATAGAATTCCTATGAAACTAACTATATTGGGCTGTTATGCCGCTACACCCCGGACATTATCCAATCCAACTTCTCAGGTTTTAGAAATAAAAAATAGAGTTTTCTTAATTGATTGTGCCGAAGGAACTCAAGTGCAATTACGTAAAAGCAAAATCAAGTTTTCTAAAATCAATCACATTTTCATTTCCCATTTGCACGGAGATCATTTTTATGGACTAATTGGTTTGATATCGACTTTTATGTTGTTAAACCGCGAAAATGATTTGCATATATATGGACCAAAAGGAATTAAAGAAATTATTTTACTGCAATTAAGAGCCTCAGATTCGTATTCTGGATACAATCTTTATTTTCACGAATTGACTTCTAAAGAATCGGTTACCGTTTTTGAAGATGAAAAGGTAATTGTAAAAACCATTCCGCTAAGTCATCGTATTTATACCAATGGATTTTTGTTTCAAGAGAAAAATATTGAACGAAAGTTAAACTTTGAAACGATTGAAAACTATACTATTGATAAGGTCTATTTCAATAAAATAAAGTTTGGCGGGGATGTTACCCTTGAAGACGGAACGATTGTTCCAAATTCGGAATTATCTTTTCCACCATTACCTGTAAAATCGTATGCGTATTGCAGTGACACGAAATACGATGAAAAGATTATTCCGATTATTCAAAACGTAGATTATTTATATCACGAAAGTACTTTTTTGGAAAGTGAAGAAGCATTATCCGAAAAAACGATGCATTCTACCGCAAAGCAAGCTGCAACTATTGCAAGTAAAGCCCAGGTAAAAAACCTTATTTTAGGACATTATTCTACGAGATATAGTAGTGTTGAACTCTTTAAAGAAGAGGCTCAAACGATATTTCCATCGGTTCATCTTGCCGAAGACGGAAAAGAGTTTTCGCTCGATTAGTCCCTAATAACAAATCTAAAAACCTATCTTTGCAACGCAGACCGCCTTATCGCTGTTCAGAAATGAAGAGAGGAAAGTCCGGACACCACAGAGTAGCATAGCGGGTAACACCCGTCGGTTTCGATTTATCGAAATTAGGACAAGTGCAACAGAAAGCAGGTACAGGTAATGCTGTAGTGAAACCAGGTAAACTCTATGCGGTGAAATTTCAAGTATATCGACATTTAAGGATTACTCGTCCGTTGTCGAAGGGTAGAAAGATGGAGCTTGTGAGTAATTGCAAGCCTAGATAAATGATAAGGCGCTGATTTATCAGTGACAGAATCCGGCTTATAGGTCTGCTTTTTTTATTCTGTTTCTTCTTCCGATTCTAATTCATAGAATGTAAAAACAGATCCTCCGTAATTTTTTTCAAATGAAAAGTGCTCCAAATGATTCAATTTGGTATGCTTCGAATGCTCAACAATAAGCATGCCTTCATCGTCTAAAAGATTGCTTTCAAAAACTAGTTCTATTAATTTTTCAAATTCTTTTTGTTCCATTCCATAAGGAGGATCGGCAAAAATAATGTCATAACTAGCTTTGTGTTTTTCTAAGAATTTAAAAACATCACTTTTTATAGCAGTAATATTCAAGTCGAATTCTTTGGCTGTTTTTTTTATAAAATTTACACAACCCATATCACCATCAATACTGGTGATATCTTCACAACCTCGAGATCCAAATTCGTAGCTGATATTACCAGTTCCAGAAAATAAATCCAAAACTTTCAATTCTGAGAAATTGAAATGATTATTTAAAATATTAAACAAGGCTTCTTTGCTCATATCGGTTGTTGGCCTAACCGGAAGATTTTTTGGAGCAGATATTCTTCGGCCTTTGTATTTGCCAGATATGATTCTCACGAGTGGATAAGGATAAAAAATTCTCTATTTTCAGAATCTGTAAAAGTGTTTTTCTTATCAGATACATCCAATAAAGAAACATTTCTAATGTATTGATAAGCAATTTTGTAATAGGCATTGTCTTCCTGAATAGTTCCAAGTAATTCTAATTGAAAGTTTTCCGGATTTAGTTGCAGTTGCTCTGCAGTAAATAAAATGTAATAGATAAAATCTTCTGGAGTTTTATATTCAAACGAATTAAATAATAGAAGCTTTTGATTTTGAACTACAATGATTTCAAAATGACTTTCACTAACATTAACGAACATTTTGCGTTCTTCTTTATTTTTAGATAAATCTAATAATCTCGAAACCAAAATGGTGTGAGCGTGCTTGTAATCAAATGAACCATATTGATCAATAAAGAAATTATTCATATTCACATATGGAATATAAACATGATTCATTTCATAATTTTCTAAAGCATCAAAAGTAAAAAAATCAGTTTCAAAAACCTTCGTATTGTATTGAAGATAACTACCTATAAATTCCTCGTCAAATAGCGCCGTTGGAACAAAAGTAGATAAATTATTACTGTGAATAATTGCTATTTCATCATAGTGGTGCTTCAATTCGGGATAGTCATGATAAACCAATTCCATAATCTCTTCAATCTTCGCACTGCGTTGTGAATTGGTAAATGGGACATGCTTTAATAATAGCGGTGTAGAATTTAAAGTATCAAAAACGCCAAAAGACAATCCATCCAAGGCAACTTGGATAGCTAATTTTTTGTAGGTTTTATCAATAATACTGTTCGACATGTTTGCTTTTATGACTCAGCAAACTTACGAAGAAAAAATCAATATTTGTCAATTGATGTAATTTAGGATATTGAATTTGCCTTTTTATCCTATATCTTTACATCTTGTTTATTTCTATAACTTTTGAAGAATTTTTATTCCATATTATCCAGCAATTTTCCATTTAACCCTACAGTTAAGCAGGATCTTTTTTTTCAAAAAATAGCCGCTTTTTTAGAATCGCCATCCAATGATTCTATTTTTGTATTAAAAGGATATGCAGGAACCGGGAAAACCACGGTGATTTCTACTATCGTAAATAATTTAGTAGAAATTAATAAAAAATATGTACTTCTTGCCCCAACGGGAAGAGCAGCCAAGGTTATTGCAAATTATTCGAATAAGCCAGCATTTACGATTCATAAAAAAATATATTTCCCTAAAAAATCGAGTGGAGGTGGAGTAGCATTTACGATGCAACAAAACAAACACAAGAACACCATCTTCATTATTGACGAAGCTTCTATGATTTCTGATCAAAGTATTGAAAGTAAATTGTACGAAAATGGAAGTCTACTCGATGATTTAATTTCTTATGTATATAGCGGTGAGAATTGTAAAATGATTTTACTAGGAGATAGTGCTCAATTACCCCCGGTTGGTATGGATATTTCACCAGCTTTAAACACGGATACTTTAGAACTCGGCTTTGATAAAAATGTTGATTCAATTGAGTTGGATGAAGTCATGCGACAAGAATTAAACTCAGGGGTTTTATATAATGCAACCGAATTGAGAGAGTTATTGAAAGATTCGTTTATTACCGAATTCAAATTTAAACTTTCTGGATTCAAAGATATTGTTCGATTGACCGATGGTTATGATATTCAAGATGCCATCAATCAGGCATATAGTAATTATTCAATTGAAGATACGGCTTTCATTGTGCGTTCAAATAAAAGAGCCAATCAATACAACGAACAAATCAGGTTAAAAATCCTTGATAAGGAAAGCGATTTGTCTGTTGGAGATTATTTGATGGTAGTTAAGAACAATTATTTTTGGCTGAAAGAAAAAGATGAAGCTGGTTTTATTGCAAACGGCGACATCATTGAAGTATTAGAAATATATAGTTTTAAAGAATTATACGGATTTAATTTTGCTAAAGTTAAAATCAGAATGGTCGATTATCCAAATCAGATTCCGTTTGAAACCGTATTGATTTTGGATACACTTAAAAGTGAATCACCATCGCTAACTTATGAGCAATCTAATACACTTTATACCGAAGTTCAAAAAGATTACGGGCATCTAACTTCAAAATATGCGAAGTTTCAAAAAGTAAAAAACAACGAATATTTCAATAGTTTGCAAGTCAAATTCTCTTATGCCATTACTTGCCATAAAAGTCAAGGAGGGCAATGGGATACTGTATTTATTGAACAGCCTTATTTACCAGATGGTATCGATAGAGATTACATTCGTTGGTTGTATACCGCAATGACAAGAGCCAAAAATAAGTTGTACTTAATTGGCTTTAAGAACGAAAGTTTTGAAGAATAAATTATTTTGAATTTACTTTTTCAACCCATAATCTAGCATTTACAAACGCTTCAATCCATGGTGAAACTTCGTCTTTTTTATCACTTGGATAATAAGCCCAGTTCCAAGGGAAAGTAGAACGTTCAATATGTGGCATCATCACTAAATGCCTACCGGTTTTATCACACAGCATTGCCGTGTTGTAGTCAGACCCATTTGGATTTGCGGGATAACCTTCGTAGCCATATTTAGCAACAATATGATATTGATTTTCTTCGTTAGGTAAATTGAATTTTCCTTCTCCGTGCGATACCCAAACACCTAAAGTACTTCCTGCTAAGGATGAAAGCATCACCGAATTGTTTTCTTGAACCTTCACAGAAGTAAAAATACTTTCGTGTTTTTGAGAATCATTATGACGCATTTTTCCATGAATTTCATGCTCTGGATTGATCAATTCTAATTCCATAAACAATTGGCAGCCATTACAGATTCCAACAGATAAAGTATCTTCTCTTTTATAGAAGTTTTGTAAAGCGGTTTTGGCTTTTTCGTTGTATAAAAAGGCACCAGCCCAACCTTTAGCAGAACCCAATACATCTGAATTTGAGAATCCACCAACGGCTCCAATAAATTGGATATCTTCTAAAGTTTCTCTTCCCGAAATTAGATCGGTCATGTGCACATCCTTAACATCAAATCCAGCTAAATACATTGCATTTGCCATCTCACGCTCACTATTGCTTCCTTTTTCTCTAATAATAGCAGCTTTAGGTCGCGCATTATTTGGGATAATTGGTGCTTTTCCTGTAAAATGAACAGGGAATTTATAGTCTAATTTTTGTTTATCAAAATTCTCAAAGCGCTCTGTTGCCTTGTTATTTTTTGTTTGTTTTTGATCTAATAAATAAGAAGTTTCAAACCATATTTTTCTATAGTTATTTATATCTAATTTCCAGCTTCCAATTTCTAAAATAGCACTTTCGGTAACCGATCCAATTTTGAAAATTTCAATTCCTTCAAATGCTTTTTCAAAAGTAGCATCGTCTTTTGCCTGAAGAACTACTCCAATATTTTCTGAAAATAAAAGTTTAATTAAATCTTTTTCATTTAATGAATCAAAATTAATTTTTGCTCCCAAATTCACATCTGCAAAACACAATTCTAATAAAGTTGTAATTAATCCACCACTTCCAATATCATGACCGGCAACAATTTGTCTGTCTTTAATTAGGTCTTGTATCGTATTAAATGCATTTTTGAAAAAGGCAGCGTCTTTAATTGTTGGAGTTGCCTCACCAATTTTATTCAATGTTTGCGCAAACGAGCTTCCGCCTAATTTGTGTTCATCTTGCGATAAATTAATATAGTAAATCGAACCTTTATTATGTTGTAAAACAGGCTCAACGACCTTAGTAATATTCGAACAATTTCCTGCAGCTGAAATAATTACCGTTCCAGGCGCAATGACTTCATCATTTGGATATTTTTGTTTCATTGAAAGTGAATCTTTTCCTGTTGGAATATTGATTCCTAATTCAATTGCAAATTCAGAACAAGCTTCTACTGCCTCATACAAACGAGCATCTTCTCCTTCATTTTTACAAGCCCACATCCAATTTGCCGAAAGGGAAACACTTTTTAAATTGTCTTTTAATGGTGCAAAAACGATGTTACTTAAAGCTTCACCAATGGCATTTCTACTTCCAGCCTTCGGATCAATTAATGCCGAAATAGGAGCGTGGCCTATGGTTGTTGCAATACCTTCTTTTCCGTTGTAATCCAACGCCATTACCCCAACATTGTTTAAAGGTAATTGTAACGGACCAGCGCATTGTTGTTTGGCAACTTTACCACCAACACAACGGTCAACTTTATTGGTAAGCCAATCTTTACAAGCTACTGCTTCTAATTTTAATATGTTCTCTAAATAGGTTGGCAGATTTTCTTGCGAATAACTTAATTGATTGTAATTTCTTACAACAGTTTTATCAGCCATGATGGTTTTAGGCGAACTTCCAAACATATCTTCAAGTGCAAAATCCATTGGTTTAGCACCTGTTTTTTTACTTTCAAAAGTAAAACGATGGTTTCCTGTTACTTCTCCAACTTGATACATTGGCGAACGTTCTCTATCGGCAATGCGCTGCAAGGTATCAATGTCTTTTTCACCAATAACCAATCCCATTCGTTCTTGGCTTTCGTTACCGATAATTTCTTTAGCAGAAAGGGTAGGGTCACCAACAGGTAATTTGTCTAAATCAATTAATCCTCCGGTTGCTTCCACTAATTCTGATAAGCAATTTAAATGTCCACCTGCACCATGATCATGAATTGATACTATAGGATTTTCATCGCTTTCTACCAATCCACGAATGGCATTGGCAGCTCTTTTTTGCATTTCAGGATTCGATCTTTGAATCGCATTTAATTCAATACCCGATCCAAAAGCACCTGTATCTGCAGAAGATACAGCGGCACCACCCATTCCAATTCTATAGTTTTCACCACCTAGAATTACAATTTTATCCCCCGAAGTTGGTTCGTTTTTTTGAGCTTGCGCTGCTTTTCCGTAACCTATTCCACCCGCTTGCATGATTACTTTATCATATCCCAATTTGCGGTTGTTTTCTTCGTGTTCAAAAGTTAAAATAGATCCAGTAATAAGGGGTTGACCGAATTTATTTCCAAAATCGGAAGCACCATTAGATGCTTTGATTAAAATATCCATTGGTGTTTGATACAACCATTTTCTTTCTTGCATTCCTGTTTCCCAAGTTCTACCTTCATTCAATCTAGAATACGCAGTCATGTAGACTGCAGTTCCTGCTAACGGTAAAGAGCCTTGGCCACCAGCAAGACGGTCTCTAATTTCTCCTCCAGATCCAGTTGCCGCACCATTAAATGGCTCAACTGTAGTAGGAAAGTTGTGTGTTTCGGCTTTTAATGATAATACCGAATCAAATTCTTTTTTGGTATAATAATCGGGTTGATCAGCTCTATTTGGAGCAAATTGTTCTACTCTTGGGCCTTTGATAAAAGCCACATTATCTTTGTAAGCAGAAACAATATCATTAGGGTTTTCTGCCGATGTTTTCTTAATTAATTTGAATAAAGAAGTTGGTTTTTCTTCTCCATCAATAACAAAAGTTCCGTTGAATATTTTGTGACGGCAGTGCTCAGAATTCACTTGTGAAAAACCAAAAACCTCAGAATCGGTTAATTTTCGATTTAGTTTTTTAGAAAGATTTTCTAAATACTCTACTTCTTCAGCGCTTAAAGCTAAACCTTCTTGTTGGTTGTACTGCGCAATGTTTTCAATTTCTAAAATAGCTTCTGGAGCAATATTAATGGTGAAAATATCTTGATTTAACTCGGAATATTTTTGTGAAAGCATTGGATCAAACTGCGAATAATCTGCAGCTACTTTTTCGAATTCTTCAATTCTAATAATTCCAGAGATACCCATATTTTGAGTGATTTCTACGGCATTGGTACTCCAAGGAGTTACCATTGCGGCTCTTGGACCAACAAAAAAATCCGCAAGCACGGATTTCTCTATTTTTGTTGCATTACCAAAAAGCCAATTTAATTTAGAGATAGTTGCAGCTGAAAGTTGGTTTTCGCTCGATTGAACGGCAAAAACAGTAGCGCTTTCGTTTCCGAAAAAGTGAATCATTTTATTGTTGTGTTGTAAGTGACGATATAAAAATTGCCCTCGTGTTGTGTATGCAAATTTAGTTTAAAAATTAAAAGCAACAAAAGGAGTTGTAAATAGTTTTTAACGGGTTTTCGACAATTTTTAAAATAAAAAAAAGCCCTAAACAGGGCTTACTTTTAATTGGCTATAAATTGGTAGGCACCAATGTTAGTATTTGTTGCGTTTCTAGGTTTGTTAAGAATGTCAAACGGACTCGAAATTGCTGGAGGAATTATTGCAAATAAACTTTCCGTTGGCCACATTTGGTTCTTAGCTTGATTTTTAAACTTAGGATTCAGATTCTTTTTATTGCCATTTTGTTCTAAGCGAATGCTGTCATACAAAGGATTAGAGGTTAAAGCCGAACTTTGGTCATAAACTTTGAATATGCAATTTGAAAAATTGGTTGTAAAGGAAACGCCTTTTTTATCTAATGAAATCTCAGTGCTGTTGGATCCATAAACAATGCAATTCGTTAAAGTTGTGGTGGTAGCTTTGGTTAAATAAGCGGTGTCTGTTTCTAAATAATCATTCAATAATACAGCAGCTTGCTTAGAACTGCTCCAGTTGTTGTTAAAGGTACAATTGGTAAAAGTATAAGTACCGCCATAAGTTGCAGCAACATTGGCTTGTCCACAATAATTAATAACTAAATTATCAGCTGTAATTTGAGCCGTTCTTGCTAATATTCCGAAATTCGAACAATTGTAAATTTGTGAATTTTTAATGGTCATTTTAGTAAATGAATTGTCGGTTGTTAAAGCTAAATTATTTGATAATATTCCAACAGTAGCATTTTTTAAAGTAAGATGTTCAATCAAGTTATTATTAGAATTCGAAAAATTAATAATTGCGGTCCATTGTCCAGGAACATCTGAAAAGTCAGGTTCTAATCGATCGCCTTCAAAAACAACTTCTTTTGATAAATCGGCAGGGTCATTTGTATTTGATGGCAATCCGTTAATTCTAAGCGTACCATTTTTTGCAATAATTAAACCGGAATTGGAATGAAAATGCACTCGAGCTCCGCTACTTACATTTAGGGTTTCATTATCTGGAACTAAAGCATATCCATAAATCACATAGGGTTTGTCGTTGCCCCATAAATACTCATCATGGTTGTTTGGATCATTGTGATCTAAAGTACTTCCAGTAATTGTAACAGGATGGTTGGAATCGTCGTTCCCAAGATTAATTCCTTCATAGGTGAAGGTATTGTCTGGATTTTGAGTTCGGTGTGGATAAATAAAATACGCATCCTGAATTAATGTAACCAATTCTACTGTTTGTGGAGCGCCACTAATATTAGTGAATTGAACTTGATCGGTGTATAAGAAATCTGTTGGGTTAGCACTTGCAACATCTGCAGTTACTTCTACAAAAATAAACAAACTATCTTTAGCTAATAATTCAACATTACTAAATATTTTTCCTTGTGCACCGGCATCTCCGGTCATACCATCAACCATAATTCGGTATTTGGAATTTAAACCTTTGCCAAGTTGAATTTTTGGAATTGAAATGTCTTTATTACTTCGGTTAAATACTTTTAATGTATAGGTGCTAGATCCTATATTGGTAAAAACAGTATCTAAATAAACAGTATCTTTAGAGAATTCTAGCCCGCCAGTACTTTGCTCAAAAGCAAAGTCATTTCTGCAGGAAGTCAATAAAATGGCTAATCCAGCAATAAGTAATAAAAGTAATTTACGCATATCTTATTTTCTAATTTGGTAAATGTAGGTAATTATTTGAAAAATCAAAAAGCAATTCAACGAACTAATAACGTAAAAAAGGTATAATTAGTTTGTGACTATAAAATTAGTAATTTTGCAAAAAATAATAATCATGGCTTTCGATAGAGAACAAATGCTGAAATTATGCAAAGAGTGGTCCAATAACACTTTAATGCAAACCCTAGAAATTGAATATATTGATGCTGGAGATGATTATCTTGTAGCTACAATGCCAGTCAATTCTAGAGTGCATCAGCCAATGGGTATTCTTCATGGCGGAGCATCTGTTGCTCTTGCAGAAAGTGTTGGAAGTGCCGCATCCTTAATGTTTATTAATCCCGAAAAACAAGAAGTTCGTGGTATTGAAATTTCGGCAAATCATGTTCGAAGTAAACGCGAAGGATTGGTTACTGCTACTGCTAGAATCTTACATAAAGGGGCTAGTATTCACCTTTGGGAAATTAGAATTGTTGATGAAAATGAGAAGTTAATTTCACTTTGTAAATTGACAAATATGGTTTTATCAAGAAGATAATGAGCCAATTAATTAAAAAAATCCAGGAGCATTTTGATTCAAAATTGCCGTTTGTTTGTTATTGTAAACCCAATAGCGACAAACTAATGTCGCTTTTTCAACGTAATAATCAATTACATATTTTAGATCAAATTAAATCGGGCTTTGCATTTGTTTCCTTTGATTCAAATTCAAAATATGGAATTCCAGAACAGGAATCTGATTTTTATATTGAATCGATTTCGAATTTTGAAGCATATCAGAATAGTGACAAAGAGTATGATGTGGATCCGTTAGCTAAAGTAAATTTTGAATCGCTTGTAGAAAAAGCGCTTAAAGAAATAAATTCAGGAACTTTTGAAAAAGTAGTTTTGTCAAGAAATGAAGTAGTTGAATTATCAAACTTTACTATTGAAAAGGTATTCTCTTCTTTAATATCAAAATACCCCAATTCCTTTCGCTACTGTTTTTATCATCATGAAATTGGACTTTGGATGGGCGCTTCCCCCGAGCAGATATTGAAATCAAATCAAAATAAAGTTCAAACAGTTTCTTTAGCTGGAACTCAATTAAATTCGGATAGTCATAATATTATTTGGGAAGAAAAAGAAATTAACGAACAACAGACGGTTACTAAATATATTGTTGAAGCTTTAAAATTTTGTGGTGCTGAAGTTGCACAATCTGAACCTTATACCTTTCAAGCAGGTTCAATAGTTCATATTAAAACCGATATTGAAGCACAATTTGAGTCGGAGGTAAATGTTCCAAACATCCTTGAATTATTACATCCAACACCTGCTGTATGTGGCTTCCCTAAAAAAGAAGCGCTTGAGTTTATTTCTGCAAATGAAGGATACTACAGGGAGTTTTATGCGGGTTATTTAGGAGAATGGAATCAAGATGGAAATTTTGATTTGTATGTGAATTTACGCTGTATGAAAGTCGAAACAAATGATGGCTCTGCGATAGCAAAATTATTTGTGGGATGCGGAATTAACACCGGAAGTCAACCTGAAAAAGAGTTTGTTGAAACAGTAAATAAGGCGCAAATCTTAAAAAGTATATTGAATTAATTTAGGATTGTCTAAATTAGCATTAAATTATAAAATATGAAATTAGATATTTTAGCTTTTGGGGCTCACCCCGATGATGTGGAATTAGGATGTAGCGGAACTATTGCTAAAGAAATTAGCCTTGGCAAAAAAGTTGGGATTGTTGATTTAACTCGCGGAGAATTGGGTACCCGAGGTTCGGTTGCTATTCGTAATGCGGAATCAGAAAAAGCAACGCAATTGTTAGGTGTTTCTGTTCGTGAAAATTTAGATATGCGTGATGGTTTCTTTGTGAATGATGAAGCACATCAGATAAAAATCATAGAGATGATTCGTAAGTACCAACCCGAAATTGTATTATGTAATGCTATTCAGGATCGACACATTGACCACGGAAAAGGGAGTAAATTAGTTTCGGATGCTTGTTTTTTATCTGGTTTGAGAAAAATTGAAACTAAAGTAAATGGCATTTTGCAACAAGCTTGGCGACCAAAAATAGTTTATCATTATATACAATGGGATAATTTACAACCTGATTTTGTGGTAGATATTTCTGGATTTATAGATGTGAAAATGGAATCAATTTTGGCTTATAGTTCTCAATTTTATGATCCAAATTCAAACGAACCAGAATCACCAATAAGTTCTAAAAACTTTTTGGATAGTGTTAAATATCGTGCTCAAGATTTGGGCAGAATCATAGGTGTTGCGCATGGTGAAGGATTTACTGTAGAGAGGTATTTGGCAGTCAATAGTTTAAGTGATTTGATTTAATTTTTTCCGTTTTTCTTTGTATAAAGAAAACTTTTGCAATATATTTGCACTCGTTAAAAATGGTGGTTGTAGCTCAGTTGGTTAGAGTAGCGGTTTGTGGTGCCGCGGGTCGCCGGTTCGAACCCGGTCAGCCACCCTTAATAAAAACCTTGAAGAAATTCAAGGTTTTTTCGTTTTTAAAAACTTCATTTATTGTAAATTTGAAAAAATAAATCAATCCTTTTGAGAACACTACTTTCTAAGTTTATTGAAAATCCATCCCACTTTAAAAATCAATTGTTGCAATGGGCCAATAGCTATCGCGAAGTAGTTTTCTTAGATTCTAATTCCTATCCTCAAAAATATTCTAGCTTTGATTGTGTATTAGCTGTTGATGGATTTACCTCAATAAAGACTGACCATCACAATGCATTTGAAGATTTAAAACAATACCAAGGTCAAACCAAAGATTGGTTATTTGGTTATTTATCCTACGATTTAAAGAATGATATTGAAGACTTGAATTCCGCTAATTTTGACGGATTGGAATTCCCTGATTTGTATTTTTTTCAGCCCAAAAAACTATTTATCCTGAATGGCAATCAACTAGAGCTGCACTATTTGCGCTTTTGCGATGATGAAATGGAAGCTGATTACAATGACATTGTTAATGGCTCTTTGTTTAGCGAAGCAACAACAGAAATTACAATACAACAACGAATTTCTAAAGAAAATTATATTTCGAAAGTTGGAAAAATGTTGGAGCATATTCAAAGAGGAGATATTTATGAGGCTAATTTCTGTATGGAATTTTATGCAGAACATGCATTTATAAATCCGTTGGAAGTCTATCAAAAATTAAATACTATTTCGGAAGCACCTTTTTCAGTGTATTTTAAAAATGATAATCAATTTTTACTTTCTGCTTCTCCAGAACGATATTTGAAAAAAATAGATTCTAAAGTAATATCTCAACCAATCAAAGGAACTTCTAAAAGATTTACGGAATCTGATTTAGATGAAAAATCAAAGAACGATTTAAAACACAATGAAAAAGAGCGTTCGGAGAACATTATGATTGTGGATTTGGTTCGAAATGACTTATCAAGAACTGCTAGCAAAGGCTCTGTAGAAGTTGAGGAGTTATGTAGAATTTATTCGTTTCAACAAGTGCATCAAATGATTTCTACCATCACTTCACAAGTAGAAAACACAATTTCTCCTGTTGAAATAGTAAGAACAACCTTTCCAATGGGAAGTATGACGGGAGCTCCAAAGATTTCGGCAATGAATATTATTGAAAATCTTGAAGAAACCAAGCGCGGATTGTATAGCGGTACGGTTGGTTATTTTACTCCAAATGGTGATTTTGATTTTAATGTTGTTATTCGAAGTATATTATACAATGCTCAAAATCAATACCTTTCTTTTTCTGTTGGTAGCGCCATAACTTCTCTTTCCGAACCTGAAAAAGAATACGAAGAATGCTTATTAAAAGCCAAAGCAATGTTTGCTGTTTTGAGTTAAATAAATTCCGTATTTTTGAAAGATGCTACAAAAACTACAACTTCATTTAGATGCTAATTTTCCTTTTTTACAAGGGAAACGCTTATTTCTAGCTGTAAGTGGTGGTGTAGACAGCATGGTTTTATTGGATTTATTTCATCAATTGCCTTATGATATTGCAGTGCTTCATTGTAATTTTTCACTTAGAAATGAAGAAAGTGATGGTGATGAAGCGTTTGTGAAAAGATATTGTGAAGCGAAATCCATTCCATTATATTTTCAAAAATTTGACACCAGTAAATTTGCTGAAGAAAATAAGTTGTCCATTCAATTAGCAGCAAGAAAATTGCGTTACGATTGGTTTTACAGTCAATTAGCTGAAAAAAACTTTGATTATATTTTGACTGCTCATCATTTAGATGATAATCTGGAAACTTTTTTAATTAATCTTACTCGTGGCACTGGTCTTGAAGGTTTGATTGGAATTCCGGTGCAGAACGATAAAGTCATTCGCCCGTTGTTGCCTTTTTCTAGAGCTGAAATTGAACACTATTGCTCGGATACCAATTTGCAATGGCGTGAAGATTCCAGTAATGCCTCCGATAAATATTTCAGAAATAAAATAAGACATTCCGTTGTTCCTGTTTTGAAAGAATTGAATTCAAATTTGCTTATTTCATTTCAAAATACAATTGAAAATCTAAACCAATCGCAATCTCTTGTTGAAGATGCAGCTAATTTGGTTTATGAAAAAGTAGTTCAAGAGACTGATAATCAATTGAAAATTGATATTAAGGAATTGCTTAATTTTTTAAATTACAAAGCCTATTTGTACCAATGGCTTAAGGGATATGGGTTTACTGCTTGGGATGCTATTTACGATTTAGTCACGGCGCAATCCGGAAAGCAAGTTTTTTCTGAAAGTTATTTGCTGTTAAAAGATCGCGAAGTATTGATTTTGGCTCCAAAAGAAGATAAGGAATTAGAGGAGTATGAAATTGGACACGCATTCGAAACTCCATTAAAATTTTCATTTTGTAACGTAAGTGACATTTCAAATCCCAATTCCAATTGTATATTTGTCGATCAGGATGCTTTACAGTTTCCTTTGACAATTCGTAAATGGCAAGAAGGAGATTACTTTTACCCATTAGGAATGCAAGGAAAGAAGAAACTTAGTAAGTATTATAAAGATGAAAAATATTCTTTAATTGATAAATTAAGTCAATGGGTTTTATGTTCTAATAATCAAATAGTTTGGGTTATTGGAAAAAGACAAGATGATCGATTTAAAATTACTAAAAATACTATAAATAAATTACAAATAAAACTGCACTAATGAAGAGATTACTTTTTTTGCTTTTAGCTATTTTAGCTTTTGTAAATGGGAATTCACAAATTAAAAAGCCCGTAAAATGGACTTCCAAAACCGAAAAAATATCGGATACCGAATTTAATTTGGTTATGAATGCTACGATTGAGCAAGGGTGGCACATGTATTCGCAATATACTCCAGAAGATGGGCCATTGCCTTTGGTTGTAACTGTTAAGGATCAAAAAGGGAATTTTGAATTAGTGGGTAAAACTAAAGAAAGTCCTTACAAAAAGGAATTCAATAAAGACTTTGGAGTTGAAGAATTTTACTTTGAAGGCAAAGCAACTTTAACGCAAAGAGTTAAAATTACTAATTCGAAAACCAGTAAAATTGTAATCAATTTAGATTTTCAAGCTTGTCAAAATCAATGTGTTAATGATAATGTTGATTTGACATTTGTTATTCCAGCTATAGCTGAAGCCGAAGTTCCTGTTGCAACTTTAGACACAATTAAAACAGACACTGCAGCTGTTGTTCAGCCTGAAGTTAAACAAGCGGAAGTTTCTGCAACTAATGAACAACCAAAACAAGAAGAGAAAAAAGGACTTTGGTCTATTTTCTTTTTAGCATTTATTGGAGGTTTCGCCGCCTTGTTAACACCTTGCGTTTTCCCAATGATTCCTATGACGGTTAGTTTCTTTACAAAACAAAGTAAAACTCCGGCGCAAGGAAAACGAAATGCAATAATTTACGGTATAGCAATTATAGGAATTTATGTGGTTTTAGGACTAGCAGTCACCGCTATTTTTGGTGCTGATGCATTAAATGCGTTGTCGACTAATGTTTGGTTTAATGTAATTTTCTTTGTGTTGTTGGTGTTTTTCGCCACTTCTTTCCTTGGAGCTTTTGAAATTATGTTACCCAATTCATGGGCAAATAAAGTAGATAGACAAGCGGATAGAGGCGGAATTATTGGAATCTTATTTATGGCATTAGCCTTGGCTATTGTTTCGTTTTCTTGTACAGGACCTATTGTTGGAACACTTTTAGTTCAAGCAGCATCAAGTGGCGGAATCGCTCCAATAGTTGGAATGCTAGGTTTTTCATCTGCATTAGCTTTACCATTTATGTTGTTTGCTATGTTCCCAGGTTGGATGAATACATTACCAAAATCAGGTGGATGGTTAAATACAGTTAAGGTATCTCTTGGGTTTTTAGAATTGGCTTTAGCTTTTAAATTTTTATCAAATGCCGATTTAGTTTTACAATTGCATTGGTTTGAAAGAGAAACTTTCTTAGCTATTTGGATCGCTATTTTTGGTACATGGGGAATTTATTTATTAGGTAAAATAACGTTGCCCCACGATTCTCCGTTAACACATATCTCTGTAGGAAGATTAATGTTGGCCTTATTGGTATTATCGTTTACTTTTTATATGATTCCGGGATTGTTTGGTGCGCCATTAAAATTAATTAGTGCTTTTCCACCTCCAGAAGAATATAGTGAAAGTCCGAATGGAGTAGGAGGTACTGCTGCAGTTTTAACATCCGAAAAATTACCGGATGGAGCTGAAATAAACAAACATGGTTTGATGCTTTTCACCGATTATAAAAAAGGGTTGGCGTATGCCAAAACTGTAAATAAGCCAGTGCTTCTTGATTTTACGGGACATGCTTGTGTGAATTGTAGAAAAATGGAAAACAATGTTTGGACGGACGAACAGGTTTCTCAAATTTTGAAAAATGAAGTGGTGTTAATTTCGTTGTTTGCCGATGATAAACGCGAATTGCCAAAAAGTGAACAGCATATTTCGCCTTCTACAGCTGCAGAAATTGTAACTATTGGAGACAAATGGACCGACTTCATGATAACAAAATACAAAACCAATACGCAACCTTTGTATGTATTGGTGGATGTTGAGGGAAATAATTTAAATTCGATTACACCAACAACCAGTTACGATCCGGATGCCAAATTATATGAAAATTGGTTGAAACAAGGAATTGCTAATTTTAAGAAATAAATAAAAAAATCCCATTAATTATAATGGGATTTTTTTTAGTCTTCATTTTCTAATTTAAAAATTTCTTCAACCGGAACTTTAAAATAACTAGCCAATTTTAATGCTAATACAGTTGATGGAACGTATTTTCCTTTTTCCATAGCATTTATAGTTTGGCGACTGACTTGAATTTGTTTAGCCAATTCTTCTTGCGAAATATTTTTTATGGCTCGAAGTACTTTTAAATTATTCGTCATCGTTTATGGATTTATTAAGTTTGTAAATCATATAATGAAATCGTATAATAAAAAATAAAAGTAAAGTAAACATATTATAAAATAACACATTCAAATAGGTTAAGCCATATATAAATAATGTAAAGAAAATTACGATTCCATAATTTAAATATGTCGCCCATACTAAACTTTCATATCTAATTTTTGAAATATATTCATCTTCGTTTTTTGTTTTTGAAAAGCCAACTAAAATACCGCCAACAATTATTCCAACTGTAAGAATTTCATCAACGATACTGTTTTTTATAAATTTAAAAAAACCAGGTATTTCCCCTATACTATCTTGGTATATTGAAAATACAGTAATGTTTAAATAATCATCTGTAGATTTATTAAAAACAGAGATAAAAAGTGTTCCTAAAACACTGAGAACAAATAATAACCAACCTATATTTTTAAATTGATTAGGAAATAAAAAATGTGTTTTCATATTTAAATATTTAAAATTCGATTCAAAAGTAAAGTTTATTTTACATATAGACAAATAAAATTTACTAAAAGTATGATTTATTTTACTTTTTTATATTTCATAAATTTTCGTATATTTAATAGAGTTGTCTAATTTAATGCGAAAGTTATGTTGGTAAAAGTCTATGGAAGTGCGGTGTTTGGAGTCGAAGCGTCAAAGATTACTGTTGAAGTAAATATTGATAAAGGAGTTGGGTACCACTTAGTAGGACTTCCAGATAACGCTATTAAAGAAAGTAGTTACCGTATAGCAGCAGCGTTGAAAAATAATGGCTACCAACTTCCAGGTAAGAAAATTACTATCAATCTCGCACCAGCTGATTTGCGTAAAGAAGGTTCTGCTTATGATTTGACTTTGGCAATTGGAATATTAGTAGCGTCAGGGCAAATAAAAGCAGACGAAATTGATAAGTACATCATAATGGGTGAATTGTCTTTAGATGGAGGATTACAACCTATAAAAGGAGCCTTATCAATAGCTATTAAAGCTAGAGAAGAAGGATTTAAAGGATTTTTTCTACCCATTCAGAACGTAAAAGAGGCTGCAATTGTTGATGGCTTGGATGTTTATGGGATTGAAAATGTCACTCAGGTAATTGATTTTTTTGAAGGAAATGCAACTATTGAGCCAACGGTAATTAATACCCGTGAAGAGTTTTATAAAACATTAGATTTTCCAGAATTCGATTTTTCGGATGTCAAAGGACAGGAATCCATAAAACGATGCATGGAAATTGCTGCTGCCGGTGGTCATAATATCATATTAATCGGTCCGCCAGGATCAGGTAAAACGATGTTAGCAAAAAGATTACCAAGTATTTTGCCACCAATGACTTTGAAAGAAGCACTTGAAACAACCAAAATACATTCGGTTGCGGGTAAAATAAAAGATGCGGGATTAATGAGTCAAAGGCCCTTTCGAAGTCCTCACCATACAGCTAGCAGCGTTTCATTAGTTGGTGGTGGAAGTTATCCGCAGCCTGGTGAAATATCGTTATCCCATAATGGTGTACTTTTTTTAGATGAGTTACCCGAATTTAAACGGGAAGTTCTGGAAGTAATGCGCCAACCACTGGAAGACAGAGAAGTAACTATTTCTAGAGCAAAATTTACAATTACTTATCCTTCGTCTTTTATGTTGGTGGCCAGTATGAATCCAAGTCCGAGTGGCTTTTTTAATGATCCAGGAGCACCTGTGAGTTCTTCTCCAATGGAGATGCAACGTTATTTGAGTAAAATATCCGGACCTTTATTAGATCGTATTGATATTCATGTTGAAGTAACTCCGGTGCCATTTGAAAAACTAACAGAAACGCGCAAAGCTGAAAGCAGTTTTGAAATTAGAAAGCGAGTTACAAGGGCTAGAGAAATTCAGACCAAACGATTTGAATCGCTTGAAAATGTTCATTACAATGCCCAAATGGGGACTAAATTAGTCCGGGAATATTGTGAATTGGAACCGGTTTCTTTAGAATTATTAAAAAATGCCATGGAAAAACTAAATCTTTCCGCTAGAGCTTATGATCGAATTTTAAAAGTATCACGAACCATAGCTGATCTAGAAGCTTCTGATAAAGTCGAATCGATGCATATTGCCGAAGCGATTCAGTATCGAAGTTTGGACAGAGAAGGGTGGTTGGGATAGGTTATTTAAAGATTCTTTCAATGGTCCAATACAAAGCAATACAACCAATTAAACTTGAAATTGGGTATACTAGTCGATCTTTATACCATGGTTTATTAAAATACCTTTTACTTATTAAAAAATAAGCTAGTAAAATAACTACAATTTGTCCAATTTCAACACCAATATTGAAAGATAATAGGGAGGTAATAAACTGCTTTTTTGGAATACCAATTTCCTTTAATGCTGTTGCAAATCCTAAACCATGAATTAAACCAAAAACGAATAATATCAATAATCGATAAGGATTTACTTTGCTATGAATTATATTTTCTAATGAAGTGAAAAGTATAGAAACAGCTATTAAAGGTTCTATAAAATTGGAGTTAGGAATAACAACTCCGTATGCTGCAATTCCTAAAGAAATACTATGTGCTAATGTAAAAATCGAACATTGTATTACTACCGATTTTAATTTTGAATTCAAAAAAAAGATACTTAATATAAACAGAATGTGATCAAAACCATAAGGAATAACGTGAGTAAATCCTAATTGAAGATACTGAAGAACAGTATTTAGAGAATTCATAATTTATTCTTTAACCAACTTAAAAGTTGTATTAGTTTTATCAATAACTTTTAAGAAATATATTCCATTTTCTAAAGCTGAAAAATCTTCATTTTCAATGGTTTTTCCTTTAAAAACTAACTTTCCTGCAGAATCATATATTTCATAAAATTCATTTCCATTAGAATTAATATTCTGAATTTTAGAATTGAAAGGATTCGGATATATTTTAATGTTATTTTCAACTAAAAATTCATCAGCATTTAAAGTTGGAATTCCTCTCACACAAACCACATAGTTGGAATTAGTTTTCAAATCATAAGTGGTTATTCCTAATTGTGTACTCCAATACCAAGCACTTGCAGGATTAGCAGTATTAGGTTTTAAGGTAGTAGAAGACCAATAATTGTGAACTCCTAAAGAACCAAAAAATGCGCTATTTACAGATGGATTGGAAACACTTTCGTCATTTAATGATTGCAATTCTTTTATATTTGGCAAACGCCAATCAGTAAAATTAGCAAAACTTAATCCTTCGGCATAGGCAATAGCTTGTTCCCATGAGAAAATATTAGGGTTAGGCACTTTTTGCCATACCAGTTGCGTTAAATTATCGGTTATGGTTCCGTTTCCATTATCGGTAAAATGATTCGGAATTATCATTGGAGTAGCTAAATCTCTAACACATCGTGTATGGTATTTAAATGCTCCGCCTGCACTTATGGTTTCAGCTTTTGGTTTATTACCAATTCCTCCGCCTGCATTGGTGCACCATACTTTAGTGTTATCTCCAACTTGAGCCTTATTGGTCCACCAATATTCAGCTGTACTAGAAGTAAAATAAGTAGTGTTTAGTGAAGGATTATTATTTTGCAAATTTAGAATACTAAAACTTTCCATAGGTGAAGGTAATCTCCAATCGGTATTGCCGGCATAACTTAATGCCTCACAAAAAGGAGCCGCATTTTCATAAATCATTTCTCCATCATCTGCTTGTTGCCACATCAATCCAGTTACATTATCGGTAATAGTTCCATTTCCATTATTTGTAAAAGAAGGAGGGTTTATGCTATAATCATGATCTTCGCCAAAAGTTGTAGTGTAGCTATTAGTTTGCCCTGTATCGGGTAACAAAGCTATTGATTTGGTAACACTTTGGGCAACAGATAGGGTTGATAGAAATAGAAATGCAAGTTTTTTCATTGATTACTGTACTAATAGTTTTTTAGTTATTTGTGCATTTGGAAATTGAATTTTAACAAAATAAGTTCCAGAAGTCAAACTTTTAATATCAATACTCGATTTATATCGATCTGTTTTTAAAACTAAATCACCTTTAATTCCATATATAGTAATGTTTTGAATTTCGCTTTCTATAATATTATTTCCAAGATTTATTTGAAGAATATCTTTAACTGGATTTGGATAAAGAGTAATAGCATTATCTAAAGCAAAAGCATTGTTAGCCAAAGGGACGGTGCATTGTGTAAAACCATTATAATTAGTGTTAGTGGTTCCAGTAGGAGTAACATAATTAAAAGTGTAGGTAGTACCACTCCAACTAAAATTGGTAGCATAACCTGGAGTTCCATTTAACGTATAAGAAAGATTGTACCCGTTGTTATTTGCATTGGCAACGCAAGACGTAATTACTGCTCCAACAAGTGGCGTCCAATTTTCATTTCTAACCGGATGAGCTGCAGCCTGTGGAATTAATTGATTCGTATTGTCCTCAGTTACTTGACCAACAAAACTTCCAATCATATAAGGTGCTGTTGAAGTTCCGTGATAATGATAAACACCATCTGTTCCATAATGTCCGTGATTAGTATCCAAAGCAGTCATAGGTGTTCCATCTGGCTCCATACTACCATAAACTGCAAATCCATCAAGAGCAAAAGCACAAGGAAGATTTGTTGTAGTTTGTCCTAATGTATATAAATGAGTTGGGGCAATATGATAATGGTAATCGTCTCCACGACCACAATGTCCGCCATAATTATCTAGTTGCCCATCGGTATATGAATCTACGCCGGTATTGGTATGGTAATTAAAAATAGGTACTCCATTAGCAGCAATTGCAATTGCTCCTCTTGTAAAATGAACATTATCAATTAGGGTAGGAGCAGCTGCAATAACTGGATTAAGTGGAATGCTCCAATGATTAGTTCCAATGTAACATTGCGGATTTGGGACTTGTTGTTGCCAGCCGTGATTAGATATTCCAACCATCATCGTGTGATTAGGAATTCCTTTACTTTCCACATAAAAATAAGTATTATCCCATGAGGTATGAACGTTTGGGATAAATGGAATAAATGCCGAATTTACAAAGTTTGGATCTGTTGTGGTGAGTATTTTTTTTCCAAAACTAAATAAGGTCATAATGATACCTGCAGAAACGATAGGTATTAAATATTTCCTTTTTTGTTTTTCAGTTTTCCTAAAGATAAAGAAGCTAAATAAAGATAATAACAATATTACTAAAAATGATTGTATTAAGAGTTTAGAAGTTATTTCATTTTTAATTGAAGGGGCTGAACTGTTTAAGGCAATAATAGCTTCTTCTTTTTTGCTAACAAAAATCTGATCGGAAGCAGAAAGAGATTCAAAGGAAACATCAACAATATTATTTTGTGCGTCTTCAATAGATACTATCCCATTTTTAAATTTACTAAAAGATCCGTCTAAGCATTTGTGATCTTTTTCAATAGACCAATGTCTTAATATAATCTTGTTGTAATTTAAAGTATGCGAAAACATAAAACCGTTTAACATACAGATTAGAATTAGGATGATTTTTTTCATGATTTATGATTTAATTTTTTAGATGTCATTCTTTTAAAATTCTTGCTCTAATACTTTTATATTTTTGGAAATTACCTTTTTAATAGTATTTTACCAGTTTTTATTTCTCCATTTTCTCCTTCAATTTTGAAAATATAGGTTCCATTACTCGCTTCACCACCAGAATTAGAAGTTCCATCCCACACTACTTGAAATTTTCCCTCATTTATAAAGTTGTTAGGGATTAAATTTTTCACTTCTTGGCCAAGTTCATTATAAATTATAATAGTAATATTTTGCGCTTTATTTAAATTGAAAGCAATCGTAGTTTCTTTTGAAAATGGATTTGGATAAGTGATTTCATCCGCATAATTACTATTCCAAATCACAGCAGAATTAGAGCTTAGATTATAGCAATTACTTAAGCCAATGGTGTAAGTAGCCGAAATATCTTTGTTATGACGTGTTGCGCTTTCTTGTGAAGGCAAATAGGCGCGAACATAGTCTACTTGTAGTCCTGTCCCGGTAACCGTCACTTTTAAATGTCCAGAATTTCCAACTATTTGCCCTGCAAGGTAACCATAAGCTGCTGCTTGTGATGGGTAATTAAAATTAGGTAAACTTGGTTGAGGCGTTTCTTGATATACTAAACAGTCTTTATCTTGTTTTACAAATAAATGGTCGTGCCCATGAAAAAATATATTTACATGATTTTCGGTTAATAAATCCTTAATAGGTTTGTACCAACCTGGTCTGTAAGTTGCAAAACCTGGAGTAACACCATCATAGTTCATACCTCCCCATTCGTATTTATCTGCATATTCGGTTCCACCTCTCCCTTCCGGATCTCCACCTACAATTTGATGAGCAAAAATAAATTTAAATTTAGCGTTGCTGCTTTCTAATGTAGTTCTAAGCCAATTGTATTGTGTTGCTCCTAAAGACCAATTCCAGCCTGTATTAGCAGTTGTATTTGGTTTTGGATTGGTATTCCAATACGGGTCAATTACTACAAATAACGCATCTCCCCAAGTCCATGAATAATAGGCATTTCTTTGTCCAGGAGTATTGTTAGGACCTATGAAATTTTGCATGGTTGTATCTCCAGAATAAAACCCATCAGGACCCGGATTTGAAAAATATTTTAATCGCTCTTGAGTATTCCAAATAGCAATATTATCTGCAGTCCCTGTTAAATTCCAGCCTGCTTCACCTTCATGGTTTCCTAATGCAATAAATAATGGAACCGAGTGACAAATGGTTTCATAATTGGAACGAAGTAAATTACATCTGTATGGAATTGTATCGTGTGGAATTGTATTTGTAGTCAGATTTTTTAATTTATCAGTCATTAAAAAATCTCCCAGATCAATCATAAAATCTGGATTATCTTCCAATTGGTTTTGCAAACACCTTTGATATAAGTCAACATTTGTTGAAGCATCCATGTGAGGGTCTGCTTGAACCACAAAAGTAAATGGACTTCCAAGTTGACGTTGTGTGTGAAAATAGTGTTCTCCACGACTAGTAAAATTAGTGTCTCCGGGGTTTTTATGAATTACTTTATAAAAGTATTTAGTATCTGGTTGTAAACCATTAATAGTTATTTCTGCAGGTTCATTAGCTGCAAAAGATAGCCACGGAGTTTGTGAGGTTAAATTGCCACTAACCGTTCCAAACTGAACTGCCATTTCAGCAGGGGTAGAGAAAAACATTTTTAATGCAATACCAGTATCTCTTGGTTTACCTAAAACTTCTTGCCTAGAAACAGTTTGTGCATTACTATTCAATATAAATAATATCGTTAATAAAAAATAGTACTTTTTCATTCTTAATTTATTTAGTGCTTAATAATTATCTTTTTGGTACAACTTTTATTTTTGTCTATTGTTAAAAAGTATATTCCATCAGGAATTTTAGAGGTATCTATTTCATTCGATTCAAATTGAAGTACTGATTGTCCTAAAATAGTAGTTAATTCATATTGATGATTAGTTGAATTATCTGTAAAATAAATAGTCAAAGTATCTTTAGTAGGGTTTGGGTAGGCAATAACTTCCGATTTGCTTGCGCTAACTTGATTTGAAATTAACGCACAAGTTCCAACGCTGTAGGAATAGCCAATTTCTCCGTTAGTATGTCCTTCAGATCCAGTTGTGCCTGGAATATATGATTTTACATAATCAACAGTTACACAGTCTGGGGTAACATTTACTTTAATGTGTCCTGTACCATCTAATGTTACATCAGTATATGCGTCAGAATTAGCAGTATAGCCGAAGGTATATGTTGCGTCACTAGGCATTGGCACTTCTTGATAAACCACTCCATTCAATTGTTCTTTAGCATACAAGTGATCATGGCCTTGAAAGAAAATATCTACTCCCGTATCTTCAAAAACTTTTTGAATAGGTTTACCCCATCCTGGACGGTATTGATCAAATTTATATTGATTTCCTTGCATTCCTCCCCATTCAAATCCTGGAGCCCAAACAGTACCACCTCTACCTTGTCCTCTTGAATGATGTGCAAAAACAAATTTATGAGTTGCAGTGCTATTTTCTAATACACCTCGCATCCATAAATATTGCGATTGTCCTAATGTCCAATCCCAATTTTGTGGTTTAGAGCCATCTGCAGGAGTTGCTCCAGGAAAAATTTCTGTTCTATATACATCCAATACTACAAAAAGTGCATCACCCCATGTCCAAGCATAGTAATTTTCTGGGGTACCAATTCCAAAATTTTCTACAGTTCCATTTCCAGAATAAAAATTGTTTGGAAATGGATTTGGGTAATAATATTTCCTCCATTGTGTTCCCCAAACTCCAATTCCGTTTGGTGCTGCAGGCAATTGGTTGGTTGCAGTGGTGTAAACTCCATTTACATTTAGAAAATAATCATTTTCACCTTCGTGATTTCCTAAACAAACATAAAAAGGAATGGATTGGCAAATTGCTCCAAGATATTCTCTATAATTTTTATGTAAGATATCCATATCATTACTAGTAGTCACGGTAGGCGCATGGTCGTCACCAAAAATATCTCCTAAGGAAAGCATAAAATCAGGATTTTCAGATGCTTCATTTGCAAGTGTTGTTTGATACATTGCAGTATTTGAATAATTACTGTATAAATGTTCATCTGCTTCAACGGTAAAAGTAAAATTACTTCCAGTTGCTCGTTGCGTTTGAAAATGGTATTCTGGGGTTGCAGTATAGGTGGTTGTTCCAACTAACTTATATTGCATTCGATAATAATATTTAGAATTTGGAATCAATCCTGATAAATCAATTTCATCAGGAATATTTAATGCGTTGTTATATACAATAGATGTATTTGTATACGAGCCTGGCTGCAATCCATATTCTAAATAAAATTGAACGTTTTGATCAAACAAAATACTTGCAGTTATAGAATTATTAGTTGGGCGTCCAAGGATTATTGATTTTTGTTGTCCATAATTAAATTGAAAACAAACTAATAATAACATTAAAATATAATTCTGGCAGTATCTTTTATATTTATAAAAAACGGATCTAATTATTAATTTCATTTTTTTTTAAATAGTAATAATTAATTTGACTATTAATTGATTAAATAGTTTAATGTAAATATTAAAAAAAAATAACAATATAAAAGTTGTAAATGTGAATTAAAAAAAAAACACTCAAGTGATTGAGTGTTTTTTAAATATAAAAATTTAATACAATTATAAAACCCCAAGTTCTTTCATGCATTCTTTCATAGACTGATAAGTCCTTTCAATATCATTATCTAAACCAATAGAAAAACGAATTAATCCATCGGTAAGTCCCATTTCTTTTTGCTCTTCTAATGGAATTTCAGATGAAGTTGAAGATCCTGGAGCAGAGAATAAGGTTTTGTAAAATCCTAAACTTACAGCAAGGTAACCCAAGTTGCGCTCTTGCATTAGTTCCATCAATTCATTTGCTTTGTCAATTGTACCTGCATCAATAGTCATCATGCCTCCAAAACCATATTCTGGATTGATCATTGTGGAGTATAGTTTATGGCTTGGATGGCTTTCTAATCCTGGATAAACTACTTTTAATCCGTCTTTTTCAAATTTGGTTGCCAAATACATAGCGTTGTAACTGTGTTGTTTCATACGAATGTGAAGCGTTCGCAAATTTTTCATCACCGATGCGGATCGCAAACTATCCATTGTTGGTCCAAGTAGCATACTTGCTCCAGAGTTTACATCTTTCAAGCTGTTGATAAATTCTCTTGAAGCACAAGTTACACCACCTACGGTATCGCTACTTCCGTTTATGTATTTGGTTAAACTATGAATGACGATATCGGCACCCAAAGAAATTGGTGCTACCGATAAGGGAGAAAAGGTATTATCTACAACTAATTTTAAGTTATGCTTTTTTGCAATTTTGGCTAACCCTGCAATATCAGCAACTTCTAACAACGGGTTGCTTACCGTTTCGCAATACAAAACTTTAGTATCTGAAGTAATTGCGGCTTCTACAACATCTAATTTAGTGATATCTACAAAGGTTGTTTTAATTCCAAATCTTGGAGTAAAGTTTTTTAAAAACGCATAAGTTCCTCCATAAATAGTTCTGCTCGAAACAATATGATCACCTGATCCACATAGTTGCAAAAGGGTAGGAGTGATTGCCCCCATTCCAGATGCCGAAACATTAGCGGTTTCTGTACCTTCCATTGCAGCAAGCGCTTTATCGAGATATAAATTACTTGGTGAAGAATGTCGGGAATATAAATAACAACCTTCTGCATTTCCTTCAAAAGTATCAAACATGGTTTTAGCAGAAAGGAAAGTATAAGTTGAGGAATCTGAAATTGAAGGATTTACACCTCCAAATTCTCCAAAATATTGCAAGTCTTGAATTCTATCAGCTGGGTTGATTTTTTCCATTGTTATGAGTTTTTAGTTTTCATTAATTAATATTAATTTCAAATTTCAATATAATTAGAATGATAGTCAATGATTGAGAATATATTTAGATTTTAAATCTAATATTATTACATTGTATAGAATAATTATCTATTTTTGAATTAAATTCAAATTTAAAATAGAAATATTAACACCTACTTCTCAAAATGGATGCAATTGATAATAAACTTTTGCAATTATTGCAATCGGATACCAAAAAGACAAATAAAGAACTATCTCTTAAATTAAACCTTTCGGTAACTGCGGTATATGAACGAATAAAAAAATTAGAGCGTGAAGGAATTATCGAAAAGTACGTTGCTTTATTAAACCGAAATAAGATAAATAAAGGATTTGTGGTTTTTTGTCACATAAAGTTAATTCAGCATTCTAAAGATTTTCTTACTAAATTTGAGAGTGAAGTAGTGAAGCTTAATGAAGTATTAGAATGTTTTCATGTGAGTGGCGATTATGATTATATTTTGAAAATATGTGTCAAAGACATGGAAGAATACAGAGAGTTCATGGTAACCAAATTAACTACTTTACAACACATTGGAAGTACGCACAGTACTTTTATGATTGGAGAAGTAAAAAACACAACTGCATTTACAGTCAAATAAATTACATTTTTTGTAATAAAAGCTATTGTTTTTTGCGAAAAGGATTGCAATATTATTTGTAGTTTTGCATAACTATTTAATAAAACACACAAAATACATAAATTATGAGTTCATTTGACGTAGTCATCATAGGTTCTGGACCTGGCGGATATGTGTCAGCAATTCGTTGTGCCCAATTGGGTTTCAAAACCGCAATAATCGAAAAATATTCTACCCTTGGAGGTACCTGCTTAAATGTTGGTTGTATTCCATCTAAAGCTTTATTGGCTTCTTCACATCATTTTGAAGAATTACAGCATTTCGCCGATCACGGAATTGAAGTTTCGGGAGAAGTAAAGGTAAATCTTGAAAAAATGATTGCGCGCAAGCAAGCAGTTGTTGATCAAACAAGTGGTGGTGTTAAGTTTTTAATGGACAAAAATAACATTACAGTTTTAGAAGGATTAGGTTCATTTGTAGATGCAACCCATGTTGCTGTTAAAAAAGCAGACGGAACATCTGAAACTATTGAAGCTAAAAATATCATTATTGCAACAGGTTCAAAACCATCTACTTTGCCATTTATTAAGTTAGATAAAGAGCGAATCATTACTTCTACAGAAGCATTAAAATTACCTGAAGTTCCAAAACATCTTGTAATTATTGGTGGTGGAGTAATCGGAATTGAATTAGGTCAAGTTTATTTACGATTGGGAGCTCAAGTTTCGGTTGTTGAATATTTAGATCGTATTATTCCAGGAATGGATGCTGGTTTATCTAAAGAATTGACCAAAGTTTTGAAAAAACAAGGAATGAAATTCTATACGTCGCACCAAGTAAAATCGGTTACGCGTAAAGGAAATGTGGTTACCGTTCAAGCTGATAATACTAAAGGAGAAACCGTTTCATTAGAAGGAGATTATTGCTTAGTTGCTGTAGGTCGTCGTCCATATACTGAAGGATTAAATGCAGACAAAGCAGGAGTGAAGCTAACAGAAAGAGGAATGGTTGAAGTAAACAATCATTTACAAACTAGTGCTTCTAATATATACGCAATTGGAGATGTCGTTCGTGGTGCAATGTTGGCTCACAAAGCGGAAGAAGAAGGAACTATGGTTGCCGAAATATTAGCAGGTCAAAAACCACATATTGATTACAATTTAATTCCGGGAGTAGTTTATACTTGGCCAGAAGTTGCGGCTGTTGGTAAAACAGAAGAGCAATTAAAAGCCGATGGTGTTGCTTATAAAGCGGGAAGTTTTCCTTTTAAAGCATTAGGTAGAGCTCGTGCTGGTGGAGATACTGATGGATTTGTAAAAATTCTTGCTGATGCAAAAACAGATGAAGTATTAGGTGTTCATATGATTGGTGCTCGCTGTGCCGATTTAATTGCTGAAGCAGTAACTGCTATGGAATTTAGAGCATCAGCTGAAGATATTTCTAGAATGTCACATGCACATCCAACTTTTGCGGAAGCTATTAAAGAAGCTGCACTTGCTGCTTCAGATAATAGAGCCTTACACGTTTAATTGGAACAATTTAAATAAAGAAACCCGCTAATTAGCGGGTTTCTTTATTTATAGAAATTTGGATTAAGCTTTAAAAATTCCTTTGTAGGTTTCCCAATTGGTGTAAATTAAAAATAAATTACCCAACAATAATGCAACCGCAATAGGAGTTCCTTCTGGTGCTAAAATGATATTGATAAAAAGAATGTTGATTGTAATTGGCAGAAGAATAACGGCGCCAATTTTCATGAATTTACCCGAAATGATTGTTAATCCAGCTACTAATTCAATTACTTTAGCTAATGGCATTAGATACTTTGAAGCTGCTATTCCTGTTACAAAAGTTAACATATCACCAGTGAATTTTGGTTCTGGTGAAAGGTGGAAAAAATAATTAATTGAAGCGAATAGCATTAAGCCACCTACAAGAATTCGAATAATAAGAGTTGCAATTTTCATAATTTATAGTTTTAAAGGTTAGTTATTCAAATTTATTTGAATTCAAAATACAAATTCAATTGCTTAAATTTCAGTTATTAACAAAGTTGTCAATATTAAATACAGCTAAAATTATTCTATACATTTAAGATAATCCATAAAGAAATGATCGGGACGATAGGATTTCTTATCTACTTCGGATACAAGTGATTCTTTAGCAATATAATCTATTGATTCTCCTGCGAATTTAATTCTGAAAATAGAAATTGGTGATTTTTTTAATTCTTCCATAGTGTCTTTTAAGAAGAGAAAATAGGCACTTATTATTCTGCAGTTTTCAGTATTATTTCTAACAGAGTTGCCGCAAGTGTCTTGTTCTAATCCAATTAAGGTAATAATTTTACCATTTTGTAATTGGATGTATATTTTGGATGATTTATCCAAACATTTTGCAGGAATAAAATCAGCACTTTTTTGAATCATTTGCATGTTTAAAGACGGCATTCCATCGGCATTTATTAATGAAAAGAAAATGGAAGTTTGGCTGTTACCAAAAACTTTTTCATGCATAACATAGTCAATTGTTGATCTATAAGTACCCAAACTGTCTTTAACGTTCGAACTGTACTCACAATCTTTTTGTGCAAAAGAAGTAATTGAAATTAGAAAAGTTGCTATAAGTAAACTCTTTCTCATACGGTATTTATTTTGGTGCAAAGTAAAACTATTTTATTGTTATTGATGTCGGTTGTAAAAAAACAATAGCGATCGCCACCCTCTTTAATTTTCCATTTTTTTCTAATATTTTCAACCGTTTCCGGGAAATTACGAACCGTAACATTTAGTTTAGTGTTTTCAAGATGTTCTTTAATTTCTTTTTTTGAATAGTTAAAAACAGTTTCAATTTTAAAAACTCTTCCCGGAAAATCAATTAAATCATCAGAAGTATACAAATGTGAATTTACTTGTAGCTTGTCTAAAGAAAACTGATTGGCAATGTGGGTGAATCCTCCTGATTTAAGAATACTGCTATTGGGCTCGAACAAATATTTTTTTGGTAAGCTATAAGAAAAACCGACTTCAGAATTCCATAGGTATTCGAAAGTTTCAGTATTATTCTTATTGAAGTTAATACATTTTATAGTCGGATTGCCATTATAATCTTGATGTAGCTCCCATAACAACTCTTTCACTTCATTTTCTACAGCAACAATATGTATTTGTTTTACATTTTGCAATTCGGTTAATCCTGCAGTTATGTCTAATAGGGGTGCCGTTTTAATTAGTATTTTCAAACTAAATTGGTAGTAAAAACTTTGAAGATCTGGAATGTTAGGCAAGCAATCTTTAAGCATGAAAACCTTTCCTTTAATTTCATTTCTTCTTGATGGATCTACATATATCCAATCAAATTGTTGATTTAATTTTTTTAGTGTTTCTGAGCTGTCACCCTCTATACAGGTAATGTTATCAAAATTTAATTGAATGAAATTATGTTTTACAATAGCCGATAATTCAGCGTTGATTTCACAATGGTAAACGTGTTTTATTTTTTTTGCAAAATAATAATCATCTACTCCAAAACCGCCTGACAAATCTATTAAAGAAGCACCACTTACAATGTCTGATTTATATTGTGCAGTAATTTCTGATGAAGTTTGTTCTACTGAAATTTTACTAGGATAAATGCAATTGACACAATTAAACCACGTTGGAAGTTTGGTTTTGCATTTGTTTCGAGCAGCAATTTGATTTAATAATAGTTTATAATCAACCTCAGGAAATGGATTTTTTGCAAACGATAATTTTGCTGCATCTTGATTCGTGTTCTTAATAATGAACTCTTGAATTTCGGGTAGTAGTAACTTGGAAAGATTTTCCATTAGTTATTGAAAATGTAATTTAGAATATTCGCGCCCATTTTTAGTGCTTTATCTCGAACTTCTTTCGGGTCATTATGTACTTCAGCATCTTCCCATCCATCACCTAAATCACACTCGTAGGTGTATAACAATACCAACCGATTGTTCTCAAAAATTCCAAATGCTTGCGGTCTTTTGCCGTCGTGTTCGTGAATTTTAGGAATTCCAGCAGGGAAACTGTAGGGTTTTTGAAAAATGGGATGTGAAGCTGGAATTTCAACTAGATTTGAGTTTGGAAATATTTTCTTTATCTCTCTTCTTAGGTATTCATCCAATCCATAATTGTCGTCAAAGTGTATAAACCCTCCAGAAAGTAGATAGTTCCTTAAATTTATGATTTCGCTATCGCTAAAAAGGATATTTCCATGGCCTGTTGCATGAATGTAAGGATAAGAAAATAAATCCGGGCTACCAGGTTCAACTGTTGCTGGCTTGTTTTTTATCGTAGTGTTAATATTTTGATTGCAAAATTTTATTAAGTTGGGTAGCGAAGTAGGGTTGGCATACCAATCACCACCTCCATTATACTTTAATAGGGCAATTTCTTGGGTAAACCCAGATAGAGAAAGTAATAAAAAAAGTGTAGTTAACTTACCTTTCATGAATTAGTGTTTTTTAAATTCTGCCAAAAGTTTGTCGATTTCATCTGTTTTCCATCCAAAATTAGCAGCAGTAGACTTTGCATTATTAATATAGAAAATTGCATTTACGAAGTCTTTTTCTTTTGCGTATAAATTTGCAATCAAAATATATTTATCCAAAGATTCGCCAAGTGATAAAGCTTGTTTAGCCCAATTAATTGCTAAATCTAAACTTTTTTTATCATCAATATGTGTAAGATAATTGTTGCAAATAGATACTAGTGTGTTAGAGTCATTCCATGCAAATTTAGTAGTCAATGTTTCACTGTTTTTTTTATAATTTTTCCAATTGCTTGAAAACTCATCTATGGTTAAATCATAATGAAATAAAAGCGAATCTACTTTTCTTATTTGTAATGAAGCAGCAACAGGTCTTTTTTTATTGTATTGAATGGTGTCGCCAATTTCAAGTAAGGGCTTTAGATTATCTGAAACCATATAGATTAACTTTTTTTCTACTCGAGAGATCCCAACAATTTTTGCAAATTCTTCTCTTTTACTAGATATAAAAGGTACTTCTTTAGCAGATAGATTGTTAATACCGTTAGCCAAAATTTTCCAATTTAGCTCAGTAAACAACTCCGATTCTTGTTTGGTTTTTAGGTATTTTTGGGTGATTTCGGTAGCGTCAAATCCAGCTTTTCGATAAGAGATTATATAGCGTAAGCAGTTTTCGGAATTGGAATTATCGGCATTAAATCGATCTTTTAATACATTAAATTGATTGTCTGGAAGTAATGCTTTTTGACCTTCTTGAATAAAAACTTCTTTTTTAAATTCACCTGCCATGCACATTAATAAATTTTCATTCGAATCTAAAAATGCAAAAGTAGGATAGGACTTGACTAAGAATTTGTTTTGGAATTTATTTTTCAATGAACCACCAATAGACGATTCAGCATCTATAGCAACACAAATATAATTACTACTGAAAAAGCTAATTACATCGGGTTCTACAAAGACTTCGCTTTTCATTTTGTTGCAGTGCGAGCACCATTTCGCATAAAACATTAGAACTAAAGGTTTGTTTTCTTTCTTAGATTGCGTTAAGGCAGCATCATAATTAACATCTAAAAATAAGGTTTGTTTTTGTCCAAAACTTAATAAACAAAACGCAAAAAATAATAATGTAAGTAATTTTTTCATAAATTATTCATTAGCAAATACTACGCTGTGACAAGCTACTATGGCTGCAGTTTCTGTTCTTAACCTAGTTTCACCCAAAGATATTGGAATATAATTATTGTTCAAAGCCATTTCAATTTCTTTAACAGAAAAATCGCCTTCAGGACCAATGAGAATTGTAGTGTCTTGGCCAGGGATAATTAACGATTTCAAAGTTTTCTTATTTGTTTCTTCGCAATGGGCAATAAATTTCATGCCTTCAATTTCGTTCTTCAAGAAGTCCTTTAAATGAATCGGTTCGTTTAATTTAGGCAGGTAATAATGCAAAGACTGCTTCATAGCAGACTCAACTATCTTTTGAAATCGTTCTGTTTTAATTACTTTTCGTTCCGAATGATCGCAAATAATTGGAGTAATTTCTTGTATTCCAATTTCGGTGGCTTTTTCTAAAAACCATTCGTATCGTTCGTTCATTTTGGTAGGAGCAACGGCAAGATGTAACTGGAATTTTGGTGCTTCTTGTTTGGTAAAAGAAAGAATCGATACGGTACATTTTGAATCACTAGCCAAAGTTATTTGAGTATTGAATAAAAATCCTAATCCATTGCTTACTTGTAATATGTCTCCTTCTTTCTTACGTAATACTTTAATAATATGTTTGCTCTCTTCTTTGTCAAAAACAAAAGATTTTACTTGATCGTTGATATTTGGATTATAGAATAATTGCATATTAAAACTCAATTCGTGCTTTTGAGACAACTCCAGCATCGTTAAATTTATTTTCTAGGTATTTTTGATAGCCAACTATACCTATCATTGCTGCGTTATCAGTAGTATATTCAAATTTTGGAATGAATGTTTTCCAACCATATTTCGTTTCAGCAGCTTTTAGCGTTTCTCTAATGCCCGAATTAGCAGAAACCCCACCACCAATAGCAATACGATTGATTCCAGTTTCAGCAATTGCTAATTTCAATTTGTCCATTAAGATCTCAATAATGGTGTGCTGGATGGAGGCACAGATATCGGCTTTATTTTCTTCAATAAAATTAGGGTTTGAAGCCACATTTTTTTGAATGAAATACAAAATCTGTGTTTTAAGTCCGGAGAAACTAAAATTTAATCCGGGTGCTTTGGGTTTAGTGAATTGGAACTTTTTAGGATTACCTTCTTTAGCTAGTTTATCAATTAATGGCCCGCCGGGATAAGGAAGTCCCATGATTTTTGCCGATTTGTCAAAAGCTTCACCGACTGCGTCATCTGTCGTTTCGCCAATAATTTCCATATCAAAAAAACTAGAAACTTTCACAATTTGAGTATGTCCTCCCGATATCGTTAAAGCTATAAATGGAAATTCTGGTTTTTCAAATCCCTCTTCATCAATGAAATGCGCTAAAATGTGCGCATGCATATGATTTACTGCAATTAATGGAATATTTAGGGCTAACGCCATTGACTTAGCAAAAGAAGTTCCAACAAGCAAAGAGCCCATCAATCCAGGTCCTTGGGTGAATGCAATTGCATTTAAATTGTTCATTGAAATCCCGGCTTTTTTTAAAGCACTATCAATCACCGGAACAATGTTTTGTTGGTGCGCTCGAGAGGCAAGTTCGGGAACTACACCACCATATTCTTCGTGAATTTTTTGTCCAGCAACTACATTTGATAATACCGAGTTGTTTTTTAAAACAGCTGCAGCGGTATCATCGCAAGAACTTTCAATAGCTAGAATGTAAATAGCATTGTTGGGCATTAGGCACAAATTTTGAATTATATTTGAATTACCGATATAAAACGATTATTTTTACAACGATTACAAAAGTAACTATTTTAAAGGTTTTACGCTAATAGCGATGTTACTTTTTGTTTTTTGAGAGAATAGGAATGTCTATCAAATGTAAGATTTTTATTATCTTTTCGTTATAAACAGATATTTCAAATCGAAATAAATTTTGAAAGAAGAAACAAACAAAACCCGAGTGTATTCTTATAAAAAAATAGCAATTCGCACTATTATGGTGCTTTTGTTACTTTTATTATCGCTTGGTATTGCGCTTTCTTTGCCCGTTGTTCAAACTAAAATTGCCCATTATTTTACCGAAAAACTAAATAAACAATACGGAACTGATATTTATGTTGATCAGGTTGAAATAACTTTATTTGGTGGTGTTCAGCTAAAAAAAGTTTTAGTTAAAGACGAAAAAAAAGACACCCTAATTTATGCAAATCGAATTATTACAAGTGTTTTAGATTCGAAAATGCTATTAGATGGTAATTTAATTTTCGGAAATCTAACAGCAGATCAATTAACGCTCAATGTTAAGACCTTCAAGGGCGATAAAGATACTAATCTAGATAAATTCATAGATGCTTTTGATGACGGAAAACCAGCTTCAGGCAAGTTTTTAATGACGTCGAACAAAATGAACTTAATTAATTGCAGATTTCGCGAGATAGATTACAATAGGGAAGTTCCTTTGGATGTAGATTTTACCAAGATAAATGCTATAGTTTCTGATTTTAAAATAAAAGGTCCAAATGTTTACACCAACATTGATGCGATGTCTTTAATGGATCACAGAGGCTTATTTGTAGAAAATATTACCACAGCATTTACTTACACAAAAGAGAATATTCGTCTAGAAAATTTAGATTTAAAAACTGCCGAGTCAACTCTTAAGGGCTCGGTTATTTTAAAATACAAGCGAAAAGATTTTGCTGATTTTAATAACAAAGTTATCTTTTATGTTTCCACAAAAAATGCTTCATTAGCTACTAATGATTTGCGTCATTTTTATAACGAACTTGGTAAAAATCAACAATTTAATCTAAGTGGAAATATTGTTGGAGCACTAAATAATTTTACTGCAAAACAATTGTTTTTAAAAGACAACAGAAATTCTGTTATTGCAGGAAGAGTTACTTTTAAAAATCTTTTTGCTAAAAAGGAGCAAGGTGATTTTTACATGAACGGAAATTTTTCCAAAGTAAGTTCTAATTATGATAATTTAATTTCAATATTGCCAAATGTTTTAGGAAAAAATTTACCTTCATCTATAAAAAAACTTGGTCAGTTTAATTTAAAGGGAAAAACAGTGGTAACCCCATCTAGTGTTGTTGCAGATGTTCTCATTCATACACAATTAGGAACTTTAGGTTCTAAATTGGTGATGACTAATTTAAATACAATTGATAATGCATCCTATGATGGGAATTTGAGTTTGAATAACTTCAATTTAGGAAGTTTTTTAAGTAGAACAGATTTAGGTTATGCTACTCTTCAGTTTGATGTTGTAGGAAAAGGATTTACAGAAAAATATTTGGACACTAAGTTTTCCGGTTCCGTTCAAAACATTACTTACAACGGGTATAATTATAAAAATATTTTAGCCGATGGAGTATTTAAGAAACCGATTTTTAAAGGAAAAATAAATGTAAATGACCCTAATCTGTTTTTGGATTTTGATGGTATTGTAGATTTATCAAAAAAAGAAAAAAACTATGACTTTCATGCAAAAGTTGATTATGCTAATTTAAAGAAGCTTAACTTCATTAACGATTCAATTTCTGTATTTAAAGGCGATGTTGTTTTTAAGGTTTCTGGTAATTCCCTTGATACGATGGAAGGAAATGTTATCGTTTCTAATTCTTCATATCAAAACAAAAAAGACCTTTATTTCTTTGATAATTTAACAATTAGTTCTGCTTTTGAAAATGGGGAGCATGTCATTTCATTAAATTCTTCTAAAGAATTAAATGGTAAAATTCAAGGTAAATTTGAGTTTTCACAAATTCAAAAAATATTTGAAAATTCTCTGGGAAGTCTCTATGCGAATTATAAACCCCATGTCCTTAAAAAAGGACAATATTTAAAGTTTAACTTCAGCCAATTTAATGAAATTGTTGAGATATTAAATCCTAATATTAGTTTGTCTTCTAATTCAATATTAAGTGGTCAAATAGCTGGAGATACAAACGATTTTAAATTAAAATTCTCATCCAATGTAATAGATGCTTATTCTGTTCATGTGGATAACATGAAATTCGAAATAGATAACAAAAACCCGTTATATAACACTTATATTCAATCGGATAGCATTATATTAAAGCAATATAAAATTAGAGATTTCTCTTTGATTAACGCTACTTCTAAAGATACTTTGTCTTTTAGAACAGAATTTAAAGGTGGTGATAGTGGAGCTGATTATTTTAACTTAAATCTCTATCATACTATTAATTCAAGTAACCAAAATGTAATTGGATTTCATAAATCGGAAGTGATGTTTAAAGATTTACTTTGGTATATTAATGAAAACGAAAATGATAAAAATAAAGTACTTTTTGATAAAAACTTAAATTCTTTTTCATTTGAAGATATTTTAGTGTCACACGAAAATCAATCAATGCAATTAAAAGGTTTGCTTGGTGGTAAAAGAAATAAAGATTTAGAGTTGGTTTTTAATAATGTTAATTTGAATAAAATAACACCCACTGTTGATCAATTCAAATTTGATGGATTTGTAAACGGTACGATTAACTTAAAACAAAACAATTCGGTATACCAACCCACAGCTTCTCTTGAAATTAATGATTTACAGATTAACGATAATGCGCTTGGAATAATGCGCCTTGAGATTAAAGGAAACGAGGCTTTTTCAAAGTTTGAAATTGATTCAAAAATTGAGAATGAAAACATGAAGTCTTTTAATGCTAAGGGGCAATTAGAAGTTATAGCAAATGAAACTCAAATGGATTTAGATTTGGATTTTGAAAAATTTAATCTAGGTATTTTGAACAATTTAGGAGGTGAGGTATTGTCAAATATTAGAGGATATGCATCAGGAAAGGCACGGGTTAATGGAAATGTAAATAATCTAAATTACACAGGAAAATTATTTGTTGATAATGCTGGACTTTCTATTCCTTATTTAAATGTAGATTATAAAATAAAAGATCATTCGGCAGTTGAGATAACCCAAAATAAATTCATTGTAGAAAAAACGCAAATTAGCGACTCTAAATTTAATACAGAAGGTAATTTACAAGGCTTCATTAAACACAAACAATTTGGAGATTGGGAATTAGATTTAACTATTGATTCAGATAGGATTTTGGCATTAAATACCGTTGATCACGAAGATGTTGCCTATTACGGAACTGCTTATATCAATGGAACGGCAACAATAAAAGGGCCAACAAGTGGATTGTCGATTAATGTTAACGCACAATCTGGAAATGGAACAGATATTAAAATTCCAATCAATGATGCGAGTTCAATAAGTGAAAATAATTTTATTCACTATATAACAAAAGCAGAAAAATTTGGAGCTATAGATAAAGAAAAAGAATTCATTAGAAATTATAATGGTCTTCAGATGAATTTTGAATTTGCTATTGAACCAAATGCTACCATTGAGGTGATTTTGAATAAAGAATCCAAACATGGAATGAAAGGAAAAGGAAAAGGTACCTTAAATATGAGTATAAATACCCTTGGAAAATTTGAAATGTTTGGAGATTTTCAAGTTTGGGAAGGTTCTTATAATTTTAAATATGGAGGAGTTATTGATAAACAATTTACAGTTAAAAAATATGGATCTATTGTTTGGGAAGGAAACCCTTATAATGCCATATTAAATTTAGAGGCAGTTTCTAAAAATATTACTGCAAATCCTGCCGTATTAATTGAAAACGCATCATTTAACAAAGTTATTCCTGTAGATGTTGTAATTGGATTAAAAGGGACAATTACGAATCCGGAGCCCGATTTTAGTATTAATTTTCCAAATGTGAGTTCGGTACTAAAATCTGAAATTGAAACTAAACTTGGTGATAAAGATATTAGACAAACTCAGGCATTGTACTTACTTTCTACAGGAGGATTCTTAAGTCAGGAAGGGCTAAGCCAGACACAAGTAACTAATAGTTTTTATGAAAAAGCAGCCTCTTTATTTGGAGATATTTTCAATAATAAAGACGGGAAAATGAATATGGCAGTTACCTATATTCCAGCAGATAAAACAGCTTTAAAGCCTACCGATGGAAGAGTTGTTGCAAATATTTCGACAAAAATTAATGAAAGAATAACTATTAATGGTAAAGTTGGGGTTCCTACAGGAGGAGTTACAGAAACGGCAATCATAGGGAATTTTGAAATGCAATATCGGGTAAATGAAGATGGCACATTAAATTTGAGAGTATTCAATAAAGAGAATGATATTAATTATATAGGTCAAGGAATTGGTTACACGCAAGGCGCAGGTGTTAGTTATGAAGTAGATTTTGATACCTTTAAAGAATTAATAAACAAGATTTTCAAAAAATCAAAAATTGATCTAGTAAAAACAGAAAAATTTGATAATCCTTCCGAATCAAATAAAATGCTTCCTAATTATATTAACATGGAAGAACGGAAATCTAATCCCAAAAATTCAAATCCTCAAAATCAAATTAATAAAGAGGGAAAGCAAGAAGAGAATTAATTATAAATTATCAATTTGATAAAAATATAACTAAAAAAAACAAAACTTATCAACGAAAACGTTTGAATTCCGCTTATAATAAGAATTATATAAAAAAATGATATATTGTATCTATTTACTTTACTAATTTTACATTTTAAAACATAAAAATATGTCAAAAACGATAAAAAAAATAGGAGTATTAACTTCTGGAGGAGATTCTCCAGGAATGAATGCTGCTATTCGATCTGTAGTTCGTACTTGTGCTTATCATAACATTGAATGCGTAGGAATTTATAGAGGATATCAAGGTATGATAGAAGGTGATTTTAAAGAAATGGGACCTCGATCTGTTAATAATATTATTAATAAAGGAGGAACCGTATTAAAGTCAGCTCGTTCTAAAGAATTTATGACTGCTGAAGGACGTAAAAAAGCATACGATAATTTATCTGCAGCTGGCGTAGAAGCTCTTGTTGTTATTGGTGGAGATGGAAGTTTTACAGGAGCTGAGATTTTTAATAGCGAATATGGATTTCCAGTAATGGGTATACCAGGAACTATTGATAACGATATTTTTGGAACTAGCCATACCTTAGGTTTTGATACTGCTTTAAATACAGTTGTTGATTGTATTGATAAAATTAGAGATACAGCAAGTTCGCACAACCGTTTATTTCTTGTTGAAGTTATGGGTAGAGATGCAGGACATATTGCTTTAAATGCTGGAATTGGAGCAGGAGCAGAGGAAATTCTAATTCCGGAAGAAAATTTAGGCTTGGAAAGATTGCTTGACTCTTTGAAAAAAAGTAAAGCTTCTGGTAAATCATCTAGTATTGTAGTAATCGCCGAAGGGGATAAAATAGGTAAAAATGTTTTTGAATTAAAAGATTATATCGAAGAAAATTTACCAGAATATGATATTAGAGTTTCAGTATTGGGTCACATGCAACGTGGTGGTTCACCATCTTGTTTTGATAGAGTTTTAGCCAGTAGGCTAGGAGTAAAAGCTGTAGAATCTATTATTGAAGGGAAATCGAATTTTATGGTGGGATTGTTAAATGATAAAGTTGCACTAACGCCATTAGAACAAGCCATAAAAGGATCTTCAGAAATTGATAAAGATTTACTTCGAGTATCTGAAATAATGACTACGTAATTAAATAAACTAATAAATAATAACCGGCAAAAGTATTGCCATAAGTAAAATAAAATGTCAAAAGTTAAATTAGGAATCAATGGATTCGGAAGAATCGGAAGAATTGTATTTAGAGAATCTTTCAACAGAGATAATGTTGAAGTAGTTGCAATTAATGATTTGTTAGATGTTGATCATTTAGCTTATTTATTAAAATACGATTCAGTTCACGGTCGTTTTAATGGTAAAGTTGAAGTTAAAGACGGAAAACTATATGTAAATGACAGAAATATTCGCATTACTGCCGAAAGAAATCCTGCTGATTTAAAATGGAATGAAGTAGATGTTGATGTAGTTGCTGAATGTACGGGTATTTTTACCACTATTGAGACAGCAAATGAGCACATTAAAGGTGGTGCTAAAAAAGTAATTATTTCTGCTCCATCTGCTGATGCTCCAATGTTTGTAATGGGAGTAAATCATTTAACTGCAAAAGCCTCAGACTTAGTTGTTTCTAACGCTTCTTGCACAACCAATTGTTTAGCTCCACTAGCTAAAGTTATTCATGACAATTTCGGAATTGTAGAAGGGTTAATGACTACAGTTCACGCAACAACTTCTACACAAATGACTGCTGATGGTCCTTCAAGAAAAGATTGGAGAGGTGGTCGTGCAGCTAGCATTAATATTATTCCTTCTTCAACAGGGGCTGCAAAAGCAGTAGGTAAAGTTATTCCAGATTTAAATGGAAAATTAACAGGTATGTCTTTCCGTGTTCCAACTGCAGATGTTTCTGTTGTTGATTTAACTGTGAAAGTAGCAAAAGAAACTTCTTACGAAGAAATTATGGCAGTGTTGAAAAAAGCTTCTGAAAATGAAATGAAAGGTATTTTAGGATATACTGAAGACGCTGTTGTTTCTCAAGATTTTATTTCGGATAAAAGAACTTCAATCGTTGATGCTACGGCTGGAATTGGTTTAAATTCAACCTTCTTTAAACTAGTTTCTTGGTATGATAATGAATATGGATATTCTAGTAAATTAATTGATTTATCAGTTCATATTGCTAGTTTGTAATAGAAATTAAAATCCCGCTTCAATTTATTGTAGCGGGATTTTTATAATTAAAAATCCCTAACCAATGAAATTATTAGTTGACAGTGGTTCTACCAAAGCCGATTGGATTGCAATTGATGATAATGGCAAAGTGCTTTTCACCACACAAACTCTTGGATTAAATCCGGAAGTATTAGATAAAGAAGAAATTATTGCACGATTGGAAGATAAATTCGATATCTCTCACAATAAAGAAAAAGCAACACATTTGTTCTTTTATGGAGCGGGCTGTGGAACCGATAGAATGAAAGATTTTCTAAGTATTGTTTTTCAAGAATATTTTATAAATGCAGCAATTTCTGTTCACGAAGATACTTATGCTGCAGTTTATGCAACTACACCTAAAGACGAAGAAGCAATAGTATGTATACTTGGAACAGGTTCAAATTGTAGTTATTTTGACGGAAAAGTTTTACACCAAAAAGTACAATCATTGGGTTATATAGCCATGGATGATTGCTCTGGTAATCGTTTTGGACGTCATCTTTTAAGAGGGTATTATTTCAATAAAATGCCAAAAGAATTGGCATTAGAATTTGAAGAAGAATACAACCTTGATGCAGATTATATTAAAAATAACTTGTATAAAGAGCCTAATCCTAATGCTTATCTTGCAACATTTGCTAAGTTTTTAATTAAACATAAAGATTCTGAGTTTTGCAAAAAATACATCCATGCAGAAATGGAAGAATTTGTAGAGAATTATATAATGCAATTTGAGAACTATTCTGAAGTTCCTGTGCATTTTATTGGTTCTATTGCTTTTTATTTAAAAGATGAATTAGAACAAATATTAACAAAACATAACATTAAAATTGGTAATGTTTTACGAAGACCTATTGATGGTTTAATAGCCTATCACATTATGAATAAATAATAAAAAAACCTGATTAAATTAATCAGGTTTTTTTTTATTATTGAAATACTATTATTTAACAGCAATCATAGAGATTTCTACGTTAACCCCTTTTGGAAGTCCAGCTACTTGAACGGTTTCTCTTGCAGGAGCCGTTTTTTCGTGAAAATAAGTTGCATAAACGGAGTTTATTTTTGCAAAATCATTCATATCCATGATGAAAATAGTAGATTTAACTATATTGTCAAAAGTCATATCTGCAGCTGCAAGAACGGCTTTCATGTTTTGCATTACTTGATTCGTTTCTGTTTCGATATCATCAAGAACTAATTCCATTGAAATTGGGTCTAATGCTATTTGACCTGAAGTATATAAAGTATTTCCTACTAATATAGCTTGATTGTAAGGCCCAATAGGAGCAGGAGCTTTATCTGTAATTATTATTTTTTTCATTGCTACTTATTTTAAGATACGATCGGCTTGATTTCGTTTATCCCATTTTATGTCACTAAGAACGCTAGCTTTTATTCCGATAAAAAATCCCCAATAAGATTGTCCAAATGGAGACCAGTTAAAACTCATGTTCCAACTCAATAGATCTCTATTTAATCGAATTTGAGTAAATGTAACCCCTTTTCTAACAAAGTCATACCCTGTTGAAACTCCAATCTTCCACTTAGGGGTCAAGTCAGTATTTGCAGAAATCATTACCGAATTGCTCGATATTTTTCTTTCATTAGCTGCGTTAGAGTAAGTAATTGAATAAGCAAAGGTCATGTTCCAAGGGATTTTAGCATTATAAAATCCTGTAAAGCCATCATTTTCGCTATCTTTCTTTAGGAATTGACTGTCTCTATTGTCATTAATTTCAGTATTAGTTCCAAACAAATCATCATCACGACCCCCATTTTTTGCTCCTTGCAAATTCTTTTTTGATTTATCATCTTTGGCACTAGAAACAGAATAATTAATGGTCATGTTAGCACTTGTCATTCTAAACAAACTTCCACCTTCTTCAATATTAAAGGTGTTAATTCGGGTGGTGTTGTCTTTTCCTAATGCATAAGGGTCTAGAGTAGCTGCAAAGTTAATATTCATTTTTTGCTTAAATAACAGCGTACCACCACTTATACGCATAGGAGACCAGCGTAATGAATCAGCAGATACATCATAACTAGTAGAAAGGTTTAAATTATTCAACAACATGATTTTTTTCGGTTCTGTTTTGGTAGAATCTTTGTCTCTCACTTTTGCTTCAAACGTGTTGCTTAAGTTAAACCCGATATTGTTGGAGTAATTTTTCCCAGGCGATCCATAAATGCCTGAATCAAAGCGTGTGTATTGAGCAGTTTTTCCACTAGCATCCATTGCGTAAGTATCGTAATATTTTTCAAAACTAGGGGTGTAAGTATGACTCACAGATGGGTGCATTACATGACGAATCGATTGAATTTGATTGTTTTTTCCGAAATTAAAAGTTCCGTAAATCGTAGTGGTTAGACTATTAGAAAAAGAATAAGTTCTAAAAGAATCAAAACCATTTACATTAGTTGTAACTACAGATCCGGAAGGGAGTGAAGGGGGAGTAGACGTAGTTACAAATTCTTTTTTGATTGTATTTAAAGTCCAAACTTCATTATAGTTAAAGGAAGTTGACGCACTAAAGTATTTGAAAACTTTAAAATTTGTGCTTAAAGGAATGCTGTGTTGAAATCCTACCTTAGCATTTGAAAACATTTCCTTTTTAAAGAAAAATTCGTCCGTTGTTTGAATTTGATTTTCTCCTCTTAAGTTATATTGTAAATTAATATTTTTCACAAAACCTTTTTTAATACCATCTTTTCCAACAAATGGATAAATTCGATCGACACTTGCTTGCAAAGAAGGCAACGTCATGTTGATTTGCTTCGTTTGTGTGTTTTGTGAATGGGTAGTTGATAAGGAAAAATTTATCTGCGGAATTGTATTAATTGTTTTTGAATAGGATATAGATGAACTTAGCGTGTTATTTAGCGTAGAACCTATATTAGCAAGATTCATTGATTGTTGAAAATACTGACTACTACCTAGATTAACCGAAGCAGAAAACCTAGAATTTGGACTTGATTTAGGATCTTTACTATGCGACCATTGAATGTTATATATTTTACTTTTAGCATAATCGGGATAACCACGTTCACTAGTTATAAGATTTTCAAATCGAATATTTACCCTTCCGTTAAATTTATATTTATTAGCATAACTCGATTCAAAGCGAGTTGCGTAACTACCATTGGTATAATAATCTCCTAGAATAGCTAAATCATATTTATCACTTAAAGCAAAATAATAACCCCCATTTTGTAAAGCGTATCCACGGTCGTTACTTTGCCCGTAACTTGGAGGGATTATTCCAGATTGATTCGTTTGGGTTATTGGAAAAAAGGCAAATGGCAAAGCAATTGGCGTGGGTACATTTTCAATCCACAAATTTGTTGTTCCGAGAACTACTTTTTTACCCGGAACAAATTTCATTTTGTTCACTAAGAAATAATATTCGGGATCTTCAATATCTTTGGCAGTAGTAATTCGAGCTCCTTTCATAAAATAAATAGAGTCGTTTTCTTTCTTCGATATTTTGGCTTTAATGTTTAGCTCTTGTTGGGTAGTTCTAGAATTCCAAATTAATGCTTTTTTTGTTTTGAAATTAAAACGAATCGAATCCGGTTCAATAACATTAGATCCTTGTTTGAAATTTGGAATTTGAATGTAATTTCCAGCCGAATCTTTTAATCTTCCTGCATAAACTTCGTTCTTGGCATAATCAAATACTATTGTACCTGCCTTTAATTCATAATCTAAATAGTTTAATTCTGCCTGATCATATAATGTGATTAGTTTTTTCTTTTGATCAAATTTGGCGTATTTCTTTGCTCTATATTTAACTTTTCCTTCTAAAATAGACGTTCCTTTTTTAATAGAATCTACCTTAATAGTATCTGTTTTTGTAACTTTAACATTCTCTTTATTTGGTATGATTTCAGAATCTTTCTTAGAGGTAATAGTTTGATTTTTAGCAGGAAAACTTGAAGTTTTTTTTCGTGATTCTTGACCAAATAAAGATTGGTTTCCAATTGTTAGGAAGTATGCTAATAAAACGATATAAAATAAGTTTGTACGCAAAAGTTTAAATGCTATTTTTGTAAAAATAAGGCTTGATTTTTGACAAGCCAAACTTACACATAAATTTTGGTCAAAAATAGGTAAATAATAATTTTATAACCTTGCAGTTTTAATTAAAATTAACTTTTATTACAATGATAAACTTAAATATTCGTAAACAATCTTTGGTTGCCTTATTTGTTTTTTGCTCTGCAATGGTTTTTGCTCAAGGAAATAAGTTTAAAGTAACCTTAGATGCAGGCCATGGAGATCATGACTTTGGCGCTGTTTACAATGGGCATATAGAAAAAAACATCAACTTAGGAATTACTCTTAAAGTGGGTAAAATATTAGAGCGAAATTCAAGTATTGATGTTATTTATACACGAAAAACAGATGTTTTTATTGATTTGATAGAGCGTGCCAATATCGCAAATCGAGCAGATGCTAATATTTTTGTTTCGATACACTGTAATGCAAATAAAAATACAGTCGCCGATGGTACGGAAACTTATGTGATGGGTATGTCTAAAAATGCATCCAATTTGGAGGCTGCGAAAAGAGAGAACTCGGTTGTTACTTTAGAAAAAGATTACAAACAAAAATACCAAGGATTTGATCCTAATAAACCCGAAACCATGCTGGGTATGACCATCATGCAAGAAGAGTTTATTGAAAACAGTATTGCATTAGCGGGTAAAATTCAGGATCGTTTCGTTCAAGATTTGGGAAAAAAGAGTAGAGGAGGCGGCGTAAAACAGGCACCTTATATGGTTTTACACAAAGCATACATGCCACGAGTATTAATTGAAAACGGATTTATTTCAAACCCCGTTGAAGGCGCAAAATTAGATTCGGAAGAGGGACAACAAGAAATTGCAGAAGCTATTGCGCAAGCAATAATAAGTTATAAAAAAGATTTCTTTGACGGCGGAGATTCTAATGATTCACCTGTGGAAAAACCTTCGCAAAGAATTGAATCAAAATCAACAACCGAAACAATATCTCCAAAAAAAGAAGATGCTGCCGAAAAGAAAACGGAGGACAAAGTTGTTGAAACAAAATCGGAAAAGGGGTTGGTGTTTAAAGTTCAAATTTCTGCAAGTCCAACTAAATTAGAATTAACTCCTGAGAATTTTAAAGGTTTAAAAAATATAAGCTGTAATCATTCCTCACTTTATATTTATATGTATGGAAGTACATCTAGTTATGAGGAAGCAAAAAAACTTTTAAAAGAAGCTGTAGCTAAAGGATATGACTCTGCATTTATCATTGCTTTAAAAGATGGTAAGCGAGTGAATCTTAAAGACGTAATTAAATAATAATTCAATAAAAATACTATTTTGAATATATCAAAAGAAATTAAAACCGCAGTATTAGTATTAGCCTCAATTGCATTATTTATATGGGGATATAGTTATTTAAAGGGTACCGATTTATTACTTAAATATAAAACGTTACGAGCTCAATATGATAATGTAGAAGGTTTAGCCGTTTCAGCTCCGGTAACAATTAGTGGGTTAAATGTAGGAAAAGTCAGTAAAATAACTATTGATAATGCTACTGGATTAGTCAAAGTTGAAATGCAAATTAAATCGGATTTTCCTATCAGGAAATCAAGTATTGCCGAAATTTATGCGCCAAGTCCATTAGGTGGAAAACAAATAGCCATTCTTCCCGGAAAAGAAGGTGCAATTGCGGTTTCAGGAGATGAATTAGTTGCCACTAGTAAATTAGGATTGACCGATGAAGTAGCTAAACAAATTGTCCCTTTAAAAGATAAAATTAGCAAGCTTTTGGATAATGCTAATGTAATGCTTGAAAATGTAAATCAAGTATTAGACGCAAAATCTAAAGAGAATTTAAAAGCAAGTATCTCAAATTTAAACGAAACTTTGGCTCAGTTTAAAGAAGCTTCTGGACATATTAGTACGATTTTGGAAGATAATAAAACTAAGATTACTGGGTCTTTGAGTAATATAGAAAAAATGACTGCTAATTTCACTAAGATATCCGATTCTTTAGAAAAAGAAAATTTAGGTCAAACAGTTCAATCCCTTCAAAAAACATTAAATGATGTAGATGAAATGCTGGTTGATTTACAGGCAGGTAAAGGATCTATGGGTAAATTACTAAAAGATGAATCATTGTATACTAATCTAAATAAGACATCGAAAGAATTGGAATTATTATTACAAGACTTACGTTTAAATCCAACACGATATATAAATGTATCTGTTTTTGGAAAGAAAAACAAACCGTATCAAACACCAGTAAACGATTCAATTAAGAAGTAATACCATTTAGAAATGAATATATTTAGTTATTTAGAGTCTATTTTCTTTGCGATACTACTAATTGCAGGTTTTGGCTATTTTACTATCAATGTTAAAAAAATAATACGAAACATTAAGCTTGGAAAAGATGTAGATCGTTCCGATAATCCTTCAGAACGATGGAAAAATATGGCTTGGATTGCATTGGGTCAATCTAAAATGGTAAAAAGACCTATTGCAGGAACACTTCATGTAATTGTATATATTGGTTTTATAATCATTAATTTAGAATTACTAGAGATTATTATTGATGGACTATTTGGAACCCACAGAGTGTTTTCTTTTTTAGGTGGATTTTATGATTTTTTAATTGGATCTTTTGAAATTTTAGCGTTATTAGTATTGGTTGCTGTATTCGCTTTTTGGATCAGAAGAAATGTAATTCGATTAAAGCGTTTCATAAGTTCTGATTTATCCGGAAGTCCAAAAAAAGATGCCAATGTCATTTTATATTTTGAAGTGGTATTAATGTCTTTATTCTTGTTAATGAACGCCTCCGATTTTTGGTTGCAACAAGCAGGTGTAGCTCATTTTACTTCTGTAGGCTCATTTCCTGTTAGTCAATTTATCGCACCATTCTTCAACGGAATTAGTGAAAGTGGAGTAATAATGTTGGAGAAAACATTTTGGTGGTTGCACATTATTGGAATACTAATCTTCTTAAACTACCTTTATTTTTCTAAGCATTTGCATATTTTATTGGCATTTCCAAATACCTATTTTGCTGATTTAAATGCAAAAGGAAAATTAGACAATTTAGAGAGTGTTACCAATGAAGTAAAATTAATGATGGATCCCAATGCCGATCCTTTTGCAGCACCTACTGCAGATGCCTCTGCTGTTCCTAGCAAGTTTGGAGCTTCTGATGTTATGGATTTAAATTGGGTGCAATTATTAAACGCCTACACTTGTACCGAATGTGGAAGATGTACTTCGGCTTGTCCAGCAAATCAAACAGGAAAAAAATTATCACCTCGAAAAATTATGATGGCTACCCGCGACCGTTTGGAAGAAGTGGGTAGAAATATCGATAAGAATAAAGGGGTTTTCATACCAGATAATGTTTCCTTATTAAATGATTACATCACAACTGAAGAACTTTGGGCTTGTACATCTTGCAATGCATGCGTAGAAGAATGTCCTGTAAATATTAGTCCTTTATCAATCATTATAGATATGCGTCGTTATTTAGTAATGGAACAAAGTGCTGCTCCTCAATCATTAAATGCAATGATGTCTAATATTGAAAACAATGGAGCACCATGGCAATACAACCAAATGGATCGTTTTAACTGGAAAGAAGAATAAGATAAATCATGAGATATTTAATACTACTTACATTGCTTTTGCAACAAAATATATTTAGCCAATCTAATATAAAAACGATTGAAAGAAATGGCTATTCAATTGCTTATCCTTCGAGTTTAAGATTGGATGAAACTGGAAAAAATAACACAGAATTTTCTTTGTATACAGAGAAAAAAGACGCAAATGATAATTTTGTAGAGAATCTTAATTTAATGATTCAAGATTTAAAAAATTTAAATATTGATCTTAATAAATTCGTTGAAATAACTGAAAATCAAATTACGAATGCAGGAAAATTAATATCTAGTAAAAGAGTAATAAAAGAAAATGCGGAATATCAAATTATGATCTATCAAGCGTCAATGAGAGGATTTGATTTAAAATTCCTACAGTATGATTTTGTAAAAAATGATAAAGCATATTTTTTAACTTTTTCTGCAAAAACCGAAGAGTTTGATGCATATTTAAAGCAAATGCAGGAAATAATGGACAGTTTTAAAATTAATTAATAAAAACCCTAATAATTTCCCATTTGTGAGGCTTGGGAATTTGTTGCAAATGAATGTGAACCTATAAATTTAAAAATGGAAATGGAAAACCTTGACAAAACCTTACAAGCAGTAACTGAAAACGGACAACAATTAAGTCCGGTTTTACCAGAAGGAGTGAAAAATTATTTAATTGATATTGATGGAACGGTTTGCGATGACATTCCTAATGAAGAACCCGAAAGAATGCTTACTGCAGAAGTTTATCCAGATGCTTTAATCACATTAAATAGATGGTATGACGAAGGACATATTATTTTCTTTTTTACCTCAAGAACCGAAGAACACAGAGATTATACCGAGCGTTGGTTAAAACAACACGGATTTAAATACCACGGAATTTTGTTTGGAAAACCAAGAGGTGGGAACTACCACTGGATTGATAACCATTTGGTAAAAGCAACTCGTTATAGAGGTAAATTCACCGATTTAGTTTCAAAAGATGTTACTATTGAGGTTTTTGATGATGGTCAACATTAATAAAATATAGTAAGTAAAATCTAATTCAATGTCAGAAAATTTAGTAGTGCCAACCATGGCCGAAATGTTAGCTCAAGGCAAACAACCCGAAGTTTTATTTTGGGTAGGTTGCGCTGGAAGTTTTGACGATAGAGCAAAAAAAATCACTAAAGCTTTAGTGAAAATATTAAATAATGCGAATGTAGAATTTGCTGTATTGGGCACAGAAGAAAGTTGTACTGGCGACCCAGCAAAAAGAGCAGGAAATGAATTTCTTTTTCAAATGCAAGCCATGATGAATATTGAAGTTCTTAATGCGTATGAAGCCAAAAAAATTATTACTGCTTGTCCGCATTGTTTCAATACACTAAAAAATGAATATCCACAATTGGGTGGAAGCTATGAAGTTATGCACCATACGGAATATTTAAAATCACTTTTAGATTCGGGTAGACTTGCCATTGAAGGTGGCCAATTTAAAGGAAAAAAAATTACATTTCACGACCCATGTTATCTTGGTAGAGCCAACAATGTATATGAAGCGCCTAGAGATTTAATTCAAAAGTTGGATGCCGAATTAGTGGAGATGAAACGCTCAAAAGCTAACGGATTATGTTGTGGTGCTGGTGGGGCTCAAATGTTTAAAGATGCTGAAAAAGGTAACAAAGAAATAAATATTGAACGTACGGAAGATGCATTAGAAACCCATTCAGATATCATTGCTACTGGATGTCCATTTTGTAATACAATGATGACCGACGGTGTTAAAGTAAAGGAGAATGAAACAAAAGTGTTAGATGTTGCGGAGTTAATTGCTAATGCTCAAGATTTATAAATAAATAAGTTACTAATGTACATACCATTTGAAAATTTACCTGAAGAATCTCGAATTTGGATCTACCCATCCAATAGAAAATTTTCTGATGCGGAGATTGCAGAAATAGAAAAAGATTTAGTAGATTTTTTAAATAATTGGTCGGCTCATGGCACATCATTAGAGGCTTCTTTTATTATTAAATACAGTCGTTTTATTATCATCGCAATAAATCAAGAAGTGCACCAGGCAACGGGTTGTTCTATCGATGCTTCGGTTGCTTTTATTCAAAGTTTAGAGCAAAAATACAATGTGGATTTATTAGATAAAATGAATGTTTCCTTTAAGCAAGGTGAGTTTATTAATTATAAACCATTATTAGACTTTAAAAAACTAGCTAAAGATAAATCGGTCTCCGAAAATACTATTGTATTCAATAATCTCGTTAATACAATTGAAGAATGGAAAGAAAACTGGGAAGTTCCAGCTTCGGAAAGTTGGCACAGTAGATTCTTTTAATCACTTAGCTTATTTATGAAAAAAATAATTCAATTTGCACTTATTCTCCTATTGATATCTATAGCTACTAATTGTGGGGTAACTAAAGATTCGAATTCTATTAGTAAAATTGCAAAACCTGAATTTACTTATGATGACGAAGTTTATGTTCCGGTATTGAAATCAGAACGAAAAAACTTCTTCAAAGACTCTGAGCCCGAAACTAAATGGGTTGACAGTATTTATAACCAGATGACTTTTGAAGAAAAAATTGGCCAACTATTTATGGTGGCTGCCTATTCTAATAAAGATTCAGTACATGTAAATTCGATCGATAAATTAATTCAAGAGAATAAAATTGGCGGATTGATTTTTTTTCAAGGAGGGCCAGGTCGTCAAGCAAATTTAACCAATCGTTTTCAGTCAAAATCAAAAGTGCCTTTATTTATAGGTATTGATGCAGAGTGGGGATTAAGCATGCGATTGGATTCAACCTATAAATACCCTTGGAATACCACATTAGGAGCTATTAAAGATTTAAAACTTATTGAAGAGGTGGGCCGAAATATGGCTCAAGAAACGAAAAGAATTGGTGCTCATTTTAATTTTGCCCCAGTTTTAGACATTAATACCAATCCAAAAAATCCTATTATAGGTAACCGTTCTTTTGGAGAAGATAAGGTCAATGTTACCGAACATGCCATTGCTTTAATGAAAGGTACCCAAAGTCAAGGTGTATTTTGCACAGGTAAACATTTTCCTGGTCATGGCGATACTGCTTTAGATTCGCATTATGCATTGCCATTAGTATCTTTCTCAAAAGATAGAATTGATAAAGTTGAATTGTATCCTTACAAACGAATGTTTGACGAAGGATTGGTTTCGGTAATGGTAGCTCATTTAAATGTTCCAAGTTTAGAGCCTAGAGAAAATTATCCTACTTCGGTATCATATAAAGTAGTTACTGATTTATTACAAAATGATTTAGGGTTTGAAGGTTTAATATTTACAGATGCTTTAAATATGAAAGCGGCTAGTAAATTCATGAAACCAGGTGATATTGATTTGGAAGCATTTTTAGCAGGAAATGATATTTTGCTTTTTGCCGAAAATGTTCCTTTGGCAGTTCAAAAAATAACTGAAGCCTACCAAAATGGGTTAATCACTGATGACAGAATTGCTAAATCAGTAAAGAAAATATTACATTACAAATTTAAAGCTGGTTTAAATAAATTCAAACCAATTGATACAAAAAACATAGTAAACGATTTAAATACAACTTATAAAGACGCGCTACAATATCAGTTGTACGAACATGCTACAACAGTATTAAAGAATAAGAATAATATACTGCCTATTAAAAATTTAGATCAAAAGATTGCTTATGTAAAACTAGGCGATGATACCAATTCGACTTTTGTAACTACCTTAAAAAAATATACTGAAGTAACTGAAGTTTCTGACACCAATCTAGATTCTTTAGAAGTAAAATTAAAAGAATTTAATACCGTTATCATCGGATATCATAAATCGGATAGAGCCTGGAAAAAACATGATTTTTCTGAAACTGAATTGGCTTGGTTGCAAGATATTGCTAAGAAGAACACGGTAATATTAGATGCTTTTGCCAAACCGTATTCGTTATCAACTATTCCAAATTTTGAAGATTTTGAAGGAGTAGTAATGTCCTATCAAAATAGTGATTTCTCACAAATAGTTGGAGCTGAATTATTATTTGGAGCAATTGAATCACAAGGAAAATTACCGGTTTCTATTAACGAAGAATTTAAGGATGGTTTTGGATTAAATACTGAAAAATTGAACCGACTCGGTTTTACCGCACCAGAAAATGTAGGGGTAAGTCCAAAAGTTTTATCCCGTATTGATGATCTTGCAAAAAAAGCCATTGATGGAAAAATGACACCTGGAATTCAAGTGCTTATTGCTAGAAGAGGTAAAGTTATTTTTCAAAAATCATACGGATATCAAACCTATGAACCAACTACTAAAGTTCAAAATTCTGATTTGTATGATGTGGCTTCAGTAACTAAAATGGTTGCTACTTTGCCAAATGTGATGCAATTGTTTGAACAAGGGAAAGTAAATTTAGATAGCAAGTTAGGGGATATGCTTCCGCAAATGATAGGCAGTAACAAGCAAGATATTTCTTTTAAAAACTTACTTTCTCACTATGCGCGATTACAGCCTTGGATTCCGTTTTATAAAGCTACTTTAAATGCAGATAAAACACCATCGGATAAATATTATAGTGTCATTTCAAAGGACGGATTTACTACTCAAGTAGCTCAAAATTTATATCTAAGAAATGATTATCAAGATAGTATTATGAAGCAAATAGTGGATAGTAAACTATTAGATAAAAAAGAATACAAATACAGTGATTTTACTTTTATTTTATTGAAAGAATATTTAGAAAAAACTACGGGTAAAACTTTGGATGTTTTGACATCTGATAATTTCTACAAAACTTTGGGAATGAATAATACATTATTCAATCCGTTACGAAAAGTGGATTCTAGTATTATAGCTCCAACAGAAGAAGACATCTATTTCCGTCACTCTTTAGTAAAAGGATATGTTCATGATATGGCTGCTGCCATGCAAGGCGGAGTAGCAGGACATGCTGGACTATTTTCGAATGCTATGGATATTGCCAAAATAATGCAAATGTATCTCCAAAAAGGAAATTATGGCGGTATTCAGTATTTTAAATCGTCTACTTTTGATATCTTCAACACGTGTTATTTCTGTTCGGAAGGGAATCGAAGAGGATTAGGATTTGATAAACCGCAATTAGGTAAAGATGGACCAACTTGTGGCTGTGTTTCAAAATCTAGTTTTGGGCATACTGGTTTTACAGGGGCCATGGCTTGGGCCGATCCTGAAACAGAAGTAGTTTATGTGTTTTTATCAAATAGAACCTATCCTGATTCAAATGCTGCCAATACATTATCTAAAGAAAATATCAGAGAAGATATACAAAAGGTGATTCAAGAAGCACTGTTAGATAAATAAATTCAAAGTAAAAGTAGTACCTTCGTATTTCAATAATTCAACATGAAAATAGCAATTGTTTGTTATCCAACTTTTGGTGGAAGTGGCGTTGTAGCTACCGAATTAGGAATCGAATTGGCCAATCGAGGACATGAAATTCATTTCATTACCTACAGACAACCTGTAAGATTAGCTTTATTAAATTCAAATGTACATTACCACGAAGTTAATGTTCCCGAATATCCTTTATTTCATTACCAACCCTACGAATTAGCCCTTTCAAGCAAGTTGGTCGATATGGTAAAGTTATACAATATTGAATTGCTTCATGTGCATTATGCTATTCCGCATGCTTATGCAGGCTACATGGCAAAACAAATGTTGAAAGACCAAGGTATTTCTATCCCCATGGTAACTACACTCCACGGGACTGACATTACATTGGTTGGTAATCACCCAAATTATAAAACAGCAGTAAGTTTTAGTATCAATAAATCGGATGTGGTTACTTCGGTTTCTCAAAGTTTAAAAGAGGCGACCTACAAATTATTAGACATTAAAAAAGATATTCATGTTATTCCGAATTTCATTGAATTAGTAAAACATCCAATTGAAACTAATGCGGTTTACCAAAGAGCAACTATGGCCAAACCTGAGGAGTACCTCATTACGCACATCAGTAACTTTAGAAAAGTAAAACGCATTCCGGATGTAATAAAGATTTTTAACAAAATCCAGAAAGTACTTCCAGCTAAATTAATGATGGTGGGAGATGGTCCTGAAAAAGTTAAAGCAGAACAACTTTGTGAAAAACTTGGCATTTTAGACAAGGTTATATTTTTTGGAAACAGTAATGAAATTGATAGTATTTTGTCCAATTCTGATTTATTCTTACTTCCATCAGAGACCGAAAGTTTTGGATTGGCGGCTTTAGAAGCTATGGCTTGGCGTGTTCCTGTAATTTCTAGTAATACTGGAGGTTTGCCTGAAGTTAACTTTGATGGAATTTCAGGATACTTAAGTGATGTTGGTGATATTGATCATATGGCTGAAAATGCTATTAAAATTCTTAGCAATAAAGAAACTTTATATACGTTTAAGGATAATGCATTATCTGTAGCTAAGCAGTTTGATATTCACAATATATTGCCTTTGTATGAATCAATCTATTTTAAAGCGCTTGAAGATTCTAAATAAATTGAATAATTTATGTTTAATAAAACAATAATAATTTTATTTTTTTTTGCTTTAATTTCTTGTGATTCAGCTAGAAAGCCATTGCTTTCTAAACCTTTATACGAGATATTATTCAATAGTGATAATGGAGGTGCGCCATTTCAATTTTATGAGATAGTTACTGAAACTAAAGAATTTAGTATGCTCTTAAAAGACAAAATGATTAAACCCTATGTTAAGAAAGAGGATATAAATTCTTGTAATTTTATATTAGTGAATATGGGGGAGAAAAGTAAATTAGGGTATATAATATCGATAGAGAATATTGAGGAATTATCTGATAAAATTATTATTAAAATAAAAGAAATAGAACCTCAGTCAGCTACTACTTCACAAACTACAAAACCTTGTAGTGTAATTAAAATTAAATCCAAAAAAGCTATCGAAATAATACAATAAAAAAAATCCCGATTTAATCGGGATTTTTTTTATTAATTAATATGATATGTTGTAAGAAACTCTTCTTCTGATTGTGAAATTGAAGCAGGAACTGCAAACTGCGAAGCAATATCAGCATTAATATCATAATGGAAATAAGTATTAGTATACACATTTCCAATATTTTTCGCAAAATACTCATTCATAGTCAATACGGGTTGATCTGCTAATAATGTTGCAGTTATTCCAGATGAGGTTGTGGTTATTCTAAGGTTTAAAATAAGTCTTGATTTTTTAACATTGGGATAAGTAACTCCATTAGAAGTGTAAGTTGCAAAAGTTTCTTGAGCGATTGATTTTAGGGTATAATCAATATCTAATGGATAAGTACTTCCATTTGCAGTAACTGTTTGATGTAATGTTCCAGAGCTAGTACTAATTTCAGTATTTGCAGCGGCATTTTCTTTAAAGAAAGCAAAATTATTTAAGCTAATTTGAATTGGGGTCGTTAATCCTGGAAATGGTAAATTAAAAGTACCCGTAGCAACTAATGAACTTCCACTTATTTTAACACCATTATTTCTAAGGGTGTTAGAGAAAAACCCATTAGGCATAGCCGTAGTTTTCATTTTTTTATATGTAACTCCATTGATTAGAGTGTCATTGGAAATGAATAAATGGTCAATTCCAATAGAACTATTTACAGCTCCAGGTGTAACTTGTTGTACATCATAGTCCCAATAATTGCCATTTGACAAGGGCATATAAACTGTTGGTATTGCATCCGTTGGATCATCTTGTCCAGAAGTATTATTACTTTGAGAACACGAGGTTAATAATGTTGTAATTAATAATAATGCTATTATTGCTTTTGATTTCATCATGTTTTTTTTTGCTAAAGTATTAAAACTTTTAATATAAAAAAATAACTCACTAAGTTAAGCTATTAAGTTTAATATTCTATTTTTGTGAAAAACAATCAACTATGGCTGGAAATAGTTACGGAACGCTTTTTAAAATTACTACTTTTGGAGAATCACATGGCGAAGCTTTGGGAGGAATTATTGATGGATGTCCACCAGGAATTGAATTGGATACAGATGCAATTCATTATGAAATGCAAAGAAGAAAACCGGGGCAGTCTTCAATTGTAACGCAGAGAAAAGAAGAAGACGAAGTGCAATTTCTTTCTGGAATTTTTGAAGGGAAAACTACAGGAACTCCGATTGGGTTTATTATCAACAACACCAATCAAAAATCAGGAGATTATTCTCAAAATGCAGAAACATATAGACCCAGTCATGCCGATTATGTATATGAAAAGAAATACGGTATACGCGATTTTCGTGGTGGTGGAAGAAGTTCCGCTAGAGAAACTGCCTGTAGGGTAGTTGCTGGTGCTATTGCAAAACAAGTAATAAAAGATATAAAGATTACTGCTTTTGTATCTTCTGTTGGAACTATATATATTGACAAGCCTTATCAAGATTTGGATTTTTCAAAAATAGAAAGCAATGCGGTGCGTTGCCCTGATTTTGAAACTGCCGAAAAAATGGAAAATCATATCAAGGATATAAAAAAGCAAGGTGATACCGTTGGCGGAACCATAACTTGTGTTCTACAAAATGTTCCGATTGGATTAGGAGAACCTGTTTTTGATAAATTGCATGCCGAATTAGGTAAAGCTATACTTTCTATAAATGCTGTAAAGGGATTTGAATACGGAAGTGGATTTTGTGGCGCCCAAATGAAAGGAAGTGAACATAATGATTTGTATAATCTGGATGGTACTACAAAAACGAACCTTTCTGGAGGGATTCAAGGAGGGATTTCAAACGGAATGGATATTTACTTTAGAGTAGCTTTTAAGCCTGTTGCCACCTTAATTCAAAAGCAAGAAGTATTATCAAAAGACAATACAATAATAGAACAACAAGGAAAAGGAAGACATGATCCTTGTGTTGTTCCACGCGCAGTACCAATTGTAGAAGCAATGGCTGCACTGGTTCTTGCCGATTTTTATTTAATAAACAAAACCTACCAAAAATAATGGAAACGAACACCAATTCAAAAAAATCAATTTTTAGCAATTTAACTTTTCAAATTATTATTGCTATGCTTTTAGGTGCTTTATTAGGTATCCTAATTCATAAAAATTATTCGGTTGATGAAGCAAAAAATTTTAGTGACAAAATAAAAATGCTAGCTACTATTTTTATTAGATTGGTACAAATGATAATTGCGCCATTAGTATTTACCACATTGGTTGTAGGGATTGCAAAACTTGGAGATGCAAAATCGGTAGGAAGAATAGGAGGAAAAGCATTGGGGTGGTTTTTTTCTGCTTCTTTTGTTTCCTTATTAATAGGAATGTTTTGGGTTAATACCTTACATCCAGGGGTTGGATTGCATTTAGGGGATTTAGATGTGTCTGCAGCAAGTGAACTTACTGAAAAAGTTGAAGGGTTTTCTGCTCAAAACTTTGTAGAACATATTATTCCAAAAAGTATAGTAGAATCTATGGCTAACAATGAAATACTACAAATTGTAATATTTTCTATTTTCTTTGGATTGGCTGCTGCTTCGATTGGTGAAAACTCAAAAGGAGTTGTAAATGCATTAGATAAAACATCACATATCATATTAAAAATGGTTAATTATGTTATGAAGTTTGCGCCAATTGGTGTTTTTGGAGCTATTGCTGGAGTGTTTGCTATTAAAGATATTAATGAATTGTTACTTGTATATGCAAAGTTTTTTAGTTCGTTTTTAGTTGGTATTTCCTCGCTTTGGTTGTTTTTATTATTGATTGGTTTTATTTTCATAAAAAAACAACTCTTTACTTTATTAAAGCGTATTGCAAGTCCATTAATTATTGCCTTCGGAACTACTAGTAGTGAAGCGGTATTTCCCAAATTAACAGAAGAATTAGAACGTTTCGGAATTAAAGATAAAATAGTATCTTTTATGTTACCCTTAGGTTACTCTTTTAATTTAGACGGTAGCATGATGTACATGACTTTTGCAAGTATTTTTATTGCTCAGGTTTATGGAGTTCATCTTGATTTTGGCACGCAAATGACAATGTTGTTAGTATTAATGCTTACTAGTAAAGGGATTGCAGGTGTTCCAAGAGCAAGCTTAGTAGTTGTAGCGGCAACTTGTGGAATGTTTAAAATACCTGTAGAAGGCATTGCATTAATACTTCCAATTGATCATTTTTGTGATATGTTTAGAACTGCTACTAATGTTTTAGGTAATTCCATAGCAACATCGGTGGTAGGTAATTGGGAAAAAGATAGTTAAATATTTTTTTTTTAAAATATAAGTTATATTTTTGCTAAACAAATCTTTAAAAACAAAATTATGAAAAAACTATTACTTTTTTTTATTTCAGCTTTAGCGTTTAACGCACAAGCTCAAGATCAATTTTTCAATTCTGACTGTGAATCATATACTGTCGGAAATATTAGTACAGATTTAACAGGTGCTACTGCTGGTCAAGGTGGATGGTACACTTACACTCCAACAACAGCTGTTCCTGTAGGAACACTTTCTGATTATCAAGTTGTAAACAATACGGTTTCAAATTCAAAAGTTCTTCAAGTTTCTGGTTCTTCAGGTGCTGCTGGATCTAGATATTTATCTCAAGATATTTCAACTGCTTGGACAGGTAGAACATCTGGAAACGACATTGTTCAATTAGAATATGATTTCTTCACAGGAAGTGGTGTTACAACTTCTAAAAATACTTTCAGAACTTACATTTATAATAATGATGGTTCTGCAGTAATCGCTGTTGCAGGATTTCATTTTGATCCTGCTACTTTAAAACTAAGCGGTTGGGCTTATTATGATAACGCTGGTACTGCTGGATATTATATTTTTAATTTAATTACTGGTGGATTAACATTAAGTGCTAATACATGGTATAGAGTTGGAGTTGCTTACGATTATAATACGGGAGACGTAACATGGAAAGAAGCTAATGGTTTATTCTATTCAGGAGTTACTGCTGCTTCTTCGGGAATTGATATTTCAGAATGTGACTTTGCAGTAAGTGCTGGTACAAGTAATACTGTTGCAAATCAATTTCTAGTTGATAATGTAAATATTTCTGCTGTTGCTGTTGAAGCCTTATTAGGTACTAATACGAATTCATTTTCTACTAAAGATTTTTCTGTATTCCCTAATCCAGCAAAAGATTTTGTAAACGTTTCATCAACTTCTTCTTCAATTAATTCAATTGAAATTTCTGACTTAAATGGAAGAGTAGTTAAAACAGTAAATGCTATTGATGCTGCAAATGCTCAAGTTAACGTTGCTGATTTATCAACTGGAGTTTACATGATGAAAATAGTTTCTGATAAAGGAACTACAACTAAAAAGGTTATTAAAGAATAATTACTCTTTAATTATATATTAAAAAGACTAAGCATTGCTTAGTCTTTTTTTTTGCTATTAATTCAATAATAGTATTATAACGAAAGTACTATTTACTTATGACATTCATGATAATTTTACATTTAGTGTAATAAAAAGTCATTATTTTTATATACTATATAATTTTATTTTAAAAAAATTACACAATATTCTTTTTTAGATTTGCTAATTTAGTATATTTATGCAAAATTTATATATATGGAAATAGCAGCATGTCCCAAGTGCCAAAATGATACCATAGTAAAAAGTGGTGTAATAAAGGATAGACAAAGGTATTTATGTAAAAAATGCAATTATTACTTTACCGTTAATAAACTTGGAAAAAAAATAGATAGTTACTATGTAACCAAGGCTTTGCAACTTTATCTAGAAGGATTAAGTTATCGTGAAATTGAGCGAATTATCGGGGTTTCTCACGTCACAATTAGCAATTGGGTAAGAGAATTTAAAATTACTAAACCAAATCATACCGATTACCATCCTACGTACAAAATATATAATCATTTAGAATTAGTTGAATTTCTAAAAAATAAAGACCAATTAAAGGGGGCAGGGATGATTATAACCGAACTAGGAGATAAGTTCATGCTGATAAAATGGGAACGTTTTAAAGATTAACTATAGTAGTTTACAAAATTATATACATAATTTTTTTTCATATACCTAATTTTAGAATTTAGTCGAGCAATTAAATTGTATTACTAACCTAAAAATTACCAATTTATGAAAAAAATTATTTTATTATCCTTTGCAGCTTTTTCTGCAATAGGTTACTCACAAACACCTGCTTCAGCTACTTCTGCTCCAGCAGCTAAAGAATGGGAGGTAAATATGTACGGTTTCATTAGAACCGATTACATTTTTGATTCTAGAAAATCTGCTTCGGTAAGAGAAGATGAATTAAATCTTTATCCTTTAGATGTTGCTCCGGATAATAAAGGAAGTGATATCAATGCCGTTAATCAATCTAATTTCTTATCTGTTGTTTCTAGACTAGGAGTTAAGGCAAAAGGTCCAGATGTATGGGGTGCAAAAATGAATGGAACTTTAGAAGGTGACTTCTTTGGAAATACCGAATCCAGTCCTTCTTCAATAGGAATGTTTCGTTTGCGTCATGCTTTTGTAACAATGGATTGGGCTAAGACTCAATTAACAATGGGGCAAACTTGGTACCCTACATTTATTCCTGAGGTTTTTCCCGGTGTTGCTAACTTCAATACTGGAATTATGTTCAATCCTTTTGGATGGGCAACACAAGTTAAATTTAAACATAACTTATCTAAAGTAATATCTTTAGCAGTTACTGCCTATAAAGAAAGAGAGTTTGCAAACGCTATTGTTTCTCCTGGAACTCAAAATGCTGCTTCAATCAACTCGGCTTTACCTTCATTTAATTTATTATTCCAATTTAAAAACAACAATTGGATTGCAGGATTAGGAGCTGAATATAAATCACTACAACCACTTACAGATAATGGAGCAACAACAAAATTAGTTACTACTGAAAAAGTAAATAGTTCATCTGTTTTTGGATATGCTAAATATTCTAATGATAAATTTTCTGTAAAAGCTTATGCTATTTCAGGAGGGAACCTAAATAGCTTGGTGATGCTAGGAGGTTTTACAGGAACTACAAATAACGGTATTCAATCATTTGATCCTACTAAAACAACTTCTTATTGGATTGATATTGCAAGTAATGGTAAAAAAGTGGCTCCTGGATTCTTCTTTGGATCAACTAAAAATAATGGAGCAAGTACTGCAGGAGCTATCTACATGCGTGGCTTAAGTGGACCTAGAGTAGTAGATAATGTTTGGAGAGCTTCAGGTAGAATTGATTTCAAACAAAACAAATTTAGAGTTTCTCCAGAAATAGAATATACTGCAGCTACATGGGGTGATGTAGATACTTTTGGAAAAGCTGGAGATAACAAAACTACTGTTGGAAACATGAGAGTATTAGTTTCCTGCGTATATTCATTTTAATAATTAACTAACCTATTAATAAAAAATAAAATATGAGTGATAAATCAACAAAAGGAATTTGGAAAGTAATTTCGGCTTCCTCTTTAGGTACGATGATAGAATGGTATGATTTCTACATCTTTGGAAGTTTAGCAGTAGTTTTGTCTACTAAATTCTTTCCGTCAGACAATCCAACAGCCGCATTCTTATCTACATTAGCAACATTTGCTGCAGGTTTCGTGGTTCGTCCATTTGGTGCCTTATTCTTTGGGCGTCTTGGAGATTTAATTGGAAGAAAATATACTTTCATGGTAACCTTAGTTTTAATGGGGGGAGCAACTTTTATGATTGGTTGTATTCCTAGTTATGAAACAATTGGTTTCATGGCACCTTTATTAGTATTGTTACTTCGTTTACTTCAAGGTTTAGCTCTTGGAGGAGAATATGGTGGAGCAGCAACTTATGTAGCTGAGCACGCTCCTAGAGGACAAAGAGGTTATTGGACTTCATGGATTCAAACTACAGCAACTGTAGGTTTAATTATTTCTTTAATGGTAATTTTAATTACTAAAGGAATATTATCTAAAGAAGAGTTTGATGCGTGGGGATGGAGAGTTCCATTCTGGGTATCTATCATCATGGTATTTGTTTCGTATTTGATTCGTAAAAACATGGATGAATCTCCAGTTTTTGCTAAAGCTAAAGCAGAAGGAAAAACGAGTGTAAATCCATTAAAAGAAAGTTTTGGACATAAATTAAATTTGAAATTTGTTCTTTTAGCTTTATTTGGAGCGACAATGGGACAAGGAGTTGTTTGGTATACTGGGCAATTTTATGCAATGAGTTTCATGAAAACAGTTCAAAGTATTGATTCTTCTCAAGTAGATACTTTATTAGGAATTGCTTTATTATTGGGTACACCATTCTTTGTATTCTTTGGATGGTTGAGTGATAAAATTGGTAGAAAAACTATTATGATGGCAGGTATGCTATTGGCTATACTTTTATATCGTCCTATTTACCGTCAGATGTATCATTTAACCGATGCAAAAGAAATGGTAAAAAATAACATTACCGTTGTAAAAGATAGTTGTAAAGCTATTGGATCATATGTAGCAACTGTTAAAACTGAGGCGGATAAAAAAGATCCATCTGTAAAAAACACTAAAATCTTTATTGATTTCAAAACAGATACTTTATATTCTAATGGAGCTAAGTTTCACTTCACAAAAACGGATACTTTATACCTAGCTAAAGAATTAGCTTATGATGCTAAGGCAGCTGGTAAAAATGAAACGTGGATTAAATACAACTCAAAAGATAAAGCTGGGGTTGTTGTTCACAATGTTGTTAAAGTTAAAAACGACTTGAAAGAGGATGAAAAACCAGTAAAAGTGGATACTCTTGCAGCTTTAGCATTGAAAACATTTACAAGTGGAGAAGCTAAAGATAAATCTCACATTGATGGAATTAGTGTTAAGCCAAACGTAGCTGTAGTGAAAAATATTACAGACGATGTTAGATGGACTTTAATTTTCTTAATTTTTGTACAAGTAATTTTTGTAACTATGGTTTACGGGCCTATTGCTGCTTTCTTGGTGGAAATGTTCCCTGTAAAAATTAGATATACGTCGATGTCATTACCTTACCACGTTGGAAATGGCATCTTTGGTGGATTATTACCTGCAATTTCAACTTACTTAGTTACAACTGCAAAAGGTACAGGTCCTAAACCATTAAATCCGGAGTTTTACTTAGAAGGATTATGGTATCCAATTATCATTGCAGCGGTTTGTTTCGTAATCGGAATGATCTATATTGACAAAAAAATTAATACACTTCACGACTAAAACCTAGAAATTATGATGAACGCAATAAAAAAATATATTGGAATAGTATGGATCGCTTTAGCAGCTATTGTCGCTTACTATTGCATCGGAATCTTTGGAGGAAAATTAACCTCTGGTAAACAAGATGATTTGGTTTTCGGAATTATTATCTTCTTTGTATTACTTCCTTTAGTGGTTACAGGACTTACTATTTTTGGTTGGTATGCTATGACCAATGAATATGAAGATTAATTAGTTACTATTTAACTTGTAAAAGCTCTTAGAAATAAGGGCTTTTGCTTTTTTAATAAACTTGTTAGCTATTTCTTTTTTCTTAACTAAAATGTAATTAATTTTAACATCTAATAATAAATAGATGAAAAAAAGACACCAACAAAAAATGCTTATCATATCCTATGTTTTATTCATGGGTTTTAACATGCCGTTGGTTTTACTTTTTGATTCCTCTGCATCAGCGTTTGGTATTCCATTTATTTACTTTTATTTTTTCACTCTTTGTTTGTTATCTATAGTAATATCCTTAATAATTGTAAAACGATATAATGAATAGCATAGTATTATTAGTTATACTTACTGGTTATTTGTCTGTATTATTTTTCATTGCTCATTGGGCAGAAAAAAATGAAAATAATAAATGGACCAATAATCCGTATGTTTATACTTTATCTCTAGCTGTATATTGTACCGCTTGGACCTATTATGGTAGTATTGGAGTAGCAGCCGATCATGGCTTAAGCTATTTACCAATATATTTAGGCCCCATAATTATTGCACCTTCGTGGATATTAATTTTGAAAAAAATCATAAGAATATCTCGAGTAAATAAAATATCTAGCATTGCCGATTTCATCTCTTTACGATACGGGAACAGTCGTTTTTTAGGTGCTATAGTTACAGTTATTTGCCTTGCAGGAATATTGCCATACATAGCCTTGCAATTAAAAGCTATTGCAGAAACTTTTCACATTGTTACCAAAACAAAAGCTAGTTCTTTAATATTTAATGATACTACCACATATGTTGCCATTGCGTTAGCTCTATTTGCATCTTATTACGGAACTAGATATGTAGACGCCTCCGAAAAAAGAAAAGGAATTGTAACAGCCGTTGCTATTGAAAGCGTTTTAAAATTAGTTTTCTTTCTAATAATTGGAATTTATGTTACCTACTTTGTTTTTGATGGGTTTGAGGATATTTATCAAAAAGCATCCTTATTAGAACATTTTAAAGAAAAAAATTCCATTGGTGGTCTGCCTCAAGCAATCAATTGGTTTTTACTTTGTATACTTTCCATGTTTGCTATCTTTTTACTACCACGACAATTTCAAGTATCAGTAATTGAAAATAACAGAGAAAACCATATCAATACAGCGGTATGGTTGTTTCCTTTGTATTTATTACTGTTCAATATTTTTGTTTATCCAATAGCTTGGGGAGGAAATATATTATTTGAAGGACAACATGCCAATTCGGATACTTATTCGTTATTAATTCCGCAATTATTTAATCAAAAACTACTTACAGTTATGGTTTTCTTTGGAGGATTTTCTGCAGCAATTTCAATGATAGTTGTATCTTCTATTGGTCTTTCTACTATGGTTACAAACAATATTTTAATTCCATATAATTTAATTGGAAAACTTAAAGGAACAGAAGATTCAATAAGTTCAAGAAAAATTCTAAATACTCGTAAAATGAGTATCTTTTTTCTAATCATTTTATCCTACTTAATATATCAATTCTTTGGGCTAGATTATAGTTTAGTTTCTATAGGAATGGTTGCTTTTGTAATTATTGCCCAATTATCTCCTGCTTTTTTCGGTGCTTTATTTTGGAGAAGAGGATCAAGGCTTGGGGCGATTTCTAGTATTATTGTTGGATTTATTATTTGTGTTTATACGCTGCTTATTCCATATTCTATTGGCACAAGTAATAGTTCGAGTACTTTTATTACAAATGGTTTTATGGGAAATCATTTATTAAAACCATTCCAATTATTTGGATTGGATTATTTAGATCCAGTTCCGCACGCCTTATTTTGGAGTTTGCTTTTTAATTGGATTACTTATTTTGCTGTTTCAGTTAGTTTTAAAGGCAATTATAGAGAACGGAATTACGCCGAAATGTTCGTAGATATAAGTAAATACATCACCAACCACGAGAATGTTTTTGTTTGGAAAGGAACAGCCTACCGAAATGATATCGAGAAAGTATTGATACGTTTTCTTGGATTGGAACGAACTAAGCGGGCAATGAATATTTTCAATATTAAATACAACGTAGATAGCAATCAAGAATTAGCTGACGCACGATTAATTAAGTTTTCCGAAAATTTACTCACAGGTCACATAGGAACTGCCTCTGCAAGAATTTTAATTTCGAGTGTTGTCAAAGAAGAAAAAATTAGTTTGCCTGAGGTTTTAAAAATATTAGAAGAGTCTAAAGAAAATATTATCATCAACAAAAAACTTACAGAAACTTCTAATGAACTTAAGGAGATTACAGCTAAACTTCAAATAGCGAACCACTCACTAATTGAAAAAGACAAACAAAAAGATGAATTCCTTGATACCGTTACACATGAGCTAAGAACTCCAATAACTGCTATTAGGGCGGCTAGTGAAATATTACACGATGATGACGAAATTCCTGAAGAATTAAAAAAACAATTCCTGCAAAACATTATTTCCGAATCGGATCGTTTGAATAGACTGATTGATAAAATCTTAGATTTAGAAAAATTTGAAACAGGAAAACAAACCATAAATCCTGAGGTGAATAATCTAGTTGCAACAATTGAAAATTGTATTGAACCACTTACTCAATTGATAAAAAACAAAAATATTACCATTGAATTTGATACTAAAAATAGAATAGATGCGTATTATGATGAAGACCGTATAATTCAATTGGTTACCAATTTGCTTTCTAATGCCATTAAATTTTGTCCAGATAATAAAGGAGTAATATCCATTAACATTGAAACTAAAGGAAATGAAATTTTAACTTCGGTTACAGATAATGGGAAAGGAATTAACACATCCGACTTTGAAGCTATATTCGAAAAATTCTATCAATCGAATAATCAAAATATTAAAAAACCTGAGGGTAGTGGTTTAGGATTAGCTATTTGCAAACAAATTATAGAACATCATAAAGGAACTATTTGGGTAGAACCAAGCGAAATAGGAGCCCAGCTAGTATTTACTTTACCAATAAAACCAGAATAAAAAATTGAACCAAATCAATATGAAAAAGATACTAATCGTAGATGATGAGCCAAATATTGTAATGTCATTAGAATATACTTTCAAAAAAAATAATTTTGAAGTATATATTGCTCGCGACGGGCAAGAAGCATTAGATATTTTAAAAGCTAAGTTTCCTGATGTTATTATTTTGGATGTCATGATGCCAATGGTAGATGGGTATGCAACCTTAGAGCAAATTAAAAAAGACAGCAATTTAACCCATACTAAAGTCATTTTTCTTTCTGCAAAAAATAAAGAAAGTGATATTGAAAAAGGGATGGCATTAGGTGCTAATGCCTATTTAACTAAGCCGTTTTCAATAAAAAAAGTAGTCGAAAAAGTACAAGAATTAGTAAGTTAGCTAATTTAAATTCATTGTCGTTCCTGCTGGAATCACATATTTTTTATCAGCTACTTTTATGTAAATAGGTAAGGAACTTAAATTAGTTACTTTATTTTTTATTGCAGAGAACTTCAAATTTTTATAGGCATTGATATAATCAACCAAATCAATTTGTTTGGCATAATATATTGTTAAATTACCTGCTAACATTTTAAAGAATTTTTCAGTTTCATTCCACTTGATTTCATCGGTTCCCATTTCCCAACTATGTCCCCAAATATCTAATACTGCTAATTCCTTTGATTTCAAAAAGGATTCAATTGTTTGATAAAATAAGGCAATTTCTTTTTGATCTTTTTCTGGTTGATTCGGCTCCCAATAGGCTTTTGCAAACTGATGGATTGTAGGATGCCATCTCAAAAAATCATTCGGAATTTCAAAATTATAGGTATCTCCAACAGTTCTTGCATATTCAATTCCTAGCCGTTTTATGATTTCAACTACGGTATCGTTAGTGTTTCCAAAAGGGTAGGCCATTCCTCGTATAGGGTATCCCATTATACGCTCTAACTCTTTTCGATCTTCAAAAATTTCATTCGCAACTTCTGATTTAGAAATATCTGGTAAATTAGGATGATTGGCAGAATGAACGGATACTTCATGACCCTTGTAAAGCTCCTTTAACTCCTCTTTATTTAAATAATCATAATAGGAATTAGTACTTAATTTATTTGAATTTAAATGAAACGTTCCAATGAGTTGGTATTTGTTCATCATTGCGACCAATTTTCTGTCATTTTTTGCTCCATCATCATAACTCAAAATTAGTGCTTTGGTTTTTCCCTCAGGGAAAAGCATTTCAATTTTTATGGATTTGTTAGTGTCAATGTTAACTTGTGCACAATTAGAGAATGTGGTATGTAACACTAAAATAAATATATACTTTTTCATAGATCTAAATTCTAATGCAAATTAATGATAATTAAGATTCAAAAAAGTTAATAATGCAAATTTTTTAAAAAAATGTATATACCTATTTAGCAAAATTAATTCTACTCGTATTTCTTTATTATCTAAATTTACTTAATTCAATTAAACAATTGTTAATTTATATATCACAATGAATTACGAAGAATTCTATTCTAAAAGTATCCAATCACCAGAAAAATTTTGGGCTGAACAAGCTGAAGCTATTTCATGGTTTAAAAAACCGACTGCCATTTTATCTAAAGATGAAAATGATTATCCGTTATGGTTTAATGACGGGGAAATAAATGTTTGTTATTTAGCTTTAGATAAACATATAGAAGATGGGTTTGGGGATCAAGATGCTATAATTTACGATTCACCTGTTACACAAATTGTAAGAAAATATACCTTTAACGAAGTGAAAACAGAGGTTGCAAAACTGGCCGGAGGGATGCTGTCCTTAGGATTAAAAAAAGGAGATACTGCAGTGATTTATATGCCTATGATTCCGCAAGCCGCTTTTGCTATGTTAGCTTGTGCAAGGATAGGAGTTACCCATTCGGTTGTTTTTGGTGGATTTGCTCCACATGAATTAGCCATTCGAATTGATGATTGCAAACCAAGAGTACTATTAACGGCATCTTCTGGGATAGAAATTGATAGGCTGATTGCTTATAAGCCACTTGTGGATGAAGCCATTGAATTAGCAGAACACAAGCCAAAAAAAGTTATCGTTTTTAATCGGAAATTAGGTGCAAGAATTCCATTTAAGAAATACGATGTAGATTATGATGCTTTAGTCTATGGATCTGAAGAGACGCCCTGTGTGAGTGTTAATGCCACCCATCCTTTATATGTATTATACACATCTGGAACAACGGGAAAACCAAAAGGAATTGTCAGAGATTCTGGAGGCTATGCTACAGCACTTAAATTTTCAATGCAATACATTTATGGAGCAAAACAAGATGAAGTTTTTTGGGCCGCTTCCGATGTGGGCTGGGTTGTAGGACATAGTTTTATTGTATACGGCCCCTTAATTAATAGAAATACCACTGTATTATTTGAAGGAAAACCAATTAAGACTCCAGATGCTAGTACTTTTTGGAGAGTAATTTCTGAACATAAAGTGGCAACTATGTTTACCGCTCCAACGGCTATTCGTGCAATTAAAAAAGAAGATCCAAACGGGGAATTTATTAAGCAATATGATTTGTCTTGTTTACGAACTCAATTTTTAGCTGGAGAGCGCTGCGATGTTGCTACATTAGAATGGTATAACCAACATATCCCTGTTCCTGCAATTGACCACTGGTGGCAAACTGAATCAGGTTGGCCAATGATTGCCGATATGATGGGAGTGGAGTATTTACCCGTAAAACCAGGATCTGCCGGAAAAGCAGTGTCTGGTTATGATATTAGAATATTTGGAGAAAACGGAACCGAATTAGGTCCTAATGAAGAAGGGTATGTAGTCATAAAATTACCATTACCTCCGGGAACCATGTTGGATTTATGGAAAGACAATCATCGATTTCAAGAAGGCTATTTGAAGAAGTTTCCTGGATATTATTTTTCTGGAGATGGAGGATATAAAGACGATGATAATTATATTTTTATAACGGGTAGGGTAGATGATGTAATTAATGTTGCCGGTCATAGACTTTCTACTGCAGAGATGGAAGAGATCGTTTCATCACATCACTCTGTTGCAGAGTGTGCTGTGGTTGGAATCAATGATGATTTAAAAGGTCAAGTTCCTTTAGGTCTAGTAGTTGTAAAACATGGTGAAGCTATAGAACATTTTCAATTACAGCATGAGGTAGTTCATTTAGTAAGAGAACAAATAGGAGCAGTGGCTTCTTTAAGGGATGTAGTTGTGGTAGAGCGATTACCAAAAACACGTTCGGGTAAAATTCTAAGAAAGTTATTGAGAAGTATCGCGGATGGAGAAAGTTTCCAAACTCCTTCAACAATAGATGATGAAGCAATAATAGATGAAATAAAGTTAGAATTTATAAAATCTAAAATAGGATCTTTTAAATAATCTATATATATTTATTTAGCAAGAAAAATCTTTTTCAAAATAATAGAATACTTATATTTACATAAAATTAATTACTAGTTAAATTTAACTAATTACCCCAATTACAATGAGTTATTATAAAATACAAAACTTAGAACATTACTTTAAAATGTATAAAAAGTCGGTACGCGAACCTAGAAAATTTTGGGATCGTATTGCTGATGAGAATTTTACCTGGTACCAAAAATGGGAAAAAGTATTTGAATTTGATATGCAAGAATCTAAATTCAAGTGGTTTATTGATGCCAAAGTAAATATTACAAAAAATTGTATTGACAGACATTTATCAAAAAGAGGTGAAAAAACCGCAATAATTTTCGAGCCAAACGACCCTAGTGAAGCAGCCCAACATATTTCTTATAACGAATTGTATGCACGAGTTTCAAGAATGGCAAATGTTCTTAGAGAACAAGGTGTGAAAAAGGGAGATCGTGTTTGTATTTATTTACCAATGATACCTGAATTGGCAGTTTCAGTTTTGGCTTGCGCCCGAATTGGAGCTATCCATTCAGTTGTTTTTGCTGGATTTTCTTCTTCAGCAGTTTCAGCGAGAATTAACGACTCGGAATGTAAAATGGTAATCACTTCTGATGGAAGTTATCGCGGAAATAAAGCAATTGACTTAAAAGGAATTGTAGATGAGGCTTTAGAAAAATCTCCATGTGTAGAAAAAGTATTGGTTGTTAAACGTACAAATACTAATGTAAACATGAAAGAAGGACGCGACCAATGGCTGCAACCTTTAATGGATGCTGCAGTTCCAAATAACGTAGCAGAAATTATGGATTCAGAAGATCCGTTATTTATATTGTATACTTCAGGATCTACAGGGAAACCTAAAGGAATGGTTCATACCACTGCTGGTTACATGGTTTATACAGCTTATACCTTTAAAAATATTTTTAATTACGAAGAAAATGACGTGTATTGGTGTACTGCTGATATTGGTTGGATTACCGGACATTCGTATATATTATACGGACCATTATTAAATGGAGCTACTACAGTAATTTTTGAAGGTGTTCCTTCTTATCCTGACTTTAGCCGTTTTTGGGAAGTAATAGAAAAACATAAAGTAAATCAGTTTTATACTGCACCAACTGCAATTAGAGCCCTAGCAAAGGAAAGTTTAGATTACGTTCAAAGATTCCCTTTAAGTTCATTAAAAGTTATTGGCTCTGTTGGAGAACCAATTAATGAAGAAGCATGGCACTGGTACAATGACCATGTAGGAGGGAAGCGCTGTCCACTTGTAGATACGTGGTGGCAAACCGAAACTGGTGGAATTATGATTTCACCAATACCTTTTGTAACCCCAACAAAACCAACCTATGCATCCTTACCATTACCTGGAATTCAACCGGTTTTGATGGATGAATTGCGTAATGAAATCGACGGAAACCAAGTTACAGGAAGTTTATGTATAAAATTTCCTTGGCCTTCTATGGCTAGAACAATTTGGGGAGACCACCAAAGATATAAAGAAACTTATTTCTCAGCATTCCCCGGTAAATACTTTACTGGAGATGGAGCATTAAGAGATGAAGTTGGGTACTATAGAATTACCGGAAGAGTAGATGATGTAATTATTGTTTCTGGGCATAATCTAGGTACTGCACCAATAGAAGATGCTATAAATGAACACCCAGCCGTGGCAGAAAGTGCTATTGTTGGATTCCCTCATGATATTAAAGGTAATGCACTTTATGGTTTTGTAATCTTAAAAGAAGTAGGGGAAAGTAGAAATCATGAAAACCTTGCAAAAGAGATCAATCAATTGATTTCAGATCAAATTGGGCCAATTGCTAAATTGGATAAAATTCAGTTTGTTTCTGGTTTACCAAAAACAAGATCTGGTAAAATCATGCGTAGAATTTTAAGAAAAATTGCCGAAGGAGATTTCTCTAATTTTGGGGATACTTCAACTTTATTGAATCCAGAAATTGTAGATGAAATAAAGGATGGTAAAATTTAGTTTTTTTTTAGTTTAAATAGTTTTTAAAAAGCTGCTTCTTATGAAGTAGCTTTTTTTTTTATAGTTAACTATTATCTTTTCGGATATAAACTATGAAAGATATAGATAGAGCTAAATAGGGAAGTGTACTGCAAAATATCTTATAATTTTTGGAAAATATTCCGACTATAAAAAAGAAAAATACTAGTAAAAATAACAAAAACACACCTAATGTATTCGCTTTTTTATTGAATTTAGGATATAAAACACCAAGAATTAGTAGGATTTGAGCAATTAATCCAGCCAAAATAACCGGATGCGTTAAATTATTAATTAGGCTCTCGGTTTTAGTCGCAATTTCTATTTCTCCTTGAAAAATAAACATGGAATTGTTTGGGGGCCACTCCAAGTAACAAAACTGAAAAGCTAGTAATAAAGTTAAATTTAATACTCTTCGCATTTACAAGATATTCAATCTAGATTTCAGTTTTAAAAACAATAACGCTAGGGTATAAGCGTCATCGGTGGTAGAAATTCGTTCTGTTTTTGGGATTTTATATAAGGTTCCTAATTGTTCAATAGTAAAATTTGCATTGTTGATGTCGTTTAGTTTCTTGTGCATAATTTCGACATCCAAAGCTTCATTTTTTAATCTTCCGCAAGCCATTTTTTCAAGAACCTCATTAATCATTTCAACATCAAAATTAATGCGATGCCCAACCAAGGTTGAGTTTCCAATGTATTCAATGAGTTTTTCCATGGCTTGCCACTCTGACATTTTTGGTTGTTCAGACTCTAATAAGAAATCACTAGAAATACCATTATCGTGCAGGTATTTGTATTGCGGAATGGTAACTTCAAAAACATCTCCAATACGAATACTGTCTTCTATAATTGAAACTGCACCAAACGATAATATAACGTCTTTTTTTGGATTTAACCCACTAGTTTCCGTGCATAAAACTACATATCGATTGGATTTGTGTTCGAATTTTGATAAGTAGGTCTTCCAGAATTCAGGAGAATTTTTATTTATATTTTTTAACCAATCAATCATAACTTAAGAAAATTGCGTTAATTGAATTTTATCTTTAATCAACTCTTCAAGATCTTTCATTGGTGCTAAAGCATTTTTTAATTTCTCTTTGTCCACTTTATTCAGCTCATCTAAGTTGATAAATTGTCCAGTATCATCATTCTTTAAACCTTCTAAAGTTCTAAATTTAGATAAGACTAAAAATGCATCGGCACAATTTAAATAAATTTCAGAAAACTTAGGATCAACCATAGCTAACTGTTTAAATCTTAAGTAAGTGCTATTAACCCCTTTAATATTATTGCTTAAAATTAATAATCGAGCTCCATCTATTAAAGGCATTAATGCTTTAGTTTTGATGTCAAATTTGCCTTTATGTTCCCCTTCTTCTTCAATATTGAACTTTTTAAAGAAGTTCAGTGGAGTAGGTTTTTTGATGGTATCGTTTCCTAAGTAATCTAAGAAAAGTACTTTATTTTTTATGTTTGAAAAAATAATATCGGTTAGTGCGTCTTCAATTTTTTGTTCGCCAAAAGCCATTTCATAATCAAAGAATACGCTACTGATTTCATTAGTGCTTTCACCTGGAGTATTCATCCAATTCTCGTATTGTTTTACCCAGTCAGTCAATGACTTACACCACATCATATTGCTAGCCATATGGCCGTTAGGACAATTTATATAACCTACTTTTTCAAGTGTTGCTGTGGCTTTTCGGGCTAATTTTAAAAAATAATCTTTTACATCTCTGTATTTTTCGGGAGTAACATCTTCAAAGACCAAAATACTATCTTGATCTGTTAATAATAACTGCTCTTTTCTACCTTGACTTCCAATGCTTAGCCAGGCAAAACGTGCAGGAGGAGAGCCTAATTCTAAAATAGCTTGCTCTACAGCGCGCTTAATAATGGCTAAAGTAATTTCTCCAACAATACTGCTAATATGAGTGAGCGGAATGTTTTTATTTAAAGAAGATTGAATGATATCAGCCAATTTATTTCGAACTAATTTCAATTCTTTGGCGGTTTGAGATTTTTTTATCTCTTTTAAAAGAATTCCTGGATTATTAGCTTGAGCCACAACCAAATCATGTTCTGAAATTATACCTTTAACTTCCGATTTGTCCGTTCCGTCTTTAGTTACGCACAGGTGAGTAACCGCGTGTTTCAACATAACCAACTGAGCTTCTGCAACTGAAATGTTTTCAGTAACCGTTATTACTGGAGAGGCCATGATTTTACTGATAGTATTCGTTAAAGGAAATCGGCCCGTAGCCACTTTAGACCTAAAATCTTTATCAGTAACAATGCCAATCGGGTTATTTTGATCAATAATTAAGGCGCTATCAAACATGTTTTCGGTAACCAACTGCGCAGCATCTTTAATTAAGGTATCGTGGCTAATTTTTAAAGGTGTTTTATTGTAGTTTAAAGACTGAAAGTATTGCATATCTGACTGATTATCAGTGTAGGATACGTTATCAGATATCAAAGTATGATTTTTATTGTCTAAACTATTTTTTGTATTTACCGCAAAACTCTCCAGAAGAAAATCTAGAACCGGAGCATTTTGCGCCACAAATGGTTTAAAAGTAGCAATTGGAATAGCGTAAACAATACTTTCTTCACGGGCTTTTGCTGTCATTTGATAATTGTTCTTTGCGAAGAAAGGACGCAAACCAAAAATATCACCAGCATAACATTTATTTAATAAAGTTTCCTCAGCATCAGAAATAACAGTTAAATGAATAACTCCAGAGGCAACTACATAAAAAGAGTCGTGGAGCGAGTCATTTATCTGAAACAACGATTTATGTTTTTCTAAATTAATTACACGAATAGTTGATACAATCTTAAGTAAATCTTCGTAAGATAAATAACTAAACGGTTCGTATTCTTTTAAAAAGTTTGCTATACGTTGGGAAATAGCATTTTCCATAAATGTTTTATTTAAATGATTCCTATAAATATACTACAAAAATAATAAACAAAGGAGTGTAATAAGGTAAAGGATTAATAAGTTTACTAACATATTTATTACCAATATTAACATTTTATGTAAAGGGTTTTGAAATATTCTATTTTACATAATATAAATTATAGTGCAAGAATAATACGTATTTAATCCAATTCACTAAGGATCTTTATTCGGTATATTTTACCAATAGCAACAATTAAGCGCGTGTTATAATCATCGATTAACCAACTGCGATAATTCTTTGAAACATTTCCAAGACAAGAACAATATTGTTTTATTCTAAATTCAATATCATCAATTAGTTCTTTTGATAATCTTCGAGCTGATACTAAATCATCCGTGTTGTTCACACACATTTTTGCATGTTGATCTAAAGATTTTTCAATTATGGTTTTAGCTTTTAAATTAGCTCGAACAGTTATTTTAAACTCTTCCATGACATCCATATAAATATCTTCAGAATTTTTGAATTTAGCCAATAATTCTGGTGGCATGACATATTTAAAATTACTCTCAATTTCCGCATCATCTCTCAAGTTTTCCAAATAATATTCGGGAGACTTGAAAATATGTTGCCAATCGACAGGATTATTCCACAAACCGAAACGCAAAGCATTGTTTCCTAGATCAATAATTGTAAAATTATCTTTATTTGGTAATTTTCTGGATCCACGCCCAATCATTTGAAAATAAAGCGTTAACGATTTTGTTGCTCTGTTTAAAATGATACTTTCAACCGTTGGTTCATCAAACCCCGTGGTTAATATTCCTACTGATGTTAATATTGCATCGGGAGTTTTCTTAAACCAACTTAAAATTTCTTTTCGATCTTCTGCGGTTGTTGTGTTATCTAAATGTCTTATATTAAATCCGGCTTGTTTAAAACTTTCATATACATGAATTGAAGTATGAATTCCGTTATTGAAGATTAGTGTTTTCTTTCCTAACGATTTCTCGGTATATGCATGCAGAAGCTTTTCTTGCATGACCATATTTGTGTACAAGTCTTCTGAAGATTTGACCGTATAATCACCGTTTATCCCTACTTTTAGGGAAGTTAATCCCACATCATAGTTGTAAGTAGTTGCTTTTGCCAAAAATCCTTTGTCTATTAAGTTTTGAATAGTATCTCCCACAATTAACTCATTGTAGTTTTTATACATTGGCAGCTTAATATTTGAGCTCAATGGCGTTGCAGTTACACCTAAGATAAAAGCATTTGTAAAAGCGCTAAATAACTTTCTAAATGAGTTGAAATGAGCTTCGTCAATTATCAGTAAACCAACATCTTGTATCTCTAATTTATCATCATTAAGACGGTTTTTTAAAGTCTCAATCATTGCCACAAAACAAGAATATTCATCTTGATCTGGAAGTTCTTTAATAGCACTATTGATTATTTTATTTTTTACATCAAATGCCTTTAGCATTTTAGAGGTTTGTTTACAAAGTTCTATTCGATGAGTTAAAACGACAACTTTCTTATTGTGCTTTTCTAAATATCTACGAGTAATTTCGGAGAAGATTACGGTTTTACCTCCGCCAGTTGGCAACTGATATAATAAATGATAATTGGAAGGTGCACTATCTATGCGGTCAAAGATCTTATCTATGTCACCTATTTGATAACTATAGAGTTCTTTTTTTTCTTCGATTTCTAGAAGTAGCTCTTTTTTTGACATAGCAATTTTACAATTTTGCAAAACTACACCTAAAAAAAGGTTTCACCATAACTATTTTAAATTATTCTACAAATAATCTAATTTTTCTAGTGTTATTTGAAATTCGATGGTATTGAACCATTTTTGCTCTATTGTTTTATGGTGTACGTCCACTACTCTACTTTTAAATCCAGCAGTAATTCCATTTTCATTCATAAAAAGTACGGCCTGTTGAAACGAAGAAAACATACTTTTATAAAATGCCTCTTGTTTTATTTCTTTTTCAGAAGAATACGTTTGTGCAATTTCTATGGTATACAACATCAAATCGGCTATTAAATGAGTATCCATGCCCAGTGACATGAAATGTTTAATATACTTTTGCGCAACCGATCGACGCATTTTTGCTCTTTTTCCTTTTATTGGATAGAATTCATTAGTTATTTTGAGCTTGGCTTCTTTGATTAATTTATTCTCATTTGGATTAAAAGCAAAGTCATAATACACCTTAACTTCCTTGAATTTATCATACAAATCCATGATATGTTCTTCAAGTTGTACCTTATTTAAGTCTGTTAAATACTTTTTTAGATCTCGTTTGCTCATAATAAATACTAAATTATTGCAAAAGTAACCTAGTTTCTTGTTTTATATCTATTGTTATTACTTAATTTTGCAAACACAATTTAATAATTATGATCAGGATTTTTAAAATTACAGCAATACTAGAGGGGTTTTCATATATTTTTTTATTAGCTAATATGATAGTCAATAAACATTCCAATCCCGAATTATATAAAACGTTATTATTTCCAATTGGAATGACGCATGGTGTATTATTTATTGCCTATCTATATTTGACTTTTTATTTAAAAACTAAACAAAATTGGTCTTTTAAAGATACTGCTATTATTGTATTGGGGTCTTTAATTCCGTTTGGCGCTTTTTTTATCGAGAAAAAATATTTGAAAAATGCATAATTTTTTAGAAAAAATATTCGGTTGGTTGTATCCCTTACTTAGAAAGATTTCGCTTGGAGATCTAACTTCTGCATATATTAGTTTGGTAATTAACATATTTATTTTATGCGTAATAGCCTATGTGATTTATGTCATCTTTAGATTGGTGTTGGTTGCGCTTATGGCAATAATTGCAAGAAAAACCAAAACCCATTTTGACGACTTGTTAGTTTCAAATCAAACCGCTAAGTACATAGCACATTTAATTCCGTTTTTATTTATATACAAATCGGTTCCAATCATACTCGAAAATTATGATTATTGGGAATCAATTTTTGGTAAAATGGTTGGCGTTTATATAGTTCTTTTATCGCTTTGGATTGTACGAAGTATATTAAAGGCTACGAGTGAATATATCAAAGAAAAGCCTAAGTTAAGTGATAAGCCTATAGATAGCTACATTCAGGTTATCATGATTATTTTATGGATTTTTTGCATTGGAATCATTATCTCTAAAATTTTTGACATAAATCTAAATACATTATTTGGTGTACTTGGAGCCATTTCTGCTATTATTATTTTAATTTTTAGAGACACCATTCTCGGTTTTGTAGCCAGTGTTCAGGTTTCATTAAATGATATGGTTCGCATAGGTGATTGGATTACGTTTGATAAATATGGAGCTGATGGTGATGTTATTGAAATAAATTTGGCTACAGTTAAAGTTAGAAATTTTGACAATACCACTACAACTATTCCAACCTATAGTTTGATATCTGATTCTTTTAGAAACTGGCGTGGTATGTTGAAGTCGGATGGACGACGAATTAAAAGGCATATTTTGGTAAAAGCGAAAAGCATTCGTTTTCTTTCCGAATCAGAATTGATAAAATTGAAAAGAATTCAACTCATATCACATTATATTGATACTAGACAAATTGAAATTAACAAATTTAATAGTGCTAATAATGTAGATAAATCATTAGCAATTAATGGGCGAAATATCACTAATTTCGGATTGTATAGAAAATACATAACCTCATATTTAGAAAATTACCCTGGAATAAATAAAGATATGATTTTGCTTTGCCGACAATTACAACCTACTTCGCAGGGAATACCACTAGAGATTTATGCATTTTCTAAAGATCAAAGATTTGAGCAATACGAGCACATCATGGCTGATATTTTTGATCACATCATTGCCTCAATTGCTTACTTCGATTTAGAGTTATTTGAAATAACTTCTGATAAATTAAAATAGATTGTTTTTTAAACGATCTTCTACAAATTCTATTTTGGTTTTTCCGTGAGCTTGAGGTTTTCCATCAAGGCCTACGCTTACCATTGTTATTTGGTCTATTGTGATAATTGTTTCTTTGGTCATCATGTTTCTAACTTCACAAGTTAGTGTTAATGAAGTGGTTCCGAATTTTATTACATCAATACCAATTTCAACAATATCACCTTGTTTTGCTGAGCTTCTAAAGTTTATTTCAGACATGTGCTTGGTAACAATTCTAGGGCTTTCCAATTGAATAATTGCATAAAGTGCTATTTCTTCATCAATCCAAGCCAAAAGTCGTCCACCAAACAAAGTACTGTTTGGATTTAAATCTTCGGGTTTTACCCATTTTCTGGTATGAAATCTCATAATTGTAAGTATTAATTGTTAACAAAGCTAGTTGTTTTTTGAATTCTACTGCTTTTTTTGAATGAAAAATAAAATTATTTTTATAAGCATTTAATTTTTTACAGTAAAATCGTATATTTGTATAATATTATATACTTTAATACTTAATAACATTATGAAAAAGGTTACCTTATTATCTTTATTCTTATTTTCTGGATTAGCCAGCTTAGCTCAAGAAAACAAAGTTCAAAAAGATACATCCTCAACAATCAATAAATATACGATTGAATTAACAACGGGTCAATCAAAGGGTGTGAATCCTTATACAGATGGTTACTTTTCAAGTTCTGACAACAAGGTATTGGGAACGATTGTGATTAACTCATTTAACTTAGGTGTAAGATACATGATTAATCCTGTTTTTGGTATTAAAACCGATTTAGGTTATGTAAATTTAAAAAATAATCCTGGTACTACCAGTTTACCTTTCGAAATGAAAGTGTATTCGTTGGGAGTTCAAGGAGTAATTAATGCTAATAGACTATTAGGAATAGAAAAACAATTTGGAAGATTTGGAATGTTACTTCATGGTGGTTTTCAACTTTCTCAGATGACTCCAAATACTGCTAATGAGGTTAACCCATTAAATTCAGCTGATATTATTCGCTACCATAATGCAGGACTAAAAGAATATAATGTAGGATTGGTATATGGTTTTTCTCCTCAGTTTAGAGTAAGTAATAGAATTGCATTAATTTCAGATGTTTCTGTAGTTAATAGCTATAGACAACACTTTGCTTGGGATGGAGCTTATTCAGATTCGAAAAACAATTTATCAGGACAATTAATTTCTATGTCTTTAGGTTTGACTTATTCATTAGGAAAAGACAAAATGCACGGAGACTGGGCTGTGGTTAAAGATAAATACACTAAACAAATTGAGAAGTTACAAAAACAAGTTAAAGATATTGAAACTTCAATGAGTGACATGGATAAAGATGGTGTTGCAGATTATTTAGATCAAGAAAACAATTCTGTAGCCGGTGTTGCTGTTGATACTAAAGGAAGAATGGTAGATCTTAACAAAAATGGTGTGCCAGATGAATTAGAAAGATATATTGAGCAAAATCAAAAAGACTTCTCTAAAATTCATACTGCAAATACAGTAATGCAATTGGTAAATGAAGGCTATATTGCTGCTTTCTTTGAAACTAATAAAGTGGATCCTACTGATATTTCTTCTCCTGGAATTGATTTCATTAGAACCTACTTAAAAAACAACCCTAAATCTTCTATTGAAATATTAGGTCATGCGGATGAAATTGGAAGTAGTGAAAGTAATGTTACATTAGCTAAAGCTCGTGCAGAAGCAGTAAAAGCGATACTCGTTAAAGCTGGTATTGAAGAATCTAGACTTCAAGTAGTTTCTAAAGGTGAAGATACTTCTGTTCAAGCTGATTCTGAAGGTGCTAGAAAATTAGTAAGAAAAGTTACATTCAAAATAAAATAATAGTTTTAAATTTGATATTAATTAAAACCTCTGTTTTACAGAGGTTTTTTTTTACAAAAAAAATGATGACAGAAAGAGATACATTACTATCAAAAATAAAGATTGAAAAATTAGGGGAAATAAATGCAACCTCTTCATCTGAAGAGAAATTTCAAAATTGTTCTCTCCGCCCTATCTTGAAATTACAAAACGACTTACTACTACAATTCTTTATTTCTTACGCAATCAAAAACAAAAAGGTGTTTTTTTATTTATCCCAAGAAAATAAATTTAAGTACATAGAAAATTCGGTACAATCAGACAACGTATTTAGAAACCAATTAATTGGATTAATTATAGGTTTATTTAGTATGAGCGAATATAAAGAATACGCAAAAAACCCTTCCAATTTAAATAAGCGAATTCTGAATTTACTTATTGAAAGATGGAAGAGTCAGTTGCATCTATTAGAAAATAATCTTTTCTAAATAAAGTAAAATTAATCTTCTTTGTGCTCTTCGTTGATAGTATTAGATGCTGCTTTTGTAGTTTCATTTCTAATTTCTGTATGTCGAATTTCACCACCAGAAGTACCGGTTTTCTGCGCTAAAAAAATACCTACTGAAGCAAGTACTATAGCAAAGTAGATTAACAATTTGGATTTTGTATTATTTTTAAAATTCAAATAGATTCCTGCAGCAGAAACTGCTCCTAATAAATATAAAAGTAAAGCAAATTTTTCTGCAATTTCTTCATGTTCATGGATTATTCCTTTTCCAATTGTTGGCAGGTCCTCTACCATTTCTTCTGCACCTTCACCGGTAGCCATACTACCTGCAGCAAATAGCGCGGCGACAACAAATAGACCATAAGCAGTATTTATTATACTTTTATTCTTTAAAACAATTCCAAAAAGCAGTATTCCTAAGCCTAAAACAATTCCAATTATTGGAAAGTGGTTTACCACCATATGTAAATGTGCATCGTTCATGATTTTAATTTATTAAATTAGTACTATTTTATTTTTCTTTTATATGATTAATGTTACTTCTGTTCCTTGATTCTCTTCACTAGTTAAAACTAATTCTACGTTTAGTACATCACATAATCTTTTAGCAATTGAGAGTCCTAGTCCTATTCCATCTATTTCAGGGTGATTCACTGTATAATTAGTTTTGTAAAATGCATTAAATACTTTTTCAACTTCCTCTTTTGCAATACCAATGCCATGGTCAATAATTTTTAATGAGGTATTAGAGTCTTTAGAATCTATAGTGATTGAAATTGTATCATTTAGTTTTGAATATTTTACAGCATTAGAAATTAGGTTGTTTATTACTATAGTTAGTAAATATTTATCCGTATTTACATAATTTGCTGGAATACTATCAAATGAAATTTTTACTTTTTGTTTTTGCAATTCTTCAGAAAAATGGTTTATAACTTCATTTACAATTTCATTTAAATTTAGATTCTCAATTCTAAGAAATTGCTTTTGATTTTCTAATCGAGCTAAAATCAATAATTGATCCACTAATTTATTCATCCTATCAACTTCTGAAATGCATAAATTTATTTTTTGTTGGTATTCTTCCGTGTTTCTTGGTTTTCGTATTAATACTTCCAAAGTACCTTTAATAACTGCTAATGGAGTTCTTAACTCATGAGAAGCATCCGATGTAAACTGTTTTTCTCTTTCAATAGTATTGGCTATTCGATCTAATAAATTATTTATAGTGTTGGATAGTACAAATAATTCATCTTTATATTTTGGAAGAGGTATTCTAGTTGCTATATTATTTTTGTTAATTGTTTCAGATATCGCAATGATTTTATTAATGGGCTTAATACTTTTTCCTGCAATAAATTGGGATACAAAAAACAAAGTAATTAAAACTAGTGGAAATAATACAAAAAGAATATTGATAAGACTATTTAATATATCTATTTCTTCTTTGGTAGATAAGGCAACCATTAAATATCCCTGAATTTTATTATGAAAAAATAAAGGAACTTGAATTTGTCGAATATCTTTACCTAAAACTACTAAATTAGTAATTTTCTGTATTTGAATATTTTTTTCAAATAACAAATTTTGAGATCTTAAATTTCTAGATTTCTGAATTACGTTCCCATTAATGTCTGTAACTTGTAAGAAAACAGGATCAATAAAAACTTCGTTGTGTTCTCTTTGCTCCCATTCCTCATGTTCATTAATTTCAAGTTCTTCTTCATTATAACTTAATTTTTGTTGATATTCTTCAACTTCTTTAACAAGTTGATCATTAATATTTTTATCAATGGATAGGGAAACAATATTATAAATAGAAAAAAATACTACAAAAATTAATATTGCAGCAGATATTATATAATAAAAGGAAATTCTGTTTTTAAGAGATAAATTAATCATATTTAATTGTCATTAGCAATATAACCAACTCCTCTAATTGTTTTTACAATATCATTATCCTTATTGATATTTAGTTTTTTTCGAATGGAATTCATAAAAACATCAATTACTCCAGTATCATAGTCAAAATGAATATTCCATACATTTTCAATAATTTCAGATCGAGAACAAACTCTACCTTTATTATGAACTAAATATAGCAACAATTCAAACTCTCTTTGTGTAAGGGTTATAATAATACCATCACTAGTTACAATATGTTTCTTAGTATTAATTATTATATTACCTAAAGATAATACTTCATTTAAAGTACTTTTTCTAAAATGGACTTTAATTCGCTCTAAAAGTTCTTCAAAGCTAAATGGCTTTTTAATATAATCATTTGCTCCAGCTTGAAATCCTTCAATTGTCTCTTGAATTGTATCTTTTGCAGTTAAAAACAATATCGGAATTTGAGTATTTTTTTCTCTAATTTTTTTACAAACTTCAATTCCTGGTAATTTGGGTAACATCCAATCCAGTAAGATTAAATCTATCTTATGATTTAGTGCAAATTCTAGTCCTAACAACCCATTATTTGCAACTTCAATAGTATAACCCTCTTCTTCTAACCCTTGAGTTAAAAAATTTGAAATTCCTATTTCATCTTCAATAATTAATATTTTTGCCATTATTTACAACACAAATTTAAAGTTAAAGGTAATAATATTTGCATTTAAACCATCACTTCTTTGGTAATAATTATAGCGTAAATCAATATTTTTTAAACCAAATCCAAAGATTTTAAAATTGGTAAAAATATCTAGATAGGTTGCTCCCACCCCATATTGATTACTATTGAATTTAGACAAATCATAATCAGAAGTATAGAATGTTTCTGTAGATAAGTGCTGTTCAAAAGGTGCAAAATAGGTTGATGCATTTTGAATGTAATAGCGATACATTGGATACACAGTATATTTATCATTTATTTTAATTGGAAATTCAATATTTGCAGTATGTGCATTTATCCCCCAATCATCTGTATAAAAACGATAATACGTTCTAATTTTAAATTTTTCGTTTATGTAGTAATTTATTCGAATCCCTATAGGAAATTTTACTCGAGTGCTTGGTAATCGTTCAATGTCATCTGCCAATCGGTATACTCCAACATTATCAGAAGATTGATAATTTGATATATATTGCTTCTGACCAATATAATAATTTGGAACATCGGCAAAATACATTCGGTGATATGGAGTTGACAATAACCCTTCTTGACGCAATAAATCAAAGAATATAGAGAATTGTAATATACGATTTACAATTTGAGAAAAACTAAATGAAACCGAATATGAATTTCTTTTTTCAATATCTAAAGTTTTAAATTTAACAGGCTTATATAAAATACTTCCTATGCCATTTTCATTTAAAATACTTACTCCAGATAAATATCCATTATACTGAAATGTATTGCCATACTTAGCATATTCGTGTAATTCTGTAGGATATATTGGTCTCCATTTATCTAAATAAATATTAGTTTTTAAGCTAACCTCAGTATTTTTTTTATTAAATAATTTGGTAATTCCTCCTCCAAAACCAAATGAAGTATAATCAAACTCATTGGATACAGAAACATCTGCATTCCAAATAAAGTTTCTGCTATCGCTACTGTGACTATAATTGCCACTAAGACTAATTAATTGGTCGGATGCCGATGCGCCAGATGAAGCTAACCAAGGAGTTCCAATGGGAGGCGAATTGGTAGTGGTTGTATGACCAGATGCACCCGAACTTGTGCTGTTGCTAACAAAAGGATTAATATTACTAGATGAAGCAGATGTATATGCCGAAATCCCCGTATCAATTGTTAATATATCGTCCTCGTTCATTGGTACAGCAACGATAATATTGGTAGCAAAATCTGTTAGTTTTTCAGAGCCCATACCTCCTGAAACTGCCGAATGAATACCATCTTGCTTATAATAACTCATTAAAATATCAGCCTCGGTACTTTCTAATACTGCCTTTTTAAATTTAAATATTGTGTCTTTTGCTTTCTCTTGTGAAAATGAAAACAAAGTCAAAAATAGCATAGATAATAGTAAGAGATTTTTCATATTAATTACAACCACAGCCTCCTCCTGATTTTCCGCCATTAGCCCCTGCAGAAGCTTCTCTATAAACTTGAAAATTTACTTCATGTCGTTCTGATGTTCTAGCGCCCAGTTTCATTTCGGGATCATTAATTAATTCTTTTTCATACTCCTTTACACTTTCACAAGAAGTAAAATTTAAAACAATTATTAGTACTAAAAAACACTTATTCATTTTTATATTTTTTTAAATCTATATTATCCGAAGTATACACTTTTCCTTTGTCATCAACCATAATACAACTAATGCCAGGCAACTTATTTACTAATTCCATTCCTTTTTCTTTGCCTAATACAAAAATCCCCGTAGCTAAAGCATCTGCAACTTCGGTAGTTTTTGCAAAAACCGAAACACTTACCAAACCTTGCGCAGGATAACCAGTTCTAGGATCAATAATATGTGAATAACGAATGCCGTTAAAAACTACATATTTTTCATAACTTCCTGAAGTTTCAACAGCTGAATCTTCTAAAGGAAACATGGCGAAAATTTTGTTTTTATTCATCGGATTTTTAATTCCGACTTTCCATTGCTTACCGTTTGGCTGTTTTCCCCAAGTACTTATATCTCCTGAAACATTAATAATTCCAGAAACTACTCCTTTTGATTTTAATAATTTAGTGACCATGTCGGCAATATAACCCTGCCCTATGCCTCCAAGACCTAATTTCATTCCAGGTGTTTTTAAGAATATCGTTCTATTTGATTTATCTAAAATAATGTTTTTGTATCCAATTTTTGAAACGGATTCTTTTATAGCAGAAGCAGATGGCATTACTTTCATTGAACCATCAAACTTCCATATTTTATCCATTGATGCATAACTGATATCAAAAGCTCCATTTGTAATTTGAGAAATTTTTATTGAACGTTCAATTAAATCATATAACTCCTCCGAAACTTCTATAGGTTTAATACCAGCGTTTCTGTTTATTTCTGATATTGGAGTGGTTGGAATCCAATCGGAAATTAAATTTTCAATTCTTTTTACTTCAGCAACTCCTATCTCAATATTTTCATTTATTTCAATGGTGTCTTTCCCCACTAAGGTAATTTCAAATGGGCTTCCAAGTAAACTTAGAACTCTTTTATGAATTACTTGAGAGTTAAGTGAATTCATGAAAAATAATAGAAATAAATAGCCTAACCTCTTCATTTATTGTTTCTCTAAATCTTTAATTTTATCTAAATATTCATAACCATCCAAACTTAAATAACCTAATACCCCAAGTACTTTTTCCTCTTTATCTAAAAGCAATACATAAGGAAAATTCCCATCTTGATTGTACTTTTCAGCTAATGCCAAATTTTGTTTACGTAAATCTTCAGATAATTGGTTGGCTTTTTTCTTTGGGAAATCAGCTCTATACATTACATAGTTATCTTTAGCATATTTATTGAAATCAGCAGATTGCCATACGTTCTTGTCCAGTTTAATACAAGGTCCACACCAATCAGAGCCCGAAAAAACAAGTAGTATTCTCCTGTTTTTTTCTTTAGCTTCTTGTTTCGCAGCTTCAAAACTCGATTTCCACTGTTGTGCATTTGAATTAATAAAAAACAGTAAAAATAACAGTAATGCAATTAATTTTATTTTCATAATTTGTACAAATATTTCATTTAAAAACGGGTTAAATAATTATAATGTAAACCTAAAGATAATAGTGTATTTATCTCTTAATTTAACGCTATTTTATTAGAATTTTAAGTCAATCTTAATCTATAGACTTCACTGTCTTAATTATTGAAGATTTCTCTTTTTTAAAAATAAAATGACCAATTTAAATTATGGATATAAAAAAACCGGACTTTGAATCCGGTTTTTTTAAATAAAAGAAAAATAAGTTATAATTTAATATCTGCATACGTTACAAAAATCATCTTACCATCTGAATACCTCTTTGCAAACAACATTTTACTACTGTCTTGAAAATAAGTAAAGAATTGATTGATGTATTCTCCATATTGGTAATCTCTAAATTCAGAGTTAATGTTTAGATATACTTTATTTTCTCTCGTGTTAAAATTAGGAGCTTGTAGCTTAAAGAAACCGCCGTTAAATCCTAAGTTTACGTAATGATCACCATGATAATTCATCAATCCAAATGAATCATTATATTCAGCATTGGTTTCGGATGCACCTAAATCTATTTTTTTCTTGAATTTACCATCCATTTCAAGTGTAATTATGCAAGAATGTCCAAAGTGATATACTGGAACGGTGAAACTTGAATTAGGAAAAGTTGGATCTGGTTTAGTTCCACCTTGAAATTTACAATCTGCAAAGAGTTGAATTTCATTATTTTGAACTGAAACATTTCTAAAAACTACTTCATTAATATCTTTAATGCTATTGAATCCGTCGATATCGTTGTTTTGTAACATTTTACCCAATTGAATATCGTACAACATTAAATACCCAAAATCACCTCGTCGAATTCCTTTTGCTGGATAATTAAAAGCTATCAAATAATCTTGAGTTCCAATAGAAATAGCAATTGGTTTTTGAAGTTTAATAGCTGCACCAAAATCTTTATTTTCGATACCATTGGTATCTACCATGGCTAATACATTGTTATAACCTACCTCTTTAACGGTTCTTATGAAAGCAAATCTTCCTGAGTTGGTAAGTACTCTTTGATTGGTATTCGTTTCTGCTGGAAATGAAATGGTTTTTTTCCAAACTTCATTTAATGTAGTTCCATCAAGTACGATGCAATCGCTCTCCTCAGGATCTTTTTTAGTACTATATTTTTGAAATACAATTCCAATATATTTACTATTGTCAGACCTCATTACAAAGAGATCTCCCGATTTAGAAGCTGATAAAATAGGATATTCAAATAATGTAGTTGTGGTAAAAGTCCCTGATTTTTTATCAAAAACAATTTTATCCAATTGCGCCTTTTTAGTTTTGTTTGAATATGAATGAGCAAATACTACAAACTTATCACCAGCAATTTCGTAACTTCCTTTATAAAAATGCAAAGTAAACATATCTGCTTGTGGAAAGTTTTGCGTGAAGGTATTAACCAATTGATTTTTTTGATCAAATTTTCTAATGATAACTTGATTTTGAGCTACCATCCCATCTTTATTTACAACAGATGCTAAATAGTAATTATAGTTATCTTTCATAACTAACTGCATGTCTTGCTCTGATTTGGTATCTATATCAAATTTAGATCCCCATTCAACTTTAGATTGTCCAATAGCCGTAGTTAATACTAAAATTGCAAGACAAGTAAATAATATATTTTTCATTTTAATAGTTGATTATATTTATAAAAAAAGGGTAAAACATTTTTGCTTTACCCCATTGATTTATTTTGAATTATAAATTGAAGTTTCTAGCCTTTTCAATTCATTTTCATCGTCGTAAGACAATTTCATATAGATTTGATTTTCTTGAAATTCATTTAAGAACTTTTCAGCTTCTGTTCTTTTACCTAAAGCTAAATGCAAACGAATTAAATTAAAATACACAAACTCAGCAATTTTATTATTAAAATCTGCTTTTTTGTCTTTGTAATCCACCTTTGTTAAAGTTTCTTTCCAAATATCAATTCCTTTTTGCATTCCGGTCAATGCAGCAGCAGTCATTTCAGGGCTTTGCGGATTTAACTTTCTTAAATTTGTTGTTACATAAATATCAGCTCTTTCTAAGTCATCAAATTTTCCTTTGTTTTTTACGCTTTGTAACTTAACAGTATTTCTTACACTTTGGTAACCAAAATTATCATTAAGATATTGATTAATGAATGCCATTACTTTATTTAAATGATTTTTTTCTTCAAGCGGTTTATTGATATTATTTGTTGGAGCTGAAGAAATAAAAGCAAAGTCTTTAAAGAAAATGTTATTAATTTTTTCTACGCCATTAACTTTTACAACCAATTTAGTAGGTTGGTTTGCAAAAGTTTGTCCAGCGTTATCTTGAAAATTCAATTTTTGAATATCTAAATTGATATCTACATATCCACCATCGCGAGTAAATCCAGAAATGGCAACTTGAGAAGCTAATACATTATTATCTACAATGATGTAGTCATTTAAATTAGGATCTCTATAAACCGGAGGTTGTGGTTTGTAATAAACTGGTTTTGATGGATTAACCAAACGAGGATTTTTTCCTTGGTCGGTCATTGACAAACGCTCTAATAAAGATAATTTTTTGAATTCAGCTGATTCTAATTCAAATTTTTCTTTTGCTTTAGCTACTTCTACATCATAGTCCGCTAATTTTTGCTTAAAATCTTTTTCGCTATCCGCAACCGTTTGATTGTAGTTTTTTACTTCATTTTGGAAATCAACTTTAGATTGTGCAATAACATCCTCTGTTTTTAAACTGTAAGGCGAAGTAACCGTAACTTTAAATTGTCTTGATGCTGCATCGATAGGAAATTTAGGTGCTTTCAACATTTGAAAGTCGACCATTTCAGCAGAAACGCTTTGTGCATTAACTGATGAAACAGCAATTAACACGAATAAGGATAATAATAATTTAGAAAATTTCATTTTTTATTGGGTTAAAAATTTTGACAAAAATAGATTTTTTTTAGTAAATAAACTATCTATAGTTATTGATTATCTATAGCAATCCACTATATTTTCTAATAAACCATTCACAAGCAAGTGTAATAGAAATTAGAATTAATAACCAGTACCAATCAATTAAAGGTGTTTTTTGAACAATTGCTTTTTCAACTGCTTTGTAATTAGGATTTTCAAGAAGATTTTTGATTAGCTCATCTACTTGATTTGGCACGTACACCATTCCTTTAGTTTGAGTTGCAAGCTGTTTTAGTTTTGGCAGATCTGGGTTAACAAATTGCTTTTCAATATCAAAATCAATGATTTCAAAAGTGCTGGAGTAATTCGAATTGGAATTCAATTCTTTAACTTGGAACGAATAGCCTCCCGGCTGCAATCCATCTAAATTGACTTTAAAATTAGAACTGGTTTTCAACAAATCATACTTTTTAACTTGCTTCGTTTTTGTATTCGTAACAGCAATAGATAAACGTGCTTTTTCATCTAATTCATAATTTTTATTGAAATATTGAGCTGTAATCTCAATGGCATCACCCGAATTATAAAATCGCTCATGATTTACAATTAGCGATTTTCGAGAATCATTAGAAGCTAAAAACTGAATGGTTTTATCTAAAAAAACATCAAATTCTTCAAATGATTTTTTGCTAACATAATTTTCTGCGCGCCACTTCCAAATGTTCTCTCCAAATAAGTAAGCATTTCGTTTTCCTGTAGTTTCAGAATAAGCCAATAAAGGGGCATTTGTAGCAACATTGCGAATACTTGAACTCAATAAAACAGATACATTCGGCTTTGCAGTAATAGTCCCGAATTGGTTTTCAAGAGGTGGAAAATTTTCAAAACCAATATTGTCCAAAGCAAATAGGTTAAAATTAGTATTGAAATTAGCTAAATAATCTTCCTTTTGGGAAGACATTTTGAATTCAAAATCGGATTGATATTGATTTAAGAAATTAAAGTCGGTTTTGTTTCCCGTAATAATAAAGGTGTTGATTTTAAAGTTTTTATTTGCTTCAAAAATCGATTTAAATTCAGCATTAGGTTGGTATAAAACAAGTACATTGTAATTTACTAAAGAATTAATTTGACCTGGTTTAAGTATAGTTACTTTACGTTGTGCGTTTGTTTCAATTGCTCTTTTAATGGCGCCTAAATCAGGATGGTTAATTGCAGAAATTAAAGCTATTTCCGATTTTTGATCAATAACTTCAACTGCAAATTTCTTTACATTATTATAGGTGTTTTTTTCATTTTCAGGTGAGGTTATTTTTGCATTTAAAACGTGTACTCCTGTTTTATCTGCCGGTAACAAAACATTTATAATCTCCGATTTTTTATTTGGAGAAAATGTAATATTCTGACTTGTATAAGTTTCATTTCCTTGAGAAATAGTGAATTTAGCATTCACTGATTTGGTTCCCGCATATTGTAAAAATACTTCAACTGGAAATTTATTTTTGTGAAACGCGTATTTATTTACATTAATCGTATTTATTTTTAAATCCAAATAAGTTGTGGTGTCTCCTACTACCAATGGATAAACTTTGTTATTAGAATCAAAACTAAAAACATAATCCGAGCCTGAAGTTTGATTTCCATCCGTAATTAATACTGTAGGAAAAGTCCTATTTTTAAATAGGTTTTTTAAATTAGTTGCAACAAGATCAATTTTTGTTTCTTTTCCTTTAAAATTGAATTCATCAATAGATTGAAATTCCGAATCAAAACCAAAAGATTGTACTTCAAATTTTTGTTTTAAATCTGAATTGGATATTAGTTTTTCATAAACCTCTTTTGCATTTGCAACAGCTTTTAAGTCGGTTATAGAAGCCGAATTATCAACTACAATTGGAAGTGGTGTTTTAATTGTTTCAAATGTACTTCTTGTAATTATTGGGTTAATCAATAATAACAATATTCCAAATACCGTTGTAAAACGTAAAAAAGCCAAAAGGTTTGTCCTACTAGACTTACTCTTGGCTTTATAAAAATATTGAAAATAAGATAATCCACTTGCTATTACTACAGAAAGGAGAACTAATAAAATAGTGGAAGTATTCATTATTTGGTTTATTTCAAAATTCTGTTTGTACTAATTGCAACGATTAAGTTAACATTCCACCACAAACATTTAATACTTGTCCTGAAACATAGGCACTCATATCTGAAGCGAAATACAAACAAGCGTTGGCAACATCTTCTGGAGTTCCTCCTCTTTTTAATGGAATAGAATCTCTCCAGCCTTGTACCACATCCGCATTTAATTTTGCCGTCATTTCTGTTTCAATAAAACCCGGAGCAATTGCATTGCAACGAATATTTCTTGATCCTAATTCTAAAGCAATTGATTTGGTAAAACCAATCATACCGGCTTTTGAAGCTGAGTAATTTGCTTGACCCGCATTACCCTTCACTCCTACCACGCTACTCATGTTGACAATGGATCCACTGCGGTTTTTCAACATGATTTTTTGAACTGCTTTGGTCATATTAAATACCGACTTCAAATTGATTTCAATAACTTTATCAAAATCTTCCTCGCTCATTCGCATTAATAAGTTATCCTTAGTGATTCCAGCATTGTTAATTAATATATCTACTGTTCCAAAATCTTCTAATACGGCATCAACTAATTGTTGCGCTTCATTAAAATCGGCAGCATTTGATTTGTATCCTTTAGCTTTAATACCTAAAGCGTTTAAATCATTTTCTAAAGCCATAGCAGATTCTGCAGACGAACTATAGGTAAAAGCAACATTTGCTCCATGTTGAGCAAAAACTTTTGCTATTCCACTTCCAATTCCTCGACTTGCACCGGTAATTATGGCGACTTTTCCTTCCAATAATTTCATATGAATAATAGTATTTATTTTGTTTATTGAATTGCAAATATATGAAATACAATTTAAGTTAGAAGCGTTGAAATTTCTATAATATTAAAATCATTATAGGTAATTTATTATATTTACATAAATTAAATTATTATGAAACTAGTCAAATTAATTGGATTAACTATTACGGGAATAATTTTAACTTCGTGTAATAAATCAGACGACTCTTACCAAGACATAAAATACCCAAATGTAAAAGCAACTTTTGGAACGGCAATAGATTTGGATAATTTATTAAATTATCAAGGTCAAACAGTGCCCGCCTATATTACAAAAGACAATACAACTATTGGAAATTCGATAACCGATAAAGGGGCTACGCTAGGAAGGGTTTTGTTTTATGATAAAAAACTTTCTGTAAACAATGCCATTTCTTGTTCATCTTGTCATCAACAAGCCAATGCTTTTAGTGATACCGCAGTTGCTAGTGTTGGATCAAACGGAAGCACAGCAAGACATTCCATGCGATTAATAAATTCAAGATTTGCATCAGAATTTAAATTCTTTTGGGATGAAAGAGCCACTTCATTAGAAATGCAAACTACAATGCCTATAAAAAATCATGAAGAAATGGGTTACAGTGGCCTAAATGGTGACCAAAGTATTACAGATTTAGTAGCGAAGTTAAGTGGTTTGGGCTATTACAAAGAGCTATTTAAATTTGTATATGGCTCTGAAGAAATAACAGAAACAAAAATCCAATTAGCCTTAGCTCAATTTGTTAAAAGTATTCAGTCTTTTGATTCTAAATATGATGTTGGTCGAAGTCAAGTTGCAAGTGATACTGATCCTTTTCCTAATTTCACAACAGAAGAAAACGATGGAAAAAATCTTTTTATGACAATTCCCGTTTTTGATAATACTGGAAATAGAATTTCGGGTGGTATTGGATGTGGTCAATGCCACAAAGCTCCAGAATTTGATATTTCTGTAAATTCGCACAATAATGGAATTATTGGTAAATTAACAGGTACCGGAATAGATATCACGATAACAAGAGCTCCAACATTAAGAAATCTAGTGAAACTTAATGGGGATCTTAATTCACCAATGATGCATACCGGGCAATTCACTTCATTACAACAAGTTATTGGCCATTATGGAACAATTAATGTAGCTCCAGGAAACACTAATTTAGATCAGAAATTAAATCCAACTGGAACAGGTCAGCAACTTCATTTAACAGCTCCCGAAGTGAATTCGGTTATTGCTTTTATCAAATCATTATCTGGTTCGGCAGTGTATACAGATGTACGATGGTCAAATCCGTTTCCTAATTAATATCAAACAAAAAGCCCTACAAATTGTAGGGCTTTTTTTATAACTATAAGATATTAGTTTATCCTAATACTTCTTTTACTTTTTTACCTATTTCTGCTGGAGAATCTACTACGTGAATTCCACATTCTCTCATGATACGTTTTTTAGCTTCAGCAGTATCATCAGCTCCACCAACAATTGCACCAGCGTGACCCATTGTACGACCTTTAGGAGCAGTTTCACCAGCAATGAACCCAACAACTGGTTTGCGGTTTCCATCTGCTTTTATCCATTTTGCAGCATCAGCTTCTAGTTGCCCTCCAATTTCACCAATCATTACGATGCAATTTGTTTCTGGATCATTCATTAATAATTCAACTGCTTGTTTCGTTGTTGTTCCAATAATTGGATCACCACCAATACCAATCGCAGTTGTAATTCCTAATCCTTGTTTTACCACTTGATCTGCAGCTTCATAAGTTAAAGTACCCGATTTAGATACAATACCAACTGATCCTTTTTTGAAAACAAAACCTGGCATAATACCCACTTTTGCTTCACCTGGTGTAATTACACCTGGACAGTTAGGTCCAATTAATCTACAATTTCTATCTTTAATATAATCATACGCTTTAATCATATCAGCAACAGGAATACCTTCAGTAATACAAATGATTACTTTAATTCCTGCATCGGCAGCTTCCATAATAGCATCGGCAGCAAAAGCTGGCGGAACAAAAATAATTGTAGTATCGGCTCCTGCTTTAACCACTGCATCTTTTACCGTATTAAATACGGGACGGTCTAAATGTATAGATCCTCCTTTTCCTGGAGTAACTCCACCAACTACATTAGTTCCGTATTCGATCATTTGCTGTGCGTGAAAAGTTCCTTCACTTCCAGTAAACCCTTGAACAATTATTTTTGAATCTTTATTAACTAAAACGCTCATGATAGATATATTATATTGTTTTTATTTTTTGTGTTGCAAAAGTATAAAATAGTAATTAGTTTTTTAATTAAAATTTGCTAAATTTCTATATATACTATTAATTAAATTGGCTCATTTGATAGCCTCTATATAATTTGTCGTCTTTAATTTCCCAAATGACAAAAAAATGCGCTAATAGCATTTCTTCCCTTGGATTTTCAAATGTTTTAACAAAATGTGAATAACGTACCGAAACCATTTGATCTTCGGCAATAATATGGGTAATTCTCATTTTTGAGCGAACATAGGCTTTGCTTAAATCCGCAGTTAAACTTAATACATCCTCGCGATTCATTTGTACAAATCCTTTACTGCTGTTCCATTCAATAATTAAGTCGGGATGTAAAAATTCATTTACTTCTGATTGATTTAATAATAAATCATTTTTATAAAAATCTAAAACTAATTCTTTTGGTGTCATACTTAAGATTTTTTTAGAAGTTCGGGAATGCGTTTAATATTTGCTAATTGCTTTAATTTTTCTCTAGATTCTTCAATTGGAGTTCCGAAATAAGATTTTCCACCTTCAACTGATTTTGTTACTCCAGTTTGACCTAAGATAACTGCCTTTGCACCTATTGTAATTCCGCTTGTAGTTCCTACTTGGCCCCACAAAGTAACTTCATCTTCAATGATTACACAACCAGCAATACCAGTTTGTGCAGCAATTAAACATTTTTTTCCAATTAGGGTGTCGTGCCCCACATGAACTTGGTTGTCGATTTTAGTTCCAGCACCAATAGTTGTATCGCCTGTAACCCCTTTATCAATTGTACAAAGAGCCCCAATTCCAACATTATCTTCTATAACCACTCTTCCACCTGACAGAAGTTGATCAAATCCTTCTTCTCTTTTTTTGTAATAAAAAGCGTCTGCTCCTAGAATAGTTCCTGCTTGAATGATAACATTATCTCCAATAACACAATTATCATAAATAGAAACATTGGCATGAAGGATGCAATTTTTACCAATATTTACATTGTGACCAATAAAACAATTTGGCTGAATTACAGTTCCCTCACCGATCACTGCAGATTCTGAAATAGAAACATTTGCAGAAAGAAATGGTCTAAAATGTTTAGTAAGTTTATTGAAATCTCTAAAGGGATCATCTGAAATAAGCAGTGCTTTTCCTTCCGGACAAGCAACTTCTTTGTTAATCAATACTATTGTAGCAGCAGATTGAAGTGCCTTATCGTAATATTTTGGATGATCTACAAATACAATATCACCTTCTGTTACCACATGGATTTCATTCATACCATAAACTGGAAAATCGGATGCTCCAACATAAGAACATCCAATTATTCCGGCAATATCATTAAGCTTTTGTGGTTTAGTAAATTTCATTTAAAAGAAATTTATTCTTTAACACGCTCCATGTAAGAACCTGTAGCGGTGTCAATTTTAATTTTATCACCTTCGTTAATGAATAAAGGTACGTTTACTGAAGCTCCAGTTTCTACTTTGGCTGGTTTTGTAGCATTAGTAGCTGTATTTCCTTTTACTCCTGGTTCTGCATAAGTCACTTCCAAAACGATTGAAGCTGGCATATCTACAGAAAGAGGCATATCCGTTTCAGTGTTTATTTGAACCATTACTAGCGTTCCTTCTTTTAATAAATCTGGAGCGTCTAAGATTTTTTTATCTAATGTTATTTGCTCGTAAGATTCTGTATTCATGAAATGAAACTGATCACCTTCATTATATAAATATTGAAAAGTTTGAGTTTCAACACGAATGTCTTCAATTTTATGACCCGCAGAAAAAGTATTATCTAATACTTTTCCGTTAGTTAAGCTTTTTAATTTTGTTCTAACAAAAGCGGGGCCTTTACCAGGTTTAACATGAAGAAATTCGATGATTTTATAAATATCGTGATTGAATTTAATACATAATCCGTTTCTAATATCTGATGTAGATGCCATTTTTATATTTGTTTATTGTTAATTGTTGTTTTTTTAATATCCTCCAGAATAGCCTTTCATGATTCCACGAGAGGAATTTCTTATAAAGTCTAATATCTCGTCACGCTCAGGAGATGCAGCCATTTCCGCTTCTATAATTCCCACTGCTTGCGAAGTATTGTAATTTTTTTGGTACAAAATTCTATAGATATCTTGAATTTCTCTAATTTTTTCTGAAGTAAATCCTCTTCTTCTCAAACCAACCGAATTGATTCCAACATAAGATAAAGGTTCTTTAGCCGCTTTAGTATAAGGAGGTACATCTTTTCGAACCAATGATCCACCAGAAATCATTGCGTGATCTCCAACATGAATAAATTGATGTAATGCAGCTAATCCACCAATTATGGCATAATTACCTACAATAACATGTCCTGCAAGTGCCACACCATTTACAATGATAGCATTATCTCCAATGTGACAATCGTGAGCAATATGGGCTGTTGCCATAATCAAACAGTTGTTTCCAATTTTAGTTTGACCAGATGCAATAGTTCCTCTGTTAATTGTAACACATTCTCTTACGGTTGTATTGTCTCCAATAATTGCAAGTGAATCTTCACCACCAAATTTTAAATCTTGAGGTACTGCAGAAATAACTGCTCCAGGAAAAATATTACAATTTTTTCCAATACGAGCGCCTTCCATAATGGTTACATTTGAACCGATCCAAGTTCCTTCTCCAATTTCTACATTGTTATGAATGGTTGTAAAAGGTTCAATTACAACATTCTTAGCGATTTTGGCGCCGGGATGAACATAGGCTAATGGTTGATTCATATTGTATTAAATTTTTGGTAAATGTAATAGGTATTTTTTATTTAAAATAATTGCCTTCTAAATTTATTGTTTTTTAGCAATTTGCGCCATCAATTCGGCTTCAGCAACTAACTTTCCATTTGCATAGGCGTTGGCTTGCATGTGGCAAATCCCTCTTCTTATTGGAGTAATTAACTCGCATTTAAAGATTAAGGTGTCACCAGGCAATACTTTATGCTTGAACTTCACATTATCAATTTTCATGAAATAGGTTAGGTAATTTTCTGGATCTGGAACTGTACTTAATACTAATATCCCTCCCGATTGCGCCATAGCTTCAACAATTAAAACGCCTGGCATAACTGGTGCGTCAGGAAAATGTCCCACAAAGAAATTTTCATTCATGGTTACATTTTTCATACCAACCACATGCGTAGCAGACATTTCAATGATTCGATCTATTAATAAAAATGGAGGTCTGTGTGGAAGAATATTCATAATTTGATGAATATCCATTAATGGAGGTAGGTTTAAGTCAAATACCGGTACTTGGTTTTTTTGCTCAATTTTAATCAGTTTAGCCATTTTTTTTGCAAATTGAGTATTTACAAAATGACCTGGTTTATTGGCAATAACTTTACCTTTAATTCGCATACCAATTAAAGCCAAATCACCAATTACATCAAGTAATTTATGACGTGCAGCTTCATTTGGGTAATGCAAAGTAAGATTATCCAGAATTCCGTTTTCTTTAACTGCAATTTGGTCTTTTCCAAAAGCCTTTTTAAGACTTTCCATTGTTTGTGCAGAAATTTCTTTATCTACATAAACGATAGCGTTATTTAAATCACCTCCTTTTATCAAACCGTCATTAAGCAAGTTTTCTAATTCATGTAAAAAACTAAAAGTTCTCGCATCAGAAATTTCCGATTTAAAGTCGGCTATATTTTTAAGTGTTGCATTTTGAGTTCCTAATACTTTGGTACCAAAATCGACCATGGTTGTTACTTGATACTCATCAGAAGGCATTATAATAATCTCACTTCCGGTAGTTTCATCAACGAATGAAATTACTTCTTTTACAACATAATATTTACGTTCTGCATCTTGCTCCACAACACCAACTTTTTCGATTGCTTCAACAAAATATTTTGAAGAACCATCCATAATTGGTGGCTCAGATTCATTCAATTCAATAATAACATTATCAACATCAAGTCCAACAAAAGCGGCTAATACATGTTCTGAAGTTTGAATTTTTACTCCAAGTTTTTCCAAATTAGTTCCGCGTTGCGTATTTACAACATAATTTGCATCGGCTTCAATAACTGGACTTCCTTCCAAATCAACTCTTACAAAAGTGAATCCATTATCTATAGGGGCAGGCTTAAAAGTCATTTTAACTTCTTTTCCTGTATGTAATCCGACACCTGTAAGTGAAATTTCACTTTGAATGGTTTTTTGCTTTACCATAATTTAATTCTGTTTGTATAAATATTATTCTAATTTCTTTTTTAAGGCATCCAATTCAGATACGATTTTTGGTAAATTTCTGAAATGAACATACGATTTACTAAATTCACCATAAGTAAAAGCAGGTGATCCTTGAACTACTTCCCCATCTTTCAATGATTTTCCAATTCCGGATTGTGCTTGAATTCTTACATTATCTCCAATCGTAATATGTCCGGCAACTCCAACCTGACCACCAATCATACAGTTTTTTCCGATTTTAGTAGAACCTGCAATTCCGGTTTGAGCAGCTATAACGGTGTTTTCACCAATTTCAACATTATGTGCAATTTGAATCTGGTTATCCAACTTCACTCCTTTTCTAATAATTGTCGAACCCATTGTTGCTCTATCGATAGTGGTGCACGCACCAATCTCCACATCGTCTTCTAATATTACATTTCCAATTTGTGGGATTTTACTGTAAGTCCCATCTTCATGGGGCGCAAAGCCAAACCCATCAGAAGCGACAATAACACCAGAATGTATAACGCAGTTATTTCCAATTTCGGTTTCAGAATAAACTCTAACACCCGCAAAAAACACACAATTATCTCCAATTACTACATTGTCTCCAATAAAAGTATTTGGATATATTTTTACATTATTTCCAATTTTTACATTCTTCCCAACATAACAAAAACTACCTAAATACAAATCATCACCATAAGTAACACCTTCGGAAATTACAGAAGGTTGTTCAATACCGGATTTCATTAATTTAACTTGATTGTAATATTCTAAAAGTTTGGAAAAAGCTTGATAGGGATCATCTACTTTTATTAAAGTAGTGGTAATTTGATTTTCTGGTTCGAAATTTTTGTTGACAATGGTAACCGTTGCCTGAGTGGTGTAAATATAATTTTGATATTTTGGATTGGACAAAAATGTTAGCGATCCTGGAATCCCTTCTTCAATTTTAGCCAACTTGCTCACTTCAGCATTAGGATTACCTACTACTTCGCCGTTTAAAATACCCGCAATTTGTTCTGCTGTGAATTTCATTTATTCAAAATTATACCCCAACTAATTTAAGTGGAATAAGAATAGTTGCAAAAATATGAAAATTAATTTAAACACTAGATATCTAAGAGTACTTTTGGGAAACAGATGTAATATTTTGTAACCGATTTAGAAAGTGCTTTTACCTGTAATTGATCTGAAGAATCTACTAGATTTTCAATTTCACCGTCTTTTTTCAATATGCTTATAGGTTCGCTTTCTTTATTATAGGCCTGATTTTTCAGTTTTCCTTTAAAAACAAAATAATTAGCCTCTTTATCTGATAAAGAATACAAGTTCATTATTTTGTTTTTATACTGCGCTAATTGTTCTGTATCTACTTTTTCATCCAAAACAATTATTTTCAATAAATCTCTATTGATAATCATTTTACTAAGCGAACTTAGAACAAAATCAGCATGAAATTGCCAAGATTTTATCGCTCCAAGTACATCATAATCATCTAATTGCGAAAAGGTAATTAGTTCATCCAAATTAAATGTATCTGTTGTAATCTTATTATTCAGAAAAAAAGATAGTGATTTGCTACATTCCAATTGCTCCCCTTTTTGAGTCAATTCTTTGGCTCTTTTAAGTATTTTGGTCAACGTAATTTCGGCCACAACCGATGTTTTGTGCAAATAGGCTTGCCAATACATTAAACGTCTGGCAACCAAAAATTTCTCTACCGAATAAATTCCTTTTTCTTCAATAACAAGCACATCTTCTTTTACATTCATCATTTGAATCAATCGATCGCTGTTGATGTTTCCTTCGGCTACGCCACTATAAAAACTGTCGCGTTTTAAATAATCCATTCGATCCATATCTAATTGACTTGAAATCAACTGAAGCATAAATTTACGGTGGTATTCGCCTTTAAAAATTTGAATGGCTAAATCTAATTTCCTTTCAAATTCTTCATTTAAGGCATTCATGAATTTAAGTGAAATTTCTTCGTGATGCACTTCTTCTACAATACTGTGCTCCATGGCATGACTAAAAGGTCCGTGGCCTATATCATGAAGCAATATGGCAATATACAAAGCGTTTTCTTCTTCGTTAGATATAGCTACTCCTTTAAATCTTAGGGTTTGAACTGCTTTTTGCATAATATGCATACAGCCCAAAGCATGATGAAACCTCGTGTGGTGCGCACCCGGGTATACCAAGTAAGACAATCCCATTTGAGAAATTCTTCTTAAACGCTGAAAATAGGGATGCTGAATTAAATCGTAAATTAAGGAATTGGGTATGGTTATAAACCCATAAATGGGATCATTGAAAATTTTGAGTTTATTGGTTGCAATCACAATAGAATCGATTATTTTTTATAATACAAATGTACTATTTTTTTAGTTTCCTAAAACGAAAATACAACCTGCAGCCTAAGTGCCAATCGTGTTTCTTTTAATTCTATTACTATCTGCATAAATAATTAGGAAAAACTGAAAAAGTAACTCAAAAGAAGCATTAAAATTATCACATTCATAAATCGACTTTATTTATATAAAAATTATAATTTGTTACGATTATTTTGCTGAAGCAATTAATAAATTTGCCGAAATATTCAACATTATGAAAGTAGGAATTGACAGCATTTCAATAGATCTCCCAAGAATACATTTACCCATTCAAACCCTAGCAATAAATCGAAATATCGAGCCTGATAAACTAATCAAAGGATTGGGATTGCAAAAAATGAGCTTTCCAGATGTTCATAATGATGTGGTGACTTTTGCCACCAATGCAGTGTTTAAACTACTTCAGCAAGAGCAAATTAACCCGCAAGAAATTGCTAGAATATATGTAGGTACCGAAAGTTCGGTAGATTCATCAAAACCAATTGCTTCCTATATTACAGCACTTTTAGAGCAGCATTATGGCTTAGGAACTTTTAGAAAATGCGATACACTCGATATGACTTTTGCTTGTATTGGCGCCGTAGATGCCCTACAAACTACATTAGATTTCATTCGATTAAATCCAACTAAAAAAGCAATTGTTGTAGCGACTGACAATGCCAAATACGATTTAAATTCTACTGGAGAATACACCCAAGGAGCCGGAGCAATTGCCATGCTAATTACTTCCAATCCAAAATTGTTGTCCTTTTCTAATGAAGTAGGTGTTTCTGCCGATGGCGTTTTTGACTTCTTTAAACCAAGACGTAGTTTTTCTAAAAATGAAATCCTAAATACAACCGATAATCCAGAATGGTTTGGAATACTTGAAAACGAAGTTTCTATCTACAAAGAACAACCCGTTTTTGATGGACACTATTCAAACGAATGCTACATTAACAGAACGAGTGAAGCCTATTTTAGCTACAAAGAATTAACCAATCAATCGGAATCCATTTATAAGAATTGGGAAAATGTATTGATGCACCTTCCCTATTGTTTTCAGGCGCGTAGAACTTTTGTAGACATTTATGCCAAAGAAAACCAACTCACCGAAGAAAACAAAGTCATTGCCAAAAGTGAGGATTATATAGATTTTGTATCCAAAGCAATATTTCCATCCGAAATTGCATCTGGGCAAATAGGTAATATGTACACGGGATCTATCTTTTTAGGGCTACTATCAACTTTAGAATATCATTTACAAAATGATAACGATATTGTTTCAAAAAAAATGGGGTTCATAGCATACGGAAGTGGATCTAAAGCCAAAGTTTTTGAAGCAGAAGTGCAACCTGATTGGAAAAATGTTGTATCTAAAGTTGGATTATTTGATTTATTAAACAACAGTACCGAAATTGATTTTGGAACCTACATTTCCTTGCACAAAAAAGAACGAAACCAATCGGTTTTAACCCCTAAAAATGAGTTTGTTTTGGATTATATTGAAAAAGAAAATCCGGTTTTAATTGGCGCTAGGTATTATAAATTGGTTTAATTCTTGCCCATTAAAAATTCCATTGGAATAGCAAAACGACTTTTCCATGCTTTTTCGCTATGATCATCTCCTTCAAATTTTTTGGTCATCCAACTCGTACTGGTATAATCTTTAGATTTCATAATTTCATCTACTTGAGGTTGAAGTGTTTCGTACATCTCATCTAAAGTAGCAGTTCCATAATCAAAATAGATTTTGTGGTCTTTTGGATTAGGTAAATTCAATTTCAAATAGTTAAAAAAAGCATCCGGAATAGGGTTTCCTTTGATACCGAAAATTCCAGGCCAATGGGTTGATAAACAAGCCGCTCCACCAAAAACAATAGGATATTCGCAAATAGCATACATCGAAATCAACCCACCCATACTGCTGCCCGCAACAAAAGTGTGCGCTTTATCCGTGTAAACTGAGTATTTTTTATCAATTAATGGTTTCACTTCTTGAACAATAAATTTCAAGTAATTGTCTGAATTTATTTTTCCGTTATTAAAAATACTTTGTCCATTGCTTCTGTTGGCTTTATAAATTGAATCTTGCTGAAAGGTTGTTAAACTTTCAAAGGGCTTTTGTGGAAAATAATCTATATGTCGTGTACTATCACCGTTAAACATTCCTACCACAATTACATCTTGAATTTTTGATTCTTGCATTAATTTTCCTAGCACATCATCTACGTCCCAAGCTTGTTTATTCCATGTGGTTTCTGGATCATAAAGCATCTGCCCATCGTGCATATATAAAACCGAGTACTTTTTTTCAGCCGAATAATTTTCAGGCAACCAAATATCTATATTGCGTTTGGTTACAAATTGAGATTTAAAGTTATCAATACGTTCAATAGTTCCACTCGCAACCTTTGGCAAAGTTTGACCTATTACCGAAGTTGCAATAAGCAAAAAGAATATATTTTTTATTTTCATGATAGATAAACTAATTAGAAATCAAATTTAACAAAAAACCTAACTTATTTAAAAATAAATCGCTATATTTAAAAAAGAAATCCCACTTCTATTTCAGCCTGCATTCTAATGGAAATACAATTAGTAAATCTGTTAAAGAGTAACAAATGCAAAAAAAGTACTTTAAATTTTTAGTTTTAATCGCGTTAATAGTATTGGTATATGCGATTGGAAATTATTTCCCTATAGAAATCTTAAAACCCGATTATCCCGAAACTGATGTTTTAAATAAATCGGAATACTAGCGATTTATTGTTTCGATTATATCTGCCTTCATTACATTTTGTGCCGTATTAGTAGCCTTATTTAAAGATGATTTAAGAGAGTATTGGAAAAGACAACGATTAATATTAAGCGAACCCACCCAAATAACCATTGAAGATTTAAATGATTATGAAACCGAATCTACTAATAGAGCTTTAATTGCCAACAGATACATTTCGAGAATTGAAATAAAAAATAGTGGTAACATCCCTTCAATTAACACCGAACTGTTTCTAGAAAAATTAGAATTTAAAGCAAAAGAATCAACAATAATCCAGCAAATTGAATGTTATGGAAAGCCACTTCAGTGGAACGGATCGGAATCAACTGCCATGGTGTTGCCAGTTGGTGCTAAGAAATTAATTGATATTGTAAATATTACGGTACCTGAAAAAATTTCAAAACCCGATTCTCAAATTGAAAAAAATCCATCCAAAATAATAATTGGAGGTATTCCAAATCATAAAGAAAAAAATAAAGGAACATGGTACGCCACCTTTGGATTGTATTCTCAAAATCACAGTTTGGTTTCCTTTAAAGTTGAAATTGAATGGACTGGGGTCTGGACCTCAAGATTAACCGAATTCAAATCCCAATATCAAATAAAAATAGTTTAAAATGAAAAAGGTATATTTAATTCAATATCATTCTGTAGATAACCAACTATTTGAAAACAAGGTAAAATCGTTAGGCGAATGGGTAAAATATTTTTCTGATAATTGGATTGTTTCAAGCGAATTGAGTGCACAAGAAATTTACGATAAAATAACTGAAGGCTTTGAAAACAAAAGCATTATCATTATAGAAATGAGCACCGAAAATTACTATGGTCGAATGGATCCGAAAATTTGGAACTTCTTAAAAATGAATAAAAAGAAAAAACTTTAATTGCAGTTCCATTTAAAATTAGATAATTTATCCTTGGTACTTTCTGATAAATTATAATGCCACCACTCCGAACTAAAGGCTTTGAAGTTGTGTTTGAGCATCACCTCTTTTAAATAGGCTCTGTTTTTGAGAATCTTTTTAGATAATCCCTGGAAATTGTGCCCTGCCTCAGGACCAAAAAAATCAAAAGGTGTTCCCATATCTACTTCTTTTCCGTTGGCCGTTACTAGAGTAAGATCTACAGCACCGCCTCTATTATGTACTGAACCTTTTTTAGGATCGGCAACATAATCGGCATTGGGAACCAATTCAAACATTTTCTTTTGAATATCCAACGGACGGTAGCAATCAAATAACTTAATACGGTAACCTTTCTCCATGAATTCGGCATTGGCCTCCTTTAAAAATTTTATCGTTTTCAATCTCAAATAACAATCGGCGCAATCGTAGACTTTATGTTTTAAGAAATTATCGTTAGTGGCGTATTTCATATCCAAAACAAAATCAGATCCAAAATCGGTGAGTTTTACAAAAGTAGTATCGCTTATACCTTCATACATCGCAATAGAATTCCCTTTGATGTAGTTGTTTTTCAAAACCCTACTCGATTTATAGTTGGCCGATTCTGTGGGTTTACACCCCACAAACGCCAATAATAAAAAAGAAAAAAGAAAAATATTCTTAAAACACATGAATTGTAAATAATAGAAATTCAAATATAATAATTCGTAAACTATTATTAATAAAAAAAGAACCGCAAATTAATTGCGGTTCTTTATAATTATTGTTATTAACTTTAAAAAGAAGATTATCGAATAAACTTTTTAATATAAACATCATTAGCAGCCGGGTAATTAAGTGTTTTTAATTGCAACTCAGTTGAACTAATTAATGTTATTTGACTTGTAACATTATAGTTAGCTAATAAAGTGTTAGATGGACTATAGGCGTTAGCATTAATATTTACAGTAGTAGATGATGGAAGTGTATATGTGCCTGTAGAATAACCTGCTAAAGTAGAAAAGTTTGTATCAGAATATGACTGAGTACTAAAACTACCGTCAGCGTTAAAATAATTTAACTCACTCTTAACCGTATTTGTCCCACCAAATTTTTCAACTCCATTTAATACTGCAGATGTAGTTTTCCATAAACCTTGAATACTATAAGAAGGTGTTGGAGTTGAAGTAGTTCCTGAATCTTTTGAACAGGAAAAAAATAAAAATGGAATTAATAACAAAAAATAATTTAATTTTTTCATAAAATAACTTATTGAATTATTGCTTACTCTAAATAGTTTTCAGCTACCCTAAATTTTTAAAAATTATATCTTAATCCAGCTCCCATAACGAAAGAACTAATATTGTTGTTAGAAGTTACTTTATAAGTAGTTCCACCATATTGAAGCTCATCCCATTTTCCAGTTGTATAATCTAAATTTAAAGACAATTTAAATCCTTTGGTTACTCCAAAATTTAAAGAACTACCAAATACAAAACCAGAACCTTTCAATGTAGCATCATCATATCCAATACCTGTTTCTTTTCCAACAATACTAAATGCATATTGCGGTTTAAAATCAAGGGATAATTTATCACTTAAATTCGCTGTATACATAGGTCCTACTGAAAATACTGCTACTCCAAGAGCACCTTTATTTTTGTATGCAAACCCAGAAGAAGTTAAATTTAAAGTTGCACCCCATTCTTTTGTAAATCGATATCCAAAATTTATAAATCCTAAATTAATTCCAGAATTTAAATTATCAGATCCATATCCACCTGGTACAGCATAACCTATGGAAACTCCTAAATATGCTTTTGATTCTTTTACTTTAGAATCTTTTACTAAATCTTGCGCTTTTATTGTGCAAGATGCTAATAATACAATGATTAATAAAAAACTTTTTTTCATTTTTTTGGTTTTAATTTTTGCCTACTCTATACAGTTTTCAGCTTCCCTGAGTTTTATTTATATAATTATTTAACAGTAATTTTCTCATTAATTTTAAATTTTATTTACAAAAATAATAAATAATTCGACTTATAAGTCGAGTAAAAGAAAGTTTTTTAGATTTTTTCTTTATTTTCTTTGTTAAATGCAGAATCATTTTGAACAAATAGAAATAAAACTTGTAAATAAGCTTTATAAAATTTTCATCGAAAAGTATGATGGAAATAAATCAAAGTTTGCAAAAGCCTCAAAATGTTCCGAAACAACTGTAAGACGTGTTTTTAGTTCCAAACAAAGAATGACTTTAGATTTATTTTTAAGATTTTGTTACGCATTAGAAATTAATGTACAACAAATATTTAATGATATTGAAAATGAATAGAATATCTCTAAAATAAATAAAACAATAAAAGCCACTATAAATAGTGGCTTTCGTATGTGATCCCAGAAGGATTCGAACCTTCGACCTACGCATTAGAAGTGCGTTGCTCTATCCAGCTGAGCTATGGAACCCTTTGCTTAATTAATAAAACTCAAAAAAAGTAGACTTTCTTTAAAGTTCCTTGATTTATTTTGTCGGGGTGGCAGGGTTATTAAAATGATCCTGTAGGGTTATGTTGCAAATTAAAGCTTCGCTTCAATTTAAAACAAACCTTAAACTTTAAATGAAAGTAAACTTTCTTTAAAGTTCCTCGCTTTATTTTGTCGGGGTGGCAGGATTCGAACCTGCGGCCTCCTGCTCCCAAAGCAGGCGCGATAACCGGGCTACGCTACACCCCGAGGTGTAAAAAGCGGAGAGTAAGGGATTCGAACCCTTGGTACAGTTCCCCATACGCATGTTTAGCAAACATGTCCTTTCGGCCTCTCAGGCAACTCTCCAAAATCTTTATATTAATAAGAACGTTTCTCTTTAAGCGGTTGCAAATGTAAGGTATCCTAATAATATTTACAACATTTTGTTTTACTTTTTTAATTATTAATTAATTCAAAGTATGAATTCCTTAAAAATCAAATATATAGAATCTACTATTTTAGCATCTAATAATTTATATCGATTATCTTTAACATAAAAACAGAATTTATTCAAAAAATAGTAAATTTGCAAAACAAACGGACAAATCCTAACATTAATACCACAAGATTATGAATAAAAAAATAGTAATCGTTTCAGCAGTAAGAACTCCAATTGGAAGTTTTATGGGCGCTTTATCTTCTGTCCCTGCCCCACATCTTGGTGCAGCAGCTATTAAGGGAGCTTTACAAAAAATTAATTTAGATCCTAATCTAGTGGATGAAGTGTTTATGGGTAATGTAGTGCAAGCAGGTGTTGGACAAGCGCCAGCAAGACAAGCGGCACTGTTTGCTGGACTTTCAAATGAAGTAGTTTGTACCACAGTAAATAAAGTGTGTGCTTCGGGAATGAAATCTATCATGATGGGAGCTCAGGCAATTATGACTGGCGATGCAGAAATAGTAGTTGCTGGTGGAATGGAGAACATGAGCAGTATTCCACATTATGTTCATATGAGAAACGGAGTAAAATTTGGCCCAACTACGATGATGGACGGAATGCAAAAAGACGGTTTAGTTGATGCTTACGACAATAATGCCATGGGCGTTTCTGCCGATTTATGTGCGTCAGATTATAAAATATCACGTGAAGAACAAGATGCTTTCGCAATCGAATCGTATGAAAGATCAGCTAAAGCCTGGGAAGCAGGAAAATTTGATTCAGAAATTGTTCCTGTTGCGGTACCGCAAAGAAAAGGAGATCCAATATTAGTTACTAAAGATGAAGAATTTACTAATGTAAAATTAGATAAAATACCTTCATTAAATGCCGTGTTCACTAAGGACGGAACGGTAACCGCCGCCAACGCTTCAACTATTAACGATGGAGCAGCTGCAGTAATTTTAATGAGTGAAGAAAAAGCTAAAGAAATGGGATTAACTCCCCTAGCCTATATAAAATCCTATGCAGATGCAGCACAAGAACCAAAATGGTTCACTACTACTCCTGCAAAAGCAGTTAATAAAGCGTTAAGCAAAGCCAATTTAGAATTAAGCAATGTAGATTATTTCGAATTTAACGAAGCATTTGCAGTTGTTGGTTTGGCGAATGCCAAAATATTAGGATTGAACACAAGCAACATCAATGTAAATGGTGGTGCAGTTTCTTTAGGACATCCTCTTGGATGCTCTGGAGCAAGAATTGTGGTTACCTTATTGAATGTATTGAAACAAAATAATGCCAAAACCGGAGTTGCAGCAATTTGCAATGGCGGCGGCGGTGCATCGGCAATTATAATCGAAAACATCTAATTAATTCCATTTTGAATGTTTGGAATATGTAATTTATCAATAATCCCGTTACGAGCTGAAGCTAGTGATCGTAGTGAAATTGTCTCTCAAGTATTGTTTGGGGAATATTTTGCTGTGCTAGAAAAAGACAGGCAATGGAGTAAGATTAAATTACACTATGATGGTTATGAAGGATGGGTAGACAGTAAGCAATACCAAGTCATTACCAAAGATAACTACGAATTACTAAGCAAACAAGAAATAGCACTGAACGCCGATTTAGTTGAATACATTTCAGTTTCTGATAATTCATTAATTCCGATTGCACTTGGTGCTTCTTTATCGTTTTTAGAACTTCCAGAAATAAATACTAAAAACTACCAATTTGAAGGATTAAAAGTTTCAGGGATTCAAGCTAAATCAAATATTATAGCTACCGCTTATTTGTATTTGAATGCTCCGTATTTATGGGGCGGAAAAACTCCTTTCGGGATTGACTGCTCAGGCTTTACGCAAATGGTATACAAGTTAAACGGCTACAAATTATTGCGTGATGCCTCACAGCAAGCTACTCAAGGTGAAGTATTGAGTTTTATTGAAGAAAGTGAGCCAGGCGATTTAGCATTTTTTGATAACGAAGAAGGAAACATCATTCACGTGGGAATAATGTTAGAAAACAACTACATCATTCATGCCAGCGGAAAAGTGCGTGTAGACCGATTGGATCACCTTGGGATTTATAATGCCGAAACCAACAGACACACCCACCGACTTCGAGTAATTAAAAAAATCATATAAAAAAACCGATGTTTGACATCGGTTTTTTTTTAATTACTAAATTATTTTTTCTTTTTAGATTTAGATTTTCTTTTAGCCTTAGCTTTTTTATTAGCCTTTGCTTTATCCTTAGCTTTTTGTTTTTTAGCTTTTTCTCTTTTTTTAGCTTTTTGCTTTTTAAGTCTATCTTTTTCTTTTTGCTTTTCTTTTTTAACTTTAGCTTTCTTTTTTTCTTTTACTTTTTTAGCAATCTCTTTTTCAGATTTTTTCATTTTTGGTGTTTTTATATCTTCGATTAATTCTGATTCTAATACTGTTTCTACAATAATTTCATTTGAAATTTCATATTGATTTTCTTCCGTTTGAATTTCAGTTACTACTGGATTAGCGACTCTAACTCTTGTTCTAGGTTTCGCAGGAGTTTTTGTAGGAGCAACTTCTTCAATAATTTGTGATTCAACATTTGCTGATACATCGATTTCAGTTGAATTGTTAATTTCTTCGTTAGTAGGTGTTGTTTTCTTTATCATTTATTTTGTTAATTTATAGTAAACTATATGTAAATTTATCGTTAACAAATGTAAAACAAAAAACAATACGCAAATGTTAAGTTTTAATTTTGAGTAAAAACTTAACATTGGAAAATAGTAAAATAAAAAAAACTCCTAAATAATATTATTTAAGAGTTTGTAATAGTTAACTTTCTTAACCAAATTATTTTATTAAAAAAGATAGTAAATAATAAATAATACTAGCCAATACAGCCGATACAGGAATTGTTAATATCCAAGCCCAAAGCAATTTAACAGTAACCCCCCATCTTACAGCTGAAACCCTTTTGGTAACACCTACCCCAATAATTGAACCAGTAATGGTATGTGTGGTAGAAACGGGTATTTTAAAATGCTCTGTTGTAAATAAAGTCAAGGCGCCTGCCGATTCGGCAACTACTCCTTCAAAGGCATTTACTTTCGTGATTTTGGACCCCATTGTTTTTACAATTTTCCATCCACCACTTAAAGTACCTGCTGCAATAGCCGAATAACAAGCTATTGGAATCCACTCTGGCATATTAGCTTTAATTCCTAAATCTTCATTTGGAAGAATCACATTAAGATCTAACCATCCATTAGACATATTAAAATTAGGGTGTGTTCTTAAAAATACAGCAACAGCAGCTGCAATTATACCCATTACTTTTTGAGAGTCATTTCCTCCATGACCTAAGCTGAATGCTGCAGAAGAAAGTAACTGCATTCTTTTTAATATTTTTTCTGCTTTGGCTGTTGAAACAAAACTAAAAGCTAAATTAAAAAATGCTAAACTGTAAAAAATTATTCCTACAAGCAACCATTTGATATTGCCCGCTTCACTGATAACTGCTAAAAAGTGATTTTCAAATCTTGGTTTTTCAATATCAAATTTCATAACTAATATTAAAAACCAAAATACCAATCCCATTAACACTAATGTAAATAGCTTAGGCGTAATTAATTTCTTAGACGAATACATCATCCAAATTGAAATAAAGTACGAAATAATCATACCCAATAACGGAGCTAATACAATAAAAGCAATAACAATAGCAACTCCAGAAGGCAATCCACCATTCTCTCCTGGTTTATACCAATTCACAACATGAAATCCAGCATGTGCTATGGCTGCTCCTGCGAATCCACCAATTAAGGTATGAGAGGAAGAGGAAGGAATTCCTTTCCACCAAGTAATTAAATTCCAAATAATTGCAGCAATAATTCCAGCAAGAATAACTGTCAGATCGATATTTTCAGATTTTGCTGTTTTTGCTACGGTATCAGCAACTCCAAATCCAAAAACCCAGTAGGCTAAAAAGTTGAAAAATGCCGCCCATAATACGGCTTGAAAAGGGGTTAATACTTTAGTAGCAACAATAGTAGCAATAGAATTGGCTGCATCATGAAAACCGTTAATGTAATCAAATAAAAGAGCAAGTACTATAATAACAATTAGTAAAGTCATACGAATACAATAATATTTATTGTTATTAAATTAAGAGTGTTTTACTGAAATTTGCTCAATTACATTAGAAACACTTTTGCATTTATCTGAAGCCGATTCTAATGCAGATAATACTTCTTTATACTTGATAATGTTTTTTACATCGGTTTCATTTTCAAAAATATCAGAAACAGCTTTATCAAAAACAACATCCGCTTTACTTTCTAATTTATTGATTTTTTTGCAAGTTTCTTTAATTAACTTAGCATTGTTAATGTCTTTTAATTGTATGATTCCTTCATTTATTAATTGACAAGCTTCTAAATTGATTTCAGTTAATTTTCGAATTGATTTAGTGATTTTTTCAACTTGATACAAACGCATTCTGCTTGCTGCACCTTGCATATAATCGGCAACATTATCTATTGCTTTAATTAAAGCATGAATATCTTCTCTATCAAATGGAGTGATGAAATTTTTACTTAATTCTAAGTTAGTTTTATGAGTTATTTCTTCAATTGTAGCTTCAAGATCATCAATTTTTTTATAATAATCTTCACGTTCAGCAATTGGAGCATTAACAGCCTCATGCAGTGTTTCGGCTAAAACTACAAGATTTGCGGAAGCAAGTTCAAAAAGAGGAAAGAATTTTTTGTCTTTAGGAACTAAAAACTGAAATACATTATTTAAAGTCATTTTAGGGTGTTTTAGTGATTGCAAATATATCCCTTTTATGTTAAGGTAATATTAAATTTGATTTAAAAAAACCACTGTTTATTTTCAATTTATAGTATTAAGATTAGAATGGTTTTTGTAATTTAGCCTCAACAAAAAAACCATTTTATGGACTTAAACTTCAATAAAAACGAAGATCATAATAAACTTTTATTATCCGATTTAAAACAACGATTTGCTAAAGTAAAATTAGGCGGAGGAGAAAAAAGAATAGAGAAATTGCATTCTGAAGGCAAATTGACCGCTCGGGAGCGAATTGATTATTTGTTGGATGACAAAGCAAGCTCCATAGAAATTGGTGCTTTTGTTGGGGACGGAATGTATGCCGAACATGGCGGCTGTCCTTCTGGAGGCGTAGTAGTGAAAATTGGCTACATCAAAGGAAAACAATGCATTGTAGTTGCTAATGATGCTACTGTTAAAGCGGGTGCTTGGTTCCCTATTACAGGTAAAAAGAACTTGCGAGCTCAAGAAATTGCCATGGAAAACCGCTTGCCAATCATCTATTTAGTTGATTCTGCCGGGGTTTATTTGCCAATGCAAGATGAGATTTTCCCTGATAAAGAACACTTTGGTCGTATTTTTAGAAATAATGCAATAATGAGCAGTATGGGAATTACCCAAATTGCAGCAGTTATGGGAAGTTGTGTTGCCGGAGGCGCTTACCTTCCTATTATGAGTGACGAAGCTATGATTGTAGACAAAACAGGAAGTATATTTCTTGCAGGAAGCTATTTGGTTAAAGCAGCTATTGGAGAAAATATTGACAATGAAACGCTAGGTGGTGCTACAACCCACTGCGAAATATCTGGTGTTACCGATTACAAAGCGAAAGATGATAAAGATGCTTTAGACCGAATAAAAAGTATCGTTGGTAAAATTGGAGATTATGATAAAGCAGGTTTTAATCGTGAAAAACCTCAAAAACCAGCTTTAGCTGAAGAAGATATTTTTGGAATACTTCCTAAGTCACGTGCCGAACAATATGACATGATGGAAATCATCAAAAGAATGGTAGACAATTCGGAGGTGGATATGTACAAAGAAGATTATGGAAAATCAATCATTACTTGTTATGCACGAATTGATGGCTGGGCAGTTGGAATTATTGCCAACCAAAGAATGGTTTCCAAAACTAAAAAAGGAGAGATTCAATTTGGTGGTGTGATTTATTCGGATTCTGCAGATAAGGCTACCCGATTTATTGCGAACTGCAATCAAAAGAAAATTCCGTTAGTATTTGTTCAAGATGTCACTGGCTTTATGGTTGGATCAAAAAGCGAGCACGGTGGTATCATTAAAGATGGTGCCAAAATGGTAAATGCCGTTGCTAACTCGGTGGTACCAAAATTTACGGTTATTGTGGGGAACTCCTATGGCGCAGGAAACTATGCCATGTGTGGAAAAGCCTACGACCCAAGATTGATTTTTGCCTGGCCAAGTGCAGAGCTAGCAGTAATGGGTGGCACACAAGCTGCCAAAGTATTAGCTCAAATTGAAGCTTCTGCCCTTAAAGCCAAAGGAGAAGTTATTGACGAAGTAAAAGAAAAAGAATTATTTGACAAAATAAAAGCGCGTTACGACGAGCAAGTCTCTCCCTATTATGCGGCTTCAAGATTATGGACCGATGCCATTATCAACCCACTAGATACAAGAACTTGGATCTCTATGGGTATTGAAGCAGCCAACCACGCTCCTATTGAAAAGAAATTTAATTTGGGTGTAATTCAAGTTTAAATACCATGAAAAAACTACTATCGATTTTTGTATTAATTGCTGCTTTTCAAATTGGCTTTGCACAGGAATCAACCACCAGAAAAGACTCACTTCAAGGCGGTTTAAGAGCTGAACGCACTTGCTATGATGTATTGCGATACGATTTAAACATCAAAATCAATATTGAAGAAAAATCAATTGTTGGTTATAATGATATTACTTTCAAAGTAATTGAAAACACAAAAAAGATTCAGGTAGATTTATTTGATAACATGAAAGTAGATTCTATTGTTTTTAATACTAAAAAACTTGACTACAAAAGAGAATTCAATGCTGTTTTCATTGATTTTCCAAATGAAATAAAAAAAGGAAGAGAAGATAAAATTACTTTTTACTATTCAGGAAAACCAACTATTGCTAAAAATGCCCCTTGGGACGGCGGATTTGTATTTAAAAAAGACAAACAAGGAAACCCTTGGGTGGCAGTTGCTTGCCAAGGTACGGGTGCTAGTTTGTGGTATCCAGTTAAAGATTCTCAAAGCGATGAACCCGATAATGGAGCCTCTATAAAAGTTGCTGTTCCAAATGGATTAATGGATGTTTCTAATGGTAGATTTATCGGAAGCAAAGATTTAAAAAACGGATATACGCGCTGGGATTGGGAAGTTAAAAATCCAATTAACACTTATGACATTACAGTAAACATTGCCGATTTTGCGCACATTCATGATGCACTTGGCGACTTAGACTTAGATTATTATGTATTAAAAGAAAATGAAGCGAAAGCCAAAACCCATTTTGAAGAAGCAAAATTAATGCTGACTTGTTTTCAAAGCAAATTTGGAACCTATCCTTTTAAAGAGGATGGTTATAAATTGGTTGAAACGCCTTATTTAGGTATGGAACACCAAAGTGCTGTAGCTTATGGAAATAAGTATAAAAATGGTTATTTGGGAGGCGATCTTTCTGGAACTGGAATTGGATTGCTTTTTGATTATATCACCATCCATGAAAGCGGCCACGAATGGTTTGGAAACAGTATTACCTCTAGAGATATTGCCGACATGTGGATTCATGAAGGATTTACCATGTACTCAGAAGTGGTTTATGTAGAATGTCAATTTGGATCCGAAAAAGCGCAAAAATACATGAACGGCATGAAGCAGAATGTTAGTAATGATGAACCAATTATTGGTCCATTTGGCGTTAACAAAGAAGGTTCGGGTGATATGTATTATAAAGGCGCATTGTTATTAAATACTATTCGAAGTGTACTAAATAATGAAGAGTTATGGTGGAAGATTATTTTAGATTATTCAAATACATTCAAACATAAAATAATTGATACCGAGACAGTTGTTGCCTTTTTTAATAAAGAAAGCAAAATGAATTTAACTCCAATTTTCAATCAATACCTGCGCTACGCAACTATCCCCAATTTATTTATTCGAATAAACAACAACAAACTGGAATTCAAATGGAATGCAAATGAACCTAATTTTAATATGCCTTATGATATTAAAATAAATGGTGAAGAGATTAGAATTTATCCAACTAATGATTGGACAACTTCCAAAATCAAAGTTAGTCCGTCAGATAATATTGAAGTTCCAACTAACAAATTTTACATCAATGCTAATTTAGAAAAGTAGAAGTCACTTTTTATCCTAAACTCGCATTTCGAAGGAACTTTCCGTTTTCGGTTTCTTTAAATTTTGGAATAAAAATAATTTCGCGTGGATGCTCGTATTTATCTAACACATTAAAAGTAGCTGGTTCTATTTCAATAGCATCACCTTCTACAATCAACACCACTTTCTCGCCTAATTCTTTATCTTCTTTTGAGGCAATATAGAACCTCCTGTCAATTTTTCCATCTAGCTTTTGCTCTACTTGCTCAGGGATTATTTTAATTCCACCACTATTGATTACATTATCAATTCGGCCAAGAAACTTAAACTGATTTTCGTTTACCAATTCTACTAAATCATTGGTCACCACTGTTTCTTCAGCAATAATATTCGGAGCGTGTATCACCAAGCAATTTCTATCATCATAAGAAATAGTAACATTTGGAAGCACCGTAAATATTTTTTCCCCTGCTCTTTTTGCAGCAATATGGGTTATTGTTTCGGTCATGCCATAGGTTTCGTAAACCTGAGTAGGCAATTTCATCAATTCTTTTTCTAATGAAGCGCTAATACGGGCACCACCCACTATTAGTTTTTTTACATTTTTCAATTCTTTTAAGGAATTTTGTGCTTGCATTGGAACCATAGCCACAAAATCGTATTTCTCGTCCATGCCTTCCATAGGATGCGAACTTGGTGCTACATAATCTAAATCTAAACCTAAAATTATAGAACGAATAAGCATCATTTTTCCTGCCACATATTTAACGGGTAAACATTGTAAAGCCCTATTTCCTGCATACAAACCAAAAAAATCTCCAGTTGCTAAAGCTGAATTAACCATAGCTTGTTTGTCAACTTTAATAATTTTGGGAATTCCGGTAGAGCCCGAAGTTTGCATTTCGATGTACGACTTACTATCAAACCAATCTAAAAGAAAATCACCAACAGGCTTTTCAAAATCTTCTCCTTCTTTAATAAAGCTATATGCAACACGACACAAATCTTCTTTATCTAACTGAAAGCCATTTAATTTAAATTGTGTGTGTACATTTTCGTAAGTAACATGAATCATGGTATTCGCTATTTTATTTAAGTTATGACCTTAGTTTACCTGTTAGTTTTTCTTTCCAATTGGTCCATCGGTATTTCTTACTAAAGATAACTAATATAATAGGATATATTACAAATACGGGAATAAATATTTCCCACATTCCGCCAGGTGTGGATACATCTTTATACAAGGAATTGGTTTGCAATGCAGTCCAATCGGAAGTAACTAATAAAGCAGTAATTAAATTATTAGCTGCATGAAATCCTAGAGACAATTCCAAACCTTCATCCATTAGCGTTAAAACACCCAAAAACAAACCTGTACCTATGTAATAAACTAATACCCAATACCCTATTTTATCTACTTCGGGATTTAATATGTGCATGGATCCAAAAATTAATGAAGTCATTAGTAGCGGAAACCATTTGTTTTTTGACAAATTAGCAAATCCCTGCATTAAATATCCTCGAAAAATATATTCTTCAGTACTTGTTTGAATTGGAATTAGAAGTGTAGCAATTATAAAAAGTATTGCAAACGGAATTGGTTTAAAATTCCACACTAAACTACCCGGACTAAAATAAAAAGTAATTAATGTAGATGCAATTGTAAATAGAGTCCAAATTCCGAAAGAAAAAAACACTCTTTTAAAATCTACTTTTGACCTTGAGGTAGTAACCGATAAAAGTGTTTGTTTATGAAAATACTTTACTACTAAAGCGAATCCTATGAAACCAAACACAAAAGTCAGCATCATTAAAAAGAGTGATATATTAGAATCCAACAATTGCAAAGCCTCATTTGTATTGGCAGGAACATGGTGCGTTTTTAGAGTTTTATAAGCAACCGCAAGCTCTAACGGAATTTGCCCTACAGTTGATGCAGCTATAATTAAAATTGACCCTAAAATGTATTTCCAGAATTCATTACTTTTTATTATTCCTTGTTCAATAAACATAGATGTTTGATGATTTAATTATATTGATATACTACATTTGCAACGACTAAAGTACTATAAAAAACAGAATATATTAACACTATTCACTAAAATATGATTACAATTTATCACAATCCAAGATGTGGAAAATCAAGAGAATGTTTGGCTTTTATAGAAAACACGTATAAACCATTTGAAATAATAAAGTATTTAGAAAAGCCTCTGAGTTATGAAGAATTAAGTGCAATTATTCATAAATTAAATATTCCTGCAATTGAATTAATACGAACCAAGGAACCTATTTGGATAGAAAAATATAAAGGAAAAGATCTTTCTAATGAAGAAGTTCTAACTGCAATTGTAGCAAACCCAATACTAATGGAGCGCCCTGTAGTTGTAATCAAAGACCGCGCAATCATTGCTAGACCTCTGTCAAATATTGATTCTATTTTATAATTTATTAACATAGATTTAGGAAGTGATGATTAAACGATTGTTTAAATTTGCAGTCAAATTTAGCATAAAGAAACTTTACACTCCATCATGAAAAAAATTAAATTCCTTTTAACCTTTCTATTATTTTTAACCTCATTATTGAATTATTCTCAAAATAAGCCTGAAGGAAAAAAAATAAAAATATCTGGAAAAGTAATTGAAAAAGGAACCAACACTCCATTAGAATACAGCACTATATCTCTTATAAACGCTACAACCAATAAAGTTACTGCAGGTGGAATCACCAACACTACAGGAGATTTCAATTTTGATGCAACTCCAGGAACCTACAAAGTCAAAATTGAATTTATATCATTTAAATCTTTAGAATTAAAAGAAAAGACATTTACTTCAGACACTAATCTTGGTGTTATCTCCCTTCAGTCAGATGCAAAACAACTTAATGATGTGGTTATTAAAACTGAAAAAGCGTCAGTAGAAATTAAATTAGACAAAAAGATTTACAACGTTGGACAAGATATGACTGTTAAAGGTGGTACTGCAAGCGATGTTTTAGATAATGTTCCATCGGTAACAGTAGATGGTGATGGAAATGTAAGTTTAAGAGGAAATGAAAATGTAAGAATCCTAATTGACGGAAGACCGTCGAATGCTATTAATATTGCCGATGCATTAAAAAGTATTTCTGCCGATGCATTAGATAAAGTGGAGGTAATTACAAATCCATCTGCGCGTTATGATGCTGAAGGCGGAGCAGGAATAATAAACATTGTTCTTAAAAAAGGAAAAAACAACGGTATTAATGGAACTTTTGTTGCTACAGTTGGAAATCCGAAAAATTACAATTCAACAGGAACTATAAATTTTAAAAGCACTAATTTCAATCTATTTTCAACAATAGGATACAACGACAGTAATGCTCCAGGACGCACTCTAACCGATTCTGATTATTTAAATCCAGATGGATCTATATACAAAACAATCAACGAACGCATCAACCGATCTTCAGGAAGAAAAGGATATAATTATAGTTTTGGAATGGAATGGTATTTAGATAAAACCATAACTTGGACTAATAATTTTACTTACAGAAAAAATGATGGCTCAAGTCCTATTAATGATGTGATTAATAATTATGAGGCAAATAACAATTTTGTTTCAAACAGATTTAATGATCAATATACATACACACACGACATAGAGTACACTACAAATTTCACTAAGAAATTTAAAAAAGAAGGACATAAATTAACTGTTGACGGAACTGTTTCTAAAAATATTGATAATGATTTTTCTACAATCACCAACTCATTTATTGGAGCAACGAGCACTACCAGCATAGAATCATCTAAATATTATCAAACTCAAAACAGAACTTTATTACAATCTGATTATGTTTTACCAATTGGTAAAAATGGTCAATATGAAGCGGGATATAAAGGAATTTTTAACGAATATAATAATGACTTTCAAGTTGGAAGCATTGATAATGCAGGAAACTACAACTCCTATTCAAATTTTACTAATGTATTTAATTACAAAGAAAATATAAATGCTTTTTATTCTCAATTGGGTTCTAAAATAAGTAAGTTCTCCTACCTTTTGGGTTTACGATTTGAAGATTCAAGAATTGAAAGTAAATTATTACTGACCGATTTTAATAAAGTAAAAAGGTACAACAACTTCTTTCCAAGTGCATTTTTTACCTATCAATTAAACGAACAAAGCACAATTTCAATTAACTACAGTAAGCGAATTGAAAGACCTCGAAATAGATTTATTATTCCATTTCCAAATAATTACACAAGTAACATTAACTTATTTATAGGAAACCCAGATACTGATCCATCTTTTACAGATGCCTTAGATTTTGCTTATATGAATAAGTTTAAAAAAGTAACTTTAACGACTTCTGTATATTATAATAAAACTAAAAATCCTTTTCAGTTTGTCAAAAGACCAACGGGAGATGTCGTTACCACTATTGTAAATGGTCTTCCTGTAGATACCCCTGTTTATGTATCCACAGCAATTAATTTAGATTATGATACCAGATTCGGATTTGAATTCACAATCAATTATACTCCATATAAATGGTGGAAATTAAACGGTAATTTTAATTTCTTTAAAAGTACAGTAACCGGAAACTATCAATATACACTTAATGGCTCTTCAGATGTTATAAGTCAAGAAGTAAACAAAGCCTCATCAAGTTGGTTTACAAGAATAACTTCTAAAATTACACTTCCATATAAAATAGATTGGCAAACCAACGCAACTTATAATGCACCACAAAATAATTTTCAAGGAAAAAGTGTTGGGGTGTTTGCTGCTAATTTAGCTTTTAGCAAAGATATTATGAAAGATAAAGCAACCATTTCACTTAATGTTAATGATGTTTTTAATTCAAGAAAAAGAATTATGCAATCTAATTTACCAACATTAAATTCCTACAGTGAAATGCAATTTCGTGAAAGACAAATTAACTTATCTTTTACCTACCGCTTTAATAAACAAAAATCAGATCGTGAAAAACAGCCAAAAAGAGAAGGCGAAGGAGAAGGTGGCGATTTTGGAGGTTAAACAAAAATAGAGACAAATAAAAAGCCCCGAATATATCGGGGCTTTTTATTTATATGAAATAGAAAAATTATTCTGCTTCTAACTCTCTTCTCTCTTTTCTTTCTTTTAACAACTCTTTAGTTGCACCAAAAACCCAGTAGAAAACAAAGTTAATTAAGAACATCATTAACCAAAAACCAATTGTTAAAATGGTTAAGAACAATAAGAATCCTAAATATTGTGCGAATGTAAACATATCTTTCAGTAATTTTCTAAATAATTATAGGTCAAAGATAATTCTAAAATTTTATTCTGCAAAAAAATTAATGTAAATTATCAACAAGATTGTAAACAATTAAAACCATCGCTTTTTTTTGAAATAATAAATCATTCCCGCAATCATAATTGCCATAACTACAACTACTCCTAAATAACCATACTTCCACTCTAATTCGGGCATGTACTTAAAGTTCATTCCATAAACACCAACGATAAATGTAAGCGGCATAAAGAACACCGAAACTACAGTTAGTGTCTTCATAATTTCATTCATTTTATGGCTTTGAGTAGAGAAAAAGAAATTTGATGCGCTATCCAAAGTGGTTAAATCATATTCTATTTGATCTAATAACTCCAAACATTTTTGATGTAATCGTTCAAAAAAAGTAAAATTATTAGCTTCAATTGCATCAAAAACATTGTCGTCTTTAATACTCTTAATTGAATACAAAGAATCTCTAAGCGGAATAATGGAACGTTTTAAAAAATTATAATTATCCCGGTGTTTTTCAATTTGCTCCAATATAGAAATATCGGTACTTTTTTTCGAAAGATTTATTAATTCCTCTACTTTATCTTCTTCGTTTTCAATAGTAATATAAAAATTCTCCATAATCGCATCTAAGAGCAAAAACAATAAATAATCGGCTTGCTTAGTGCGAACAATTCCCGAATGAGTTCGAATTCGTTCCCGAATATGCGTAAAGAAATCACTGCGCTTTTCTTGAAATGAAACCAAAATTCCGTTCTTCAATAAAAAACTAATTTGCTCAACCATAATATTATCAGAATCACCATCTGGCAACAACGATTTTATATTAAAAAACAAGGTGTCGTGGTATTCATCCAACTTGGTGCGTTTGGTAGTATTTAAAATATCAGATAGCATAAAATTATCCACTCCAAGAAAATCTCCAATTTTAACAATCAAATCGGTATCGTTTAATCCATGTAAATTAATCCAATTTACTTTATTAAAATCAACATGCTTGCCAATTTCATTCACATCAAATTCATGAAACTCGGCTAAATCCGCATCATTATAAACAAACAATTGAATTTCTGTTTGAGTAAATTTATGAACCCCCGTATACTCTAAAAGTGTAGGTTGAACTTTTTTCCCTTTTTTATATTTAATTTTTCGCACCCAATATAATTTTGTATAAATTTATAAATAATTATTTTTTTAAAAGTAATTTTACCCAAAATCATTTCATGAAAACATTAATCACCAACATACGGGAGCTTTTGCAAATTCGCGATACTTCAATTAAAAAAGTTTCGGGGAAAGAAATGAAGGTATTGCCTTCAATTAAAAATGCCTTCTTAATTATTGAAAACGATTGTATTTCTGATTTTGGCTCTATGGAAATTTGCCCTGAAATCAAAGCCGATATTACCATTGATGCTTCTGGAAAAGTAGTACTCCCTTCATGGTGCGACAGTCATACACATATTGTTTACGCAGGAAATAGAATTTTAGAATTTGTAGACAGAATTAACGGGTTGAGTTATGAAGAAATTGCCAATCGAGGTGGTGGAATTCTTAATTCGTCAAAAAAACTTAACGAAACGAGCGAAGAAGAATTGTATGAGCAATCAAAAGTACGATTAGAAGAAGTCATGATACAAGGCACAGGAGCAGTTGAAATCAAATCGGGATACGGATTAACAGTGGAAGGTGAAATTAAAATGTTGCGTGTAATTAAAAGGCTAGCTGATAATTATCCAATCAAAATAAAAGCTACTTTTCTTGGTGCTCATGCATTTCCTGCAGAATATAAAGACAATCATGAAGGTTATATTGATTTAATAATTAATGAAATGTTACCGAAAATTGCTTCCGAAAATCTTGCTGATTACATTGATGCTTTTTGCGAAACAGGTTATTTTTCAGTTGAAGAAACCGAACGCATTATGGAGGCTGGAAAAAAATATGGTCTTCAAGCAAAAATACATATCAACCAATTTAATGCTATTGACGGAATTGCTGCTTGCGTTAAACACAACGCGCTTTCTGTTGATCATCTAGAGGTGGTGACCGATGAAGACATCGAAGCATTAAAAAATTCAGATACTATGCCAGTCGCACTTCCCTCCTGCTCTTATTTTATTAGTATTCCATACACACCAGCAAGGAAACTGATTGATGCTGGATTACCTCTAGCTTTGGCAACCGATTTTAATCCAGGAACCACTCCATCGGGGAACATGAATTTTGTGTTTGCTACTGCTTGTATCAAAATGAAAATGACTCCAGAAGAAGCTATAAATGCTGCTACAATTAATGGCGCTTATGCAATGGGAATTTCGAATACTCATGGAAGTATCACTAAAGGTAAAAAAGCCAATCTAATTATAAGTAAGTCAGTTACCTCCTATTATCAACTGCCTTATGCTTTTGGAAGTAACTTAATTGATGAAGTTATCCTAGAAGGACAAAGAATTAATTATTTATAAAAAAAATCCGCGAAAAAGCAGGTTTAAATTGCTCACTCGCGGATTAATTAATTTTATTATTCTTATCTTAAAGTAAAACTCGATTTAGAAACTAATTCGTTTTTATCAAATAAATTCACAAAGTAAGTGCCCGTAGCAAAATCCTTACCTGGTAATTCATGAACGATATCTACTGTCTTATTCTCATATTTAACTCCCGCAGTAAAACTATAAGTTAGTGATTTATCACCAAAATTTACAGTTACTTTATCTCCAAGAACATTGTTTTTACTATCAATAATCTGAACATAGTAGGTTTTATCACCCGATTTAGCAATACTATTTTCTGCAATTGTAAAACTAACTTTAAGTACATCTACCCGACTTGCTTTATCGGTTTCAATGTGTTTACCAGAACCTCTTAATTTAAAGGTTGCTGTTTTCAAATTTAATATAGATAACTTAGAACCTTTCTCGACAGTTTTTGATAATTCTTCATTTTGTCCAACTAAAACTTGATTGTAGTTTTTTGAATCAGTTAAAACCACATTAGTACTATCTAAATTGGTTTTCAAAGTTTGATTTTGTTTCTTCAAAACTTCCACATCTTTCAACAGACTATTCATTTTAGTTTGCAAAGCAAAAAACTGCTCTTTGTATTTAGCCATTGAAACCGCAGTAACTTTTGATTTTTCTAACTGCGCCATTAATCCAACTACTTTTTCACGTTCTGCGATCAATTCATCAGACATAGTAGTATTTTCAGCGATAGCAGTATCATAACTGTCTTTAAGAGCTTGTAAATCTTTCATTACATTTTCCTTTTCAGATTTCACCGATTTTACTTCAGTAGTAAGTTCTGAAGCTTCACTTGTTAATTTAATATTGTAAAATACACTACATACAAGTAGCAATAGCAATACAAATATTATAATTTTTTGATTCGAGTTGTTTTTTTGATTTTCCATTTGGGATTAATTTTGTTAAGCAAATTTAATAATATTTAATTGTATAACGATAGTTTGTACAATTATATTATTTTTGAACTCAAACAAACAACAAAATGGAAAAACTAATCCGTTTTACGGCTTCCGATTTATCCAAAATCACCAATTACCGTAGTGGTGAAGTAAAATTTGGAGAAAAAATGATAACCATTCCAAAAGAGCAAGAAATTGTTTCTTTCCTTCAATCTTGCGAATCTCAATTCGTTTTATTTGGCATCCCAGAAGATATTGGCATTAGAGCCAATTATGGTCGTCCTGGAGCTAATTCTGCTTGGGATAGCGCTATTAAAAGTATCGCCAACATTCAACACAATCGTTTTTGCAAAGGATCTCAAATTATTGTTTTAGGCGCTTTAGATGCATCCGAAGAAATGAACGCAATTGAAAATTTGGATTTCAATGTTACTGAAGATCGCAAAAAGATGTTTGATTTGGTTTCCAAAATAGATAAAGAAGTAGCTCATATTATAGCTACAATAGTTAAGGCTGGCAAAACGCCAATTGTAATTGGAGGCGGACATAACAATGCTTACGGAAATATTAAAGGAACTGCATTAGGAAAAGGAAAACCTATTAATGCAGTAAATTTTGATGCGCATTCCGATTTTAGAATTTTAGAAGGACGTCACAGCGGAAATGGTTTTTCATATGCCTTTGAAGAAGGCTTTTTGAAAAAATATTTCATATTTGGATTACACCATAGTTATACTTCTAAAAGCGTTCTAGACAAGCTAAAAACACTTAAGGAGCGTGTTCTTTATAATACATACGACAGCATGAAAATCAAAAGAACAAAAGACTTTGATTCCGAAATGCAGTTGGCACTAAATTTCATTAATAACGATTATTACGGTGTTGAAATTGATTTAGATTCTATTCCAAATATACCATGTAGCGCTATGACTTTAAGTGGTTTTTCTGTAGAAGAATTACGTCAATTTATTTATTTCTTTGGCAACCATGAAAATGCAACCTATTTGCATATTTGCGAAGGCGCTCCAAGTTTAGATCATGAAAAGAACAATCATTTGGTTGGAAAATTAATTGGTTATCTAATTACCGATTTCATCAAAGCCAAAAACGAATTAGAACTTCCTATATAAAACAAAACCCCGATGAAATTCGGGGTTTTGTTTTATAATTAATGACTCACGTTAGCCACATCTTCGGGCTGGTGTTGATGCTTAAAGAAAATAGCAAACAAGACAGCAATCACTAAAGCATAACCCGAGAAGGCAAGCCATATATTGTGCCAATCACGAATTCCATCTTGGGTGAAAAATTTATCAATTACTATTCCACTAATTAAACCACCGAAGAAAGCCCCAAATCCGTTGGACATCATCATAAACAAACCTTGAGCCGAAGAACGGATTTTTGAATCGGTAGTTGTTTCTACAAATAAAGAACCTGAAATATTAAAGAAATCAAAGGCCATTCCGTAAACAATACAAGAAAGAATAATCATCCACAAACCATCTACTGGATTTCCAAAAGCAAATAATCCAAAACGCAATACCCAAGCCAACATCGAAATTAACATTACTTGTTTGATTCCAAATCGTTTTAAGAAGAATGGAATAGCAAGTATAAATAAGGTTTCTGATATTTGAGAAATCGACATTATAATGGTTGAATATTTTACAACGAATGAATCTGCATATTCAGGAACCTTTGAAAATTCTGACAAATACACATCGCCGTACATATTCGTTAATTGCAAGGCACCTCCTAGAAACATAGAGAAAATAAAGAACAATGCCATTTTGTAGGTTCCAAATAATTTGAAAGCATTCAAACCTAATTTTTCGCTAAGAGTTGCATTTGAAGCAATCAATTTTTGAGGTGGACATTTAGGTAATGTAAATGAGTAAATTCCTAAAACAAATGCAGCAATAGCAGAAAGATAAAACATGTTGTAAGATGCTTTATTTCCAGTAAGATTGGTAATCCACATCGCGGCAATAAAACCAATAGTTCCCCAAACTCTAATTGGCGGAAATACTTTTACAACATCAAAATTATTGGTCTTTAGAATATTATAAGCAATCGAATTCGACAATGAAATGGTTGGCATATAGCACAACATAGCAGCAAAAATCACATAATAAAAAGTGGTTGGATCTTCTACTTGTGGCAAATACATTAGCGCCAAACCACCCATAATATGCAATATACCATATAATTTTTCGGCATTAATCCATTTGTCAGCAATGATTCCAGTTAAAGCAGGCATCACAATTGATGATAATCCTAAGGTAGAAAAAATAGCTCCGAATTCAGCTCCACTCCAATTTTTGGTTCCAAACCAATAGTTAGCAACCGTAATTAACCAGGCTCCCCACACAAAGAATTGAAGGAAACTCATTAAAGTAAGTTTAAACTTAATATTCATATTTGTTTTAGTTTAGTAAATAGATTGTAAATCTAATATAATATTTATAAAACCAAAAATTAAGTGTATTTAAATGTGTTTATAATTTTGTTTAACTTATTAAATAAATCATTAAACATTTTATATATTTGTAAAAAAATTATTTTAATGAAAATATATACACTTCACAGCAAACAAAACCTTCCAATAACCATCGATGAGGCTTGGAAATTTTTATCAGATCCAAAAAATCTTAAAGTAATCACTCCAGAATACATGGGATTTAAAACACTTTCTGGAGATGATAGAGCCATGTTTGCTGGACAAATAATTCAATATATTGTAACTCCAGTTATGGGAATTCCAATGAAATGGGTTACAGAAATCACCCATGTAAAAGACAACAGTTATTTCGTTGACGAGCAACGATTTGGACCCTATGCTTTGTGGCATCACAAGCATTTCTTAAAGGAAATTCCAGGGGGAGTTGAAATGGAAGACATTGTAGATTATAAAATTCCAATGGGACTACTTGGACAACTAGTACATCCTATTTTGGTTGCACCAAAACTTAAAGAAATATTTGACTTCCGTCATAAAAAGCTAATTGAACTATTTGGAGGATTTAAAGGATAACTTATGAAAAACATATTATTAATTGGGGGTTCATATGGAATGGGATTAGCAATTGCAAAAGAATTGCATCAAGGAAATCGAGTTTTTGTAGCTTCAAGAACCAATGAAAATTTAAGTGATTTAAATGTAACTCATCTTCCTTTTGATGCGTTAACTGATACTTTAGACACATCGCAACTTCCTGAAGTTATTGACGGATTGGTTTATTGCCCAGGAAGTATTAATCTGAGACCTTTTAGAGGATTAAAAATAGATGCCTTCGAATCGGATATGCAAATAAATTTCATAAGTTTGGTGAAAGTTATTCAAACGGTTTTGCCAAATTTAACCGCTTCCAATCAATCAAGCATTGTAGTTTTTAGTTCGGTTGCAGCAAGTATGGGAATGCCTTTTCATACCAGTATTGCAGCAGCAAAAGGTGCTGTAGAAAGTTTCGCTAAAGCCTTGGCAGCAGAATATGCACCAAAAATCAGAGTCAATGTGATTGCACCTTCGTTAACAGATACACCGCTAGCAGACAAATTTTTAAATTCGGATGCTAAAAAGGAAAAATCTGCCGAAAGACATCCGCTTAAAAAAGTAGGAACAAGTGAAGACATGGCGCAAATGGCAAGCTTTTTATTAAGCGATAAAAGCAGTTGGATATCAGGACAGATTTTCCATGTTGATGGAGGTATGTCAACCTTATTAGTTAATGGATAAATAATATATGCACGTATTTTGGTTTCGTCGGGATTTACGCTTAGAGGATAATGTGGGATTGTTTCATGCTTTAAATAGTGAAACACCTATTTTGCCTATTTTTATTTTTGACGAAAGTATCTTATCGCAGTTACCAAAAGACGATGCCCGAGTAACTTTCATTCACCAACAACTTGAAAAAATTCAGCAGCAACTTTCAACTTTTGGAAAATCACTTGCTCTATTCCATGGTAAACCTCAGGAGGTTTTTAGTAAATTAGTTTCCGAAAATAAAATTCAAGCCGTCTTTACCAATCACGATTATGAACCGTATGCCCGAAAAAGAGATTTAGAATTATTTCATCTTTTTAAGGAGCACAACATCGAATTTAAAACCAGTAAAGATCAGGTCATTTTTGAAAAAGGTGAAGTGGTTAAAGACGATGGAACGCCCTATGTGGTTTACACGCCTTACAGTAATAAGTGGTTGGATCGTTTCAATAAAAGTCAATTACTTTTTTATAAATCTGAAGAATTACTTCATAATATTGCGCAACATAATTATCCGTTTTTAAAACTTGAAGACATTGGTTTTATTTCTTCTAATATAAAAGTAACTCCTTTCGATATTTCAACTAATTTAATTGATAATTACGAAGCTACCCGAAACTTTCCTGCGCAAAACAAAACATCCTACCTCGGAATTTATTTGCGATTTGGTGCAGTTTCAATCCGGAAAATGGTTTCAACTGCTATACAAAGTAAAAACAATACTTTTCTAAAAGAATTAATTTGGAGGGAATTTTTTATGCAGATATTATGGCATTTTCCTCACACTTCTAATTCTAGCTTTCGGCCAAAATATGATGCCATTCAATGGGATAATAACGAGGATTTATTTCAAAAATGGTGCCAAGGAAAAACAGGTTATCCCTTTGTAGATGCTGGAATGCGCGAATTAAATGCAACGGGGCACATGCACAACCGAGTTCGAATGATTGTGGCTAGTTTTTTATGCAAACACTTATTAATTGATTGGCGCTGGGGCGAAACTTATTTTGCAACCAAGCTATTAGATTACGAGCAAGCGAGCAACGTGGGTAATTGGCAATGGGCCTGCGGAAGCGGTGTTGATGCAGCTCCTTACTTTAGAATATTCAATCCATCGGAACAAATAAAAAAGTTTGATAAAGAGTTGCTCTACATCAAAAAATGGATTCCGGAACTTAATACTCCAAACTACCCAAATCCAATTGTAGATCACAAAGAAGCAAGGGAAAAATGCTTGCGTGTTTACAAAAATTCTGTTGGGTAAAACATTTACTATTCTCTAAAAAAGTAGTAATTTTGTCTCTTCAAAACAAATAAATTTTACGATGAAAAATACTGCTTTATCACACATACATGAAAGTTTAGGAGCAAAAATGGTACCTTTTGCAGGATATAATATGCCTGTTCAATACGAAGGAGTTAATGCGGAACACGAAACTGTTAGAACTTCAGTAGGTGTTTTTGATGTTTCCCATATGGGTGAATTCTTTTTAAAAGGAGAAAATGCTTTGGCATTAATCCAAAAAGTAACTTCAAATGATGCTTCAAAATTAGTTGATGGAAAGGCACAATATTCTTGTTTACCAAATAATGATGGTGGAATTGTAGATGATTTAATTGTTTATAAAATTGCTGATAACGATTATATGTTGGTGGTAAACGCTTCTAATATTGATAAAGATTGGAACTGGATATCCTCACATAATGACTTAGGAGTTAACATGACCAATGCTTCAGAAGACTATTCACTACTTGCAATTCAAGGTCCTAAAGCAGCAGCTGCAATGCAAAGTTTAACTAATATTGACTTAGCAAATATGGCCTATTATTCTTTTCAAATTGGAGAATTTGCAGGAATTCAAAATGTAGTTGTTTCTGCTACAGGCTATACTGGATCAGGAGGATTTGAAATTTATTTCAAAAATGAAAATGCTGAAACCATTTGGAATAAAGTATTTGAGGCAGGAGCAGCATTTGGCATTAAGCCAATTGGATTAGCGGCTAGAGATACCCTTCGTTTAGAAATGGGATTTTGCCTTTACGGAAATGACATCAACGACACCACCTCTCCTATTGAAGCGGGATTAGGATGGATTACTAAATTTGATAAAGAATTTACAAATTCTACTAATCTTAAAGCACAAAAAGAAGCTGGAGTTTCCAAAAAACTGGTTGGGTTTGAATTAACCGAAAGAGGAATTCCACGTCACGACTACGAAATTGTAGATGCTGATGGGAATAACATCGGAATTGTAACTTCGGGAACTATGGCGCCAAGTTTAGGAAAAGGAATTGGAATGGGTTATGTGAAAAGCGAATTTGCTGGATTAGATAGCGAAATATTCATTCAAATTAGAAACAATAAAGTGGCTGCCAAAGTAGTAAAAATGCCGTTTTACAAAAAAGCATAACTTTCTTTTGTTATACAAATGAAAAAATTACTTTTGCAACCGATTAAATAAATACAAAATATTCTTAGAAATGGGAAGAGCGTTCGAATTTAGAAAAGGGAGAAAAATGAAGCGTTGGTCAGCAATGGCTAAAGCTTTTACTCGTATTGGAAAAGACATTGTAATGGCCGTAAAAGAAGGTGGTCCAAATCCGGATGCCAATTCTCGTTTACGTGCAGTTATTCAAAATGCAAAGGCAGCAAATATGCCAAAAGAAAATGTGGAGCGTGCTATTAAAAAAGCAACCGACAAAGATACTGCCAATTATAAAGAGCAACTTTTTGAAGGATATGCACCACACGGAATTGCATTATTAATTGAAACTGCTACCGATAACAATAACAGAACCGTTGCTAACATTAGAAGTTATTTTAATAAATGTAACGGAACTATGGGAACTCAAGGTTCGGTTGAATTTATGTTTGACCATACTTGTAATTTCCGAATTCCAAATAATGATATTGACATTGAAGAAATGGAATTGGAATTTATAGATTTTGGTGCAGAAGAAATTTTTGCTGATGAAGACGGAATTTTAATCTATGCGCCGTTTGAAAGCTTTGGTGCAATTCAAAAAGAATTGGAATCTCGTGGAATTGAGATTTTATCTTCTGGATTTGAAAGAATTCCACAAATAACAAAAAAACTAACCGAAGCTGAAATTGCAGATGTAGAAAAATTAATTGAAAAAATTGAAGAAGACGATGATGTGATGAA
>CANGFO010000005.1 GCA_947453195.1 Flavobacteriaceae bacterium
AATTTCTGTATATAGTGATGCGTATACAACCAATGTTGGAACTAATTACAACCCATTCTGGGGACAATCTGGTTCAGTGAATACAACTTACAGCCCAACTGGTTCTGGAAGTAATTATGCAATGGCATATACAAACTTCAATTATCAAGGTACTGAAACTAGTACTCAAAATGCTGCTTCAATGGACTATGTTCACATTGATGTTTGGACTGCTAATGCTACGGTATTAAAATTCTCTCCAATTAACAATGGTACTGGTGCTGCTGAATTTTTGGTTAATGTACCATTAGTAAATGCTGGATGGAGTAGTGTTGATTTGCCTAAAAGTGCCTTTGTAGGTATGAATTGGGATTCCATTATCCAAATTAAATTTGATTGTCAAGCTGGAGTTTCACCTTCTACTATTTATTTGGATAACATCTATTTCTGGAAAACTTCTTCGCTTCCATTAACTGCACCAAATACAAATGCTCCAACACCTACTCATGCTTCTGCAGATGTAATTTCTGTATATAGTGATGCGTATACAACCAATGTTGGAACTAATTACAACCCATTCTGGGGACAATCTGGTTCAGTGAATACAACTTACAGCCCAACTGGTTCTGGAAGTAATTATGCAATGGCATATACTAACTTCAATTATCAAGGTACTGAAACTAGTACTCAAAATGCTGCTTCAATGGACTATGTTCACATTGATGTTTGGACTGCTAATGCTACAGTTTTAAAATTTTCACCTATTAACAATGGAACTGGAGCTGCTGAATATCTTGTAGATGTACCACTTGTTACTGGTGGATGGAGTAGTGTTGATTTACCAAAAAGTGCCTTTGTAGGTATGAACTGGGATTCTATTATTCAAATTAAATTTGATGGTCAAGCAGGAGTTTCTCCTTCCACCATTTATTTAGATAACATTTATTTCTGGAAAACTGCTTCACTTCCATTAACTGCACCGATCACTAATGCACCAACACCAACTCACGCTCAAGTAGATGTAATTTCTATTTATAGTGATGCATACACTAATATAGCTACTGATTATAATCCAAACTGGGGACAATCAGGTTCTGTAAATACAACTTACAGCCCAACGGGTTCTGGAAGTAATTATGCTTTGGCCTATACTAACTTCAATTATCAAGGTACTTATATGCCGCAAACCAATGCGGTAAATATGGAGTACTTACATATTGATATTTGGACTTCAACTGCAACTTCTGTTAAAGTGTCTCCAATTAATAATGGTACTGGTGTTGGAGAATACTTAGTAAATATCCCATTAGTAAATAGCGGATGGAGTAGTGTGGATATCCCAAAAAGTGACTTTGTTGGAATGACATGGGATTCCGTATTTCAATTAAAATTAGACGGACAATCAGGTGTTTCTCCTTCTACAATTTATTTAGATAATATCTATTTCTGGAAAACGGCTGCACCAACTGGAACCCCAACAATTGGAAACTTTATTGTTCCAGCTAAAAATACTGGTGATGCACCATTTGTATTAACAGATCCAACAAGTAATAGTTCAGGTGCTTTTTCTTATTCAAGTAGCAATTTAGCTGTAGCAACTATTTCTGGAAACGTGGTAACGGTTGTAGGTCCTGGGGTATCTATTATTACAGCAACACAAGCGGCGGCTGCTCCTTATATTTCAGGAAGTGTTACTGCAAACTTAGTGGTTACTCAGGTGCCTTTAGTAGCTGCACCAACACCACCAGCAAGAAACTCTTGGGATGTTATATCTTTATTCAGTAATGCTTATTCTGATATTACTATTTCTGACTGGGCTGCTGGTTTAGGATGGGGAGGATTAGCACCAATTACTGATCTTCAAATTGCAGGAAATGATACTAAGAAAATTGCTTTTGGTAATTTTATTGGAGTTGATTTTGGAGCAGGTCATCATATTGATGCTACGAATATGACAGATTTCCATATGGATTTTTGGATTCCTAGTGCAACTGATTTAGTTGGAAAAGTATTGAATCCTAAATTCTCAGCTTGGACTTCAGATACTTCTGGAGAAACTTCTAGTTTCTTATTAACTTACCTTCCTTCAGTAAATGGAACTTGGGCTTCAATTGACGCACCAATATCTACATTCACTTCAGGTAACAGTAATCCAAATATTAGAAATAACGTTGCTCAATTTTTAGTTTCATCTAATTTAGGAACTATTTATGTAGATAATATCTATTTATACAGAGCACCTACTGCTACTACGGATACATTCAATACTTCTAATGTGAGATTATATCCTAATCCAACTTCAACTAGTTTAACTATTGAGGCTAAGGAAGCTATCGAAAGTATTGCAATCTATAATGTTTTAGGTCAACAAGTTATTAGTAAAAATCCAATGTCAAATACGATGACTATGGATGTTTCTAATCTTGAAAATGGGCTTTATTTTGTAAATAGCACAATAGATGGTAAAACATCAACAACAAAATTCATTAAAAATTAAGTTAAGTTAAGTTTTTGTTATTTAAAGCACGTTATTTTATAACGTGCTTTTTTTTGTTTTACTATTTGATATTTGTCAATATTGTATATCTTTAGTGCTGATAAATTTTAAATAATAAACAAAAAAATGCCCAAAATATTTTGTTTTAGAAAAGTATCCTTTCTTATTTTATTAATTTCATTTTTTGGATTTTCGCAAGAATTACCCCCAATTGTAAAATTCAATCCGGTAACTTATAATGCCGGAAATCAAAACTGGATGGTTTCTCAAGATAAAAACCACCTCCTTTATTTTGCAAATAATGAAGGCTTATTAGAATATAATGGTACTTCTTGGACTCTATATAAATCTCCAAATGAAACAATCATTAGATCTGTAAAAGCAATTGATGATTTGTTATATACTGGAAGTTACATGGAATTTGGGTATTGGAAAAGAGGCTCTAATGGAAGATTGAGTTATGTTTCATTAAGCAAGAGCATTAAAAATAAAATTATCGATGACGAACAATTTTGGAATATTGTAAACTTTGACAAATATGTTATTTTCCAATCCTTAAATAGAATTTATATTTATGATTTGGAGGCTAAAAAATTTAATATAATTACTCCAAAAAATAGTATCACTAAGGTATTTAAAACCGAAAATGCAATTTATTTTCAAGTTTTTAATGAAGGATTGTTTGAAATCGAAAATGGTAGAAGCAAATTGGTTTCTAATGATATTGCTTTTAAGAATAATAAAATTGTAAATGTATTTTCAGAAATAAACGGATTAATTATTCATACTCAAACTAATGGTTTTTATAAATTAACTAATTCTGTTGTTTCAAAATATAATACTTCTGCTGATTCCGAATTAATTCATGCGAGTAGTTACAGTAGTTGCCAATTACGAAATGGAAATTTTGCAATAGGTACAATTTCAGATGGAATTTATATTGTTTCAAAATCAGGAAAGCTAGATTATCATATTTCGCAAACCAATGGTTTGAGCAATAATACGGTTCTTTCATTATTTGAAGATTACGATAAAAATTTATGGATTGGCCTTGATAATGGAATAAATTGTATCAATCTTCAATCTCCAATTAAAAGTTTTTTAGATGAATCAGGTAAATTAGGAACAGTATACGCCTCTGTTTTATATCAGGGTATTCTTTATGTAGGGACTAATCAGGGATTGTTTTATAAGTCAAATAATAGTTCTGATACCTTCCAGCTTGTGAGTGGTACAAAAGGTCAGGTTTGGTCTTTATTTGTATATCAAGGAACACTTTTTTGCGGCCACGATTCGGGTACTTTTGTTATAAATGGCGCTGCAGCCAAATGTATTTTTAATCAATCTGGAACTTGGAAGTTTCAAAGCATTTCAAATACTAATTTATTGCTTCAAGGAAATTATTATGGAATTTCAGTTTTGCAAAAAACCAATAATCAATGGGTTTTTAGGAATAAAATTACTGGCTTTGATTACTCATCAAAATACTTTGAATTAAATTCAAAAAATGAAATTTATGTGAGCCATGAGTACAAAGGAATATTTAAGTTTACTATAGGAAAAGACTTTTCTAAAGCTTTTAAAGTAGTAAAATTAACAGCCCCAACAAAAGGTAAAAACGCAAGTTTGATTAAATATAATAACGCAATATATTATGCTTATAAAGAGGGCGTTTTCAAGTTAAATGATTCTAAAAATGTTTTTGAAAAAGATGTCATATTAAGTAAAGTATTTACAAATGACGAGTTTACTTCGGGTAAAATGATTGTAGATCAATCAAATAAAATATGGTTCTTTTCTAAGCATTACATCTATTATTTTTATAGAAATAAATTCAACTATGAACTGAAGCAAAACGCTATTCCTATTCCTTCTAAGTTTACTAATGCACTAACGGGGTATGAGAATATTACTCAACTTAACGATTATAGTTATTTAATTGGAACAACAGATGGATATAATACCATAAACATCAATGACCTTAGTTTTAAAAATTATAAGGTTTTTATTTCTTCAGTTAGTGTCAATAAACTAAATGAAAAATCGAGTTACTTTTCTATTAATGATGAAGTTGAGTTAAAGCATGATGAAAACAATATCACAATTAACTTTTCGGTAGCACAATTTAATAAATATATAGCTGCTGAATACCAATACAAATTAGAAGGTTTTCAAGATAATTGGAGCCAATGGAGTAATAAACCATCGGTTAATTTCAAAAATTTATCATCAGGGGAATATAAATTCGTTGTTAGATCAAAAATTGCAAATACCACTTTAGAAAACACTGCTGTTTATAATTTTACAATATTAAAACCTTGGTATTTTACAAATTTAGCGCTGTTTGTTTATTTAATAGGATTGATATATCTCGGCTATTGGATTAATAAAAGATATCAAAATTACTACCACCAGCAAAGAGCAAAACTTATTGAAGAAAACAATTTACTTTTAGAAATAAAAGAATTAGAAAACGAGCAACAATTAATGAAGCTTCGCAATGATCAATTGTCTATGGATGTTGACGCCAAGAACAAAGAGTTGGCCGTTTCTACAATGAGTCTTATTAAAAAAGATGAACTTCTCTCGCTTATTAAAGAAGACTTGAAGAAAACAGCCGATGAAGAAAATAAAAACACTAGCATAAAATCGGTGATTACTACAATCACAAAAAACATAAATAACGAAGATTCCTGGAATGTTTTTAAAGATGCCTTTGATACTGTAGATAAAGACTTTTTGAAAAAACTTAAAAGCATGCATCAATCACTTACTCCTAATGATCTGAGACTTTGTGCCTATTTAAGATTGAATCTTTCTTCTAAAGAAATAGCACCTTTACTTAATATTTCTGTTCGAAGTGTAGAGATAAAGCGATATCGTTTGCGTAAAAAGATGAATTTGAGCCACGAAAACGGTTTAGCTGAGTATATTTTGTCTATTTAAATGGTTGCTTTTTATAGGTTTATACCTATACATAAGTACATCATTTTACATGTTTATTTTTGATAAATTAGTTTGTATGCTCAGAGTATTTATTTGTAATTGCTTAAAAATCAATTATATAAATCGAATTTACTTCTGTAATGTTGTATAGTGTCTTTTGTATGAATTTTGTTGTATTTATTTTTACAAATATTAGCAGGATATAAAATACTTTTATACTAATTTTAAAAATTAATTATTGATTTTAATCAAAAGAATTATTCTTAAAAAAATTAATAACCAAACCTAAATTATTTGAACATCAAACAACAAATTAAGCCTAGCCTTATGAAAAAAATTATTTTTTTACTTACGCTTTTTATTTACTCCTCTGCTATTTATTCTCAAGCAGATAGAGTAGAGGTAGAAAAGAGTAATTCAGGATTTAAATTGAAAGTCAACGGAAATGACTTTATTATTAATGGAATGAATTGGGATTATTACCCAATTGGAACTAACTATTCTTATAGTTTGTGGAAACAATCTGATGAAGTAATCAAGGCAGCCTTAGATACTGAGATGGGCTTGTTGAAAAATATGGGAGTTAATACCATTAGACAATATACCGGAATTCAGCCTAAATGGATTACATATATCTATCAAAAATATGGAATATATACCGTAATAAATCATTCTTTTGGTAGATACGGACTGACCTTAAATGGAACCTGGGTTCCTAATACAGATTATTCCAATTCGCTTACTCAAGAAATGTTGCTTAAAGAAACTAAAGAGTTGGTGGCGGAATATAAAAACACTCCTGGGTTGTTATTGTTTCTTTTAGGAAATGAAAACAATTATGGTTTGTTTTGGGATGGAGCAGAATCTGAAAATATTCCGATGGAAGATAGAAAATCTACGGTAAGAGCTAAAGTAATGTATAAATTATTTAATGATGCAGCTCTAGGAATGAAAAAAATAGATACGACTCACCCAATAGCTATTTGTAATGGTGACTTACTGTTTTTAGATATTATTGCTAAAGAATGTAAAGACATCGATGTAATTGGAACAAACATGTACCGTGGTGTTTCATTTACAGATGCTTTTCAAAAAGTGAAAGAAAAAATCGACAGACCATTAATGTTTACTGAGTTTGGAGCCGATTCATTTAATACTATCGACAATGCTGAAGATCAAAAATCACAAGCGTATTATTTAGTAAATAACTGGAAAGAAATTTATGAAAATGCTGCCGGAATGGGTAAAACAGGAATTTCTATTGGAGGGTTTACCTTTCAATTTAGCGATGGATGGTGGAAATTCGGACAAACAAAGAACCTAGATATTCACGATAACAATGCATCATGGTCTAATGGGGGGTATCAATCGGATTTTCAAAATGGGGAAAACAACATGAATGAAGAATGGTTTGGTATATGTGCAAAAGGACCAACTAATTCAAGAGGATTATATAATTTATATCCACGTGCTGCTTATTATGCATTAAAAGAAGCCCACAATATTAATCCATACGAAATTGGAACAACTGCCGAAAGCATTGAAAAATATTTTGGTAAAATCCAATTAATGGATGCAGTATTAAAAGCAAGAGGAGACAAAGCGGCATTAGGTTCAAACGATACCGATATGTTAAAAGTGAGCAACCTAAGAGCTGAGTTTACAACATTCAATACTGGAGGAAGTTTAATTACAACTCCAAAAACGGCAGATCCAACTTCAACATCTTATCCTAATAAATTAGGTTTTGATCACATGCAATCCTACTATGTAGGTGTAGAAGGTAATCCAGCACCAAACATGAAAGCCAATGTAAATGTAAATATATTGGGTCATGTTGCAGAAAATCCAATAAATGAAATTTTCTACGAAAACAGAGGTAGAACTCAAAATGTAAAAATTGAAAACGGAGTAGTTACTCAAAGTGATGTTAATCGAGTTCAAATTTATAACGCATCCTACACATGGAACGAAAAATATTTTGATTTAAAAGGTTTTTATAGAACTGGTCATTACCATTGGGGATATGAAGGCGATTTCTTTGGGTTGTATCCAGAAGCAAATTACGGTCCAAATTTAGACCTATATAATGGAGAAACATCTGGTTTTGAATTTGAAGGAAAAAAAGGAATAGAAGGTCTTAAAGGTGCATTTGGTCCTCAATTATGGTGGGGAGCCAACCCAGCTTATTTATTGAAGTACAGTAGAAAAATTGGAAAAATAGATGCCACTGCGGTGTATCATGAAGATATTGCAGATGCTAATGCAGCAACAACTTCAATCGCTATACCACTACCTAAAACAAGAAGAGCGACTGTTTATTTTAAATCAAAAATTGGTAATTTAGGTTTAGAAGTTGGAGGTATTTGGGCAGGTCAACCATTAAACGGAAGAGTTTTTCAATATGCAAAAGAATTGGACGGGGTTTACACTACGTATGATGATAAAATAACAGGAAAAGACAATTGGGGAGGTAAAGCAAAAATTACCTATAGAAACGGTCGTTTTAATATGTACACCCAAGGGGCTATTATGGGACTTGTTGCCAACGGTGGTGCAGATAACACAAAAACATTCACAGGTTGGAAACTTAAAGATAGCGGAAGCGGAAATCAAACCAACTTCTTAGCTGGATTTACTTACAATATTGGAAACCTACAAATTGCACCAAACTTTTTATGGCAAAAACCATTAGTTGGTGCTATGCCAAATGATATTAATGCGCCAGGAAGACTAAGAAACATTCAATCGGATCCATTCGTTGTTAGATCAAATCGCGAAACATTAGGAGGTGAGTTATTACTTACTTACGATCCAACGCCAGCAACTTGGTATTACGAATGGGATAATGATGTTGCAGAAGATGCAAAATTTGCCATCAATGCTGATTTTGTTTTCCGTCATTTGCCAACCACTCAAGATGCTGCTATTGGTTTCTTAGTAAATCGTACCGCATTTGCTTTTCCAAATTCAACACCAGCGCACGATTTATGGGAAGTAAATTCAAGAATTGTATCCAAATTAACTCCCGATTTAGGCTTTATTACCAATATTTATTTTGGTAATACACAAGCAAACGGAAGTAATTCAAGACTTATTGAAAGAATTGGTGGTGACGTTCGATTAATTTACAGAAAAGTAAAAGTAGTTACCTCGCTTAAATTGAATGACTGGGGACCATATGATTACCACCGTGATTTTAACTTAACCTATCCTACACAGTTTTCATTAGATTTATCTACTTCTGTAGGAAAACCAAATTGGTTTATATTACCAAATACTAAAATTGGAATCATGGGAACTTGGAGATCTTTAGATCAATATTCACCACGATTTTCACCAAATCAAACGGCAACATTATATGCAACACAGCCTATTATAAGTCCAGTTGGATTTAATAACGGTTCAGAATGGGAAATTAGAACTTACGTTCATATCAACATCGGAAAATAATTATTTAATAAAAGATAATATGAAAAATATAAAAATCAATACAATGAAAAATTCGTTCTTATTAGCTGTTATTTTGCTGATGAATGTGAGTTGCGAAAGAAATTTATCGGATGATGCAACACTTTCTACATTTTCTAAAAATGCCGATGTATTTATTGATACATTCAGTGCTGGATTAGGATACGGAGCTTTTGGTGGTACAGATTATACCGCCTTTACAGTAGATACCGATGTGAAATATCAAGGAACTGCTTCCATGAGATTTGATGTGCCAAGTGTAGGTGATCCTAGCGGAGCATATGCAGGTGGAGCATTTATTGATGGTTCAGGTCGTAATTTAACTGATTATGATGCGTTAACTTTTTGGGTTAAAGGATCTCAAGCGGCAACTATAAATGAAGTTGGTTTTGGAACCGATTTTGGATTGAATAAATATAATGTTAGAATGCAAAATGTTCCCATTGATACCAATTGGAAAAAGATAATTATTCCACTTCCAGATGCTTCAAAATTACTTCAAGAAAAAGGAATGTTTTGGTATTCAGAAGGTGCTGAAAATAATTTAGGATATACTTTCTGGATTGATAATGTTAAGTATGAAAAGCTAGGAACACTTGCGCATCCACAACCAAAAATCATGGATGGAGCTGATTCAGTTCAGCAAACGTATATTGGTGCAAATATTACTATGACAGGACTTACCGATACTTTCAACATGCCAAACGGTTTCAATCAAACAATTTCAATAGCACCAAGTTATTATACCTATACTTCTTCTAATCCAAGTGTTGCAACAGTTAGTGAATCAGGAGTTGTGTCGGTATTGTCTGGAGGAACCACAGTAATTACAGCTACTTTAGCAGGAACTAATGCACAAGGATCTTTAACAATTAATTCTCTTGGAGTATTTGTACCTGCACCAACACCAACAGTAAACCCTGCAAATGTTTTATCTATTTTTTGTAATGCCTATACCAATGTTCCAGTTGAATATTATAACGGATATTGGGCTCCTTATCAAACAACATTAGGGCAAGCAGATATTCATATTAATGGTGATGATTTAATTAAATATTCTCAATTTAACTTTGTTGGAATTCAATTTTCTCAGCCAACTATTAATGCGAGTCAAATGACTTATGTGCATGTTGATTTAAAAGTACTTAATACTACTGGAGCAAGAAATTCTATTAAATTGAAACTTGTTGATTTTGGTTCGGATGGCATCTATGGAGGAGTGGGAGATAGCTCTCATGAATATACATTTAATAGTGCTGCATTACCAACAGGTAACTGGGTAAGCGTAGAACTTCCTCTTTCAGCTTTCACAGGATTAACCAGTAAAGCACATTTAGCCCAATTTATATTAGGACCAACTACATCTGGAATAACAGATTTACTTGTTGATAATGTTTATTTCCATAATTAATAAGTAGCATTTAACTTTAATAAATTTCAATCATGATATTAAATATAAAAAATACTCTACTTGCAAGTTCTTTAGTACTTGTTTTAGGTTGTTCTACAGATGAAAAACAAACTGTGACTACTATGACGCAATTGGTAAAACAAGATGAGTTTAATGTAGACGGTGCTCCAGATAGTTCTATGTGGACGTATGACATTGGAACGGGTTCTAATGGATGGGGAAATAGTGAGCTAGAATATTATACCAATAGACCTCAAAACATTAAAGTTGAAGGGGGTGTATTGAAAATAACTGCCAACAAAGAAACGTATATGAGTTCTGCATATACATCAGGTAGAATTACATCTAAAAATAAATTCGAACAAAAACACGGACGTTTTGAAGCACGTATTAAAATGCCTTGGGGAAAAGGGATTTGGCCAGCATTCTGGTTGTTAGGAGCAAACTCAAGCACGGTCTCATGGCCACAATGTGGTGAAATTGACATCATGGAATATTTAGGAAACAATCCAACAACTGTGTTTGGTTCACTTCACGGTCCGGGGTATGCAGGAGCGAATTCATTAACTAAAACGTTCAGTTTAACAAACGATCGTTTCGATACCGATTTCCATATTTTTGGAATTGAATGGGGAGAAGATTATATTAATTACTACGTTGATAATGTACTTTATAATCAAATTACACCAGCCAATGCTCCAGGGGATTGGGTTTTCAATCAGCCATTTTATATTATTCTGAATCTTGCTGTGGGAGGTAATCTGCCGGGTTCACCTAATAGTGATACTGTTTTCCCGCAAACTATGCAGGTTGATTACGTAAGAGTATATCAGAAATAGATTCTAAATAATAAAAATTTATTACCAAATAGTAGACTTTTTAACTTAAAAAAGTCTACTTGGTTTTTATATCAATAAAATAATTGCTTTATAAAACATCATGAATCAAAGCTTTAATGCCTTAGAGGAAAACGATTTGAAAAATAGTCCTAAAACTGTTTCTATGGAAACAGCAGTAATTGATGGAGAAAAATTTTATAAAATCGCTAACAATGATGTAATGCGTCCTTTTTTTATGAGTATTGTTAGCGACTCAAATCATTGGATGTTTATCTCTAGTAATGGCGGACTTACGGCAGGTAGAAAAAATTCTGAATTTGCTTTATTCCCCTACTATACGGATGATAAAATCACCGAATCGGCAGATATCACAGGAAGTAAAACTATTTTTCAAATTGATCTTGATAGGAAATTAGTAGTTTGGGAACCCTTTTCAGAACGTTATACAGATCAGTATGTCATTACCCGAAATATATATAAAAACTTCTATGGTAATAAAATCATTTTTGAAGAAATAAACCACGATTTACAACTAACTTTCAGGTACCACTGGAATTCAAGTAACAAATATGGTTTTGTAAAAAAATCAGAAATATACAATCACTCCGATAAAGAGTATAAAATTTCTGTATTGGACGGACTTCAAAATATTATGCCTTATGGAGTAAATACCGATTTGCAAGCCACCACCAGTAATCTTGTGGATGCGTATAAAAGAAGTGAATTGCATGTAAATTCTGGGCTAGGAATTTTTGCTTTAAGCGCCATCATCGTTGATAAAGCAGAGCCTAGCGAAGCACTAAAAGCAAATAGTGTTTGGTCTTTAGGATTAGAAAATCCAACATATTTAGTTTCTTCATTACAGCTTTCAAACTTTAGAAAAAAGCAAAAAGTAACTTCTGAAAATGATATCAAAGGTGAAAAAGGAGCTTACTTTATAAATTCAGATTTAGTCTTAAATTCCAATTCTAAGAAAGAATGGATGTTTGTTGCCAATGTAAATCAAGATCATTCGGATATTGTTCAAACAATTGAAACGATTAAAACGAATAAGAACATTGAAAGTGTAGTAAAAGCAGATGTTGAATTAGGAACCAAAAAATTAATTGAAATTAATGCTTCTTCTGATGGGCTTCAAGCAACTGCAGATCATTTAAGAGATACCAGACATTTTTCGAATACCCTATTTAATATAATGCGTGGCGGAATATTTGATTTTAATTATCAAATAGAAAAGGCCGATTTTATAGGTTATTTGAAAAAAGCAAATACAGTTGTTTTTCAAAATTTTGAAAAAGAAATAAATCAGCTTCCGGAATTATTTTCGTTACAAGCTTTAAAAGAATTTGCTGCAAAGCAAAATAATATTGATCTTCTTAGGTTAGCATCAGAATATTTACCGCTTAAATTCAGCAGAAGACACGGAGATCCAAGTCGTCCTTGGAATAAATTTTCTATCAATACACAAAGTGAAATTGACGGTTCTAAAATATTAGATTACCAAGGAAACTGGCGTGATATTTTTCAAAACTGGGAAGCATTAGCGCATTCCTATCCTGATTTTATGGACAGTATGATTCATAAATTCTTGAATGCCTCAACTTTTGATGGGTATAATCCGTATCGCGTAACCAAAGATGGTTTTGATTGGGAAACCATCGAGCCTGATAATCCATGGTCCTACATTGGGTATTGGGGAGATCACCAAATTATCTATCTATTAAAATTCCTTGAATTCATAGATAAACACGAGCCAAATAAATTGGATTCGTATTTTGAAAATGAATGTTTTGTATATGCAGCCGTTCCATATACCATAAAACCGTATGAGGCTATTTTGAAAAATCCAAAGGATACTGTTGGATATAATCACGAATGGGAAAAACTAATCAATCAAAGAAAACAAGCTATAGGCGCCGATGGTGCTTTGTTAAATAGTAATGATAAAGAAATTTATCATGTGAATTTCATTGAGAAGATACTAGCGACTGTCTTGTCTAAAATGTCAAATTTCATTCCGGAAGGTGGTATTTGGATGAATACCCAACGGCCAGAATGGAATGATGCCAACAATGCCTTAGTCGGTAATGGAGTTTCCATGGTGACGCTATATTATTTAAGACGATTTTTGAAATTCTTCCAACAAATTTTAGAGAATTCAAAATTAGAAAATATCAAAATCTCGAATGAAATGGTTGAGTTTTACCATGAGGTAAGAGAATGTTTAGTCGAAAATAAGCAGTTACTTTCAGGTAAGATTGATGATGCTTCCCGTAGAATAATTATAGATCGTTTGGGTAAAGCGGCATCCGATTATCGTTTTCAAATTTATAATAGTGGTTTTTGGGGTAAAAAAAGAACCCATTCTATGACTGGTTTAAAAACATTTACCCAAGTGTGTTTGGATTTTATTGACCATTCTATTGAAGCAAATAAAAGACCTGATAATTTATTCCACGCTTATAATTTAGTGACCATTAATAACGAAAAAGAGATGTCAATTTCTTATTTAAGCGAAATGCTTGAAGGTCAAGTTGCCGTTTTAAGCTCGGGTTATTTAAGTTCAAAAGAGGCATTGGTAGTTTTAGATAGTTTAAAGTCTAGTAAATTATTTAGAGAAGATCAATACAGTTATTTACTGTATCCAAACAAAGAATTGCCAAAATTCTTAGCTAAGAATACAATTCCAAAAGAGGCCGTTGCACAATCAGAGTTGCTTACTCAATTGGTTTCCAAAAAGAACCTGCAAGTAATTAAAATGGATTGTGATGGGAATTATCATTTTAATGGAAATTTCAACAATGCCAATGATTTAAAAGCAGCACTAGAGCAATTAAAAAATCAAGAAGAATTTAAAGCATTAGTTGAAAAAGAAACCAGTACTATAACCGAGATTTTCGAGCAAGTTTTTAATCATAAGGCCTTTACCGGAAGATCGGGAACATTCTACGGATATGAAGGTTTGGGATCCATTTATTGGCATATGGTTTCTAAACTGCAATTAGCAGTGCAAGAATGTTGTTTTGAAGCTCAAGAAGAAAAGGAATCTCCAGAAATTATTGGTCGTTTATTAGAGCATTATTATGAAGTAAACGCCGGAATTGGTGTGCATAAATCGCCTGCTTTATATGGAGCTTTTCCTACCGATCCGTATTCGCATACGCCTGCTGGAAAAGGAGCCCAGCAGCCAGGAATGACCGGACAAGTGAAGGAAGATGTATTGAGTCGATTTGGAGAACTTGGAGTTTTTGTGAAAAAGGGTTGCCTTTATTTCGCCCCATTGTTATTGCGTAAAGAGGAATTTTTAGCGGAAGCCAAAACATTCCATTTCGTAGATGTATTTATGAAGCAAAAAACAATTGAATTGCAAGAAGATTCACTTTGTTTTACCTATTGTCAAACTCCAATTGTATATAAAATTGGGAATTCAAATAGTATTGAAGTAGCCTATTCTAATGGAACTGAAGCCATTTTTGATTCAAATAAAATAGATGTTCAAACAAGTCAAAAGTTGTTTTTAAGAACAGGTGAAATCATAAAAATAAAAGTAACTATTGATAAAATAGTATTACGATAATAAAAAGTTGAGTGTAAACTCAAAAAAATATAAATTAAAAACAGTAATTATGTCAAATAACAGCTTCAACTCAAACGGATCAGTTTCTATGGGTCAAAAGATTGCCTTTGGATTAGGAATGTTAGCTAATCAAATGTTTCCTGCTGCCCTAGGAATATTTATGGTTGTGTTGGTTCAGAATTTAGGTTTTCCAGCTTGGATGTGGGGGATTTTGTTCTTTTTGCCACGAATTTTTGATGCCTTTATTGATCCTATTATGGGATTCATTTCTGATAATACTAGATCTAGATGGGGCAGAAGAAGACATTATGTTTTTATTGGTGCCATCATCATGGGGATTTCATTCGTATCTATGTGGCAATTATATAAAGAAAACGGAGTTCAATATAATTTTATTTTCTTCCTATTATGGTCGTTTGTTTTTTACTTAGGACTTACAATTTTTAGTGTACCTTATGTAGCAATGGGTTATGAAATGAGTGATGATTTTCATGAGCGCACAAGTATTATGGCAATCTCACAATGGATTGGTCAATGGGCTTGGGTAATTGCGCCATGGTTTTGGGTTATTATGTATGATCCCAATTGGTTTCCAAATGCGCATGCCATAAATCCATTAAAGCCAGATGCAGATACCGCTTTAGCAACAAGAACTTTGGCAATTTGGGTTGGAGTAATTTGTATGCTTTTAGCAATGGTTCCTGCACTATTTATAAAAAGTAAATCAACTAAGGATGAAACAAGTTTTTCGCCCTTAACATTCAAAGCAATTGGTGGTAGTTTCAAAGAAATACTAAAAAGTTTCAAAGAAGCATTTAGCAATAAACCCTTTACAAAACTTTGTATATCTACTTTTTTAATTTTTAATGCATTCAATACAGTTGCGGGTTTTACTTTCTTTATTGTAGTGTATTATCTTTTTAATGGAAACACTGTAGATGCTGGAATTTGGCCTACTCTTTTTGGATGTGTTGGTGCCTTAGCGACTACTTTTATTGTAATTCCAATTGTTGCCTACATCTCAAAAAAAATGGGTAAAAAAGATGCCTTTTTGCTTTGTCAAGGAATTTCGGTTTTTGGCTATATTTTGCTTTGGTTTCTGTTTATACCAGGTAAACCCTACATGTTTTTATTTGCGCTACCATTTTTCTCTTTTGGAATTGGAAGTTTATTTACCCTAATGATGTCTATGACCGCTGACGTTTGTGATATGGACGAGCTTACATCTGGTAAAAGAAGAGAAGGTATATTCGGTGCTATTTATTGGTGGATGGTTAAATTTGGATTTGCAATAGCAGGGCTATTAACCGGAGTAATAATGTCGGCGGTAGGTTTTGATCCAAATGTGTCCGTTCAAGCTGATGGAGCTATTACTGGTTTACGATTGTTTTTCTCTGGAATACCAATTTTAGGTACGTTAATTGCAATGTGGATTATGCGTAATTATGATTTAACCGAAGACAAGGCTAAAGAAATTAAAGAGCAATTAGTACTTGCTAGAGGAGAAAAATCTTCTAAATAAATAGTCTGCTTATTTTAGAATTTGAATTAATAAATAAAAACTAATAATGAAAACTACAACGCCATATAAATTGCTTTTATCATTTTTCCTGTTCTGCCAATTTGGATTAGCGCAGGTTGATGTAGTTTACTCCGATTTAGTTTGGTCGGATGAATTTAATTCTAGTGGGCCTGTAGATTCAAATAAGTGGTTTCAACAAACCCAATTGCCTTCCGGCGGAAGTTGGTACAATGGGGAAGTTCAGCATTACACCAATCAATTATCCAATTCATTTGTAAATGCAGGTTTGTTAAATATTGTGGCCAAAAAAGAACCTTATACAGATCAAGGCATCACGAAACAATATACTTCAGCACGATTAAATTCGAAATTTGCCTTTAAATACGGGCGAATAGATGTGAGAGCTAAACTTCCTATCGATGCCGGAACTTGGCCTGCTATTTGGATGTTGGGAAAAAACATCAATGAACCAGGAGGGTATTTTGCTTCAAGTTTTGGATCTGTTGATTGGCCTACTTGTGGTGAAATTGACATTATGGAACACGGAATTTTTCAAGGACAATCCATAAATTACATTCAAAGCACCTTACATACTCCTTCTTCTTTTGGAGGTTCGGTTAATAATGGCGGGACAATTGCATCCGATCTGGCAAATAATTATCATGTATATTCTTTAAATTGGTCGCCTTACCAATTAACATTTCTGTTAGACGGTGTGCCTTATTATACTTATAATCCTTCGGTAAAAAATGCAAGCACATGGCCATTTGATTTGGAACAATATATTTTATTGAATGTTGCTTTAGGAGGTACAGCAGGTGATGTATCGAGCAATTATACACAATCTTCAATGATGGTTGACTATGTAAGAGTGTACCAAAATATAACTGTAGATACCCAACCACCGATGAATTTTACAGCTTCTGTTGGAACAGTTACCAGTACATCTATAGAGTTGTTACTAAATGCTACCGATAACTCGGGTGCAGTGGGATATAATGTAGCCTACGGTACCAACTCCAATGGTTGCGCAGGAACATCAGGGGTGCAAAAATCGGTTGTAATTTCTGGATTGAATCCAAATACTAGTTATAGTTTTTCAGTTACGGCAAATGATTTATCTGGAAATGTAGCAGCTAATAATCCAATTTTATTGAATGCTACTACTTTGCCTAACTCAACTTTAATCTGTTCAGGAACGTCTAATTTAGCTCAAATAGGAAGTTTTTCTACAGGTTATAATTATGAATTTCAAACAAATGGTACCGATGTGAAAATTACTTACGGACTTTTAGATACCGATAAAGTTGGTGTTGTGGCCTTTTTGTGGAAACAAACTCCTTTTTCAGAAGTTCAAATGACAAATGTCTCAGGAAATACTTTTACACATACCATCACCAATCAAACAATTGGCTCTACGATTAATTATGGGGTGAAATTTGCTTATGCCGGCGGAATGTCCGTAACTAATTACTATTCCTATGTGGTTGGAAGTACCTGCTCAATGGGAGTAAGTAGCTTTTCAGAATTAAATCAACTTTCATTTCCAAATCCAGTTTCGGATAATATTTTCATTAATTCAAATGTTTCGATTGATAAGGTTGAAATTTATAACCTAATAGGTAATCTTGTGTTAAAACAAGAAGTTGACACGAAACAAATAGATGTAACAAATTTACAATCTGGAATTTACCTTATTTCATTCTTTTCAGGCGAAGAAAAAATTGTCAGAAAGATAATTATTAAATAATTTTAAATAAAAACCCCTATTTAGTTTTAATTATCTAATAAAAATTTAAATTTTAAGTTATTTTAATAATAATAATGTTAAAATTTAATAGTATGTTTGGATGTTAAGAAATAATTATGTTATATTTGTCCATAACTAATTAACTACAAAAAGTCGCCTATCGTATAAAATTACTTTTAGAAATAAATATTTAGATTATTATTAACTACTAAAAGGTAATTTTATGGCTACTACTCAAATTCCTGATGCTTTATTGGTAAAGAATTATATAGATGGCGACGAGAACGCTTTGTCTATATTGATTAAGAAACATCAATCTAAAATTTATGGATTTATCTATTCCAAAATGCCAGATCGCGATGTAGCTGATGATATTTTTCAAGATACTTTTATTAAGGTAATCAAAACTTTAAAATCGAATTCATATAATGAAGAAGGAAAGTTTTTACCTTGGGTTATGCGAATTGCTCATAACTTAATTGTAGATCAGTATAGAAAAAACAAAAAGATGCCTATGCTTCGTGAAACCGAAGAATTTTCAATCTTTTCAATTCTTTCTGACACTTCATTAAACGTTGAAGGCAGAATTATCACCGATGCTATAGAAAAAGATTTGCAAAAAATTATTCAAGAACTTCCAAGTGATCAAAAAGATGTGTTAGAGATGCGCATCTATCAAGACTTGAGTTTTAATGAAATTGCAGAGCTAACCGGAGTAAGTATAAATACTGCTTTAGGGAGAATGCGTTATGCCTTGATGAACTTGAGAAAAATCATTGAAAAAAATAATATTATTTTAACTAATTAAACAATATTTCGTTTGCTATATCGTTATAGAATAAACTTAAATATTTCTATGGCGAAACTTTACTCTAAAAAAGCATTAGCAAACAACAAAATGGCACCTAAAAAAGAAACTATTAGTTTTATACTTAACTATTCAAAAGCATTGAATATCGTTAAAATTGGTAACCACAACTTTGAAGTTATTGCTAATTAAAAAAAATATCCCGTGTATTAGCGGGATATTTTTTTTTCTATTTCTTTGATAATTGATTTTCTTCCAATTGTTTTGGTAATAAAATCCTTGTCTAAATCCCAGCCTCTAGCTGGAGAATATTCTCTGCCATACCAAATTATTTGGAGGTGTAAATCATTCCATAAATCTTTTGGAAATAGTGCTTTGGCATCTTTTTCAGTTTGAATTACATTTTTCCCATTACTCAATCCCCATCGGTACATTAACCGATGAATGTGGGTATCTACAGGAAAAGCGGGTACTCCAAATGCCTGACTCATAACCACACTTGCGGTTTTATGACCCACGGCCGGTAGCGATTCTAAAGCTTCAAAACTTTGCGGTACTTCTCCATTATATTGATCAAGAAGTATATGGGATAATCCATGGATGCCTTTCGATTTCATTGGAGATAAACCACAAGGACGAATAATTTCTTTAATTTCTTCTACGGTCATTTTGATCATATCCTTTGGATTATCAGCTTTTGCAAATAAAAGAGGTGTGATTTGATTGACTCTAACATCGGTGCATTGCGCAGAAAGTAATACCGCAATAAGCAACGTGTATGGATCTTTGTGATCTAATGGAATAGGGATGCTTGGATAAATTTCTTTTAACGAATTTATAACAAATGTTGCACGCTCTTTTTTGGTCATTAATGGTTAAATTTGAATTGTAAATTAAATCAATTTAGCCGACAATCACAATAAATAAATTAGATCCATGACAACATTAAAAAAAGGTGATAAAGCGCCAAATTTTTCAGGTAAAGACCAAAATGGAACTCCACATTCTTTAGCTGATTACCAAGGGAAAAAACTAGTTATTTTCTTTTATCCAAAAGCAAATACTCCAGGTTGTACGGCCGAAGCTTGTGATTTGAGAGATAACTTTGACCGATTTGAATCTAATAACTATGCTTTACTTGGGGTAAGTGCCGATTCACAAAACGCCCAATTAAAATTTAAAGAAAAATTCAATTTCCCTTTTCCTTTATTAGCGGATGAAGATAAATCGGTGATTAAAGCATTTGGTGTTTGGGGACCAAAAAAATTCATGGGAAAAGAGTACGATGGCATCCATAGAACAACTTTTGTTATTAACGAAAATGGAATTATTGAAGACGTAATTTCTGAAGTTAAAACTAAAGTTCACGCAGCTCAAATATTAGGCGAATCGTAAATTATTTAATTCTATTTTTTCCAAAAAAACTCGATTTTTAAAAGTTTTAGCTTTTTTGAAATGAGTGGGTGTAATTCCTGTAATTTGTTTGAATTGATTGGATAAATGAGCTACACTACTGTATTGTAATTGGTGGGTAATTTCATTTAATGTTAATTCATCATACAATATGAGTTCTTTGGCTTTTTCTATTTTATGTAATACTATAAAATGTTGAATGGTCATTCCGGTTACCTCCTTAAATAAATTGGATAAATAAGTATAATTAAGATTTAATTTTTTACTCAAGTAAATGGATAATTTTACTCTAGGTAGCTCGTTGCTGTAATGCACCATTTCAATAATGCAATTTTTTATTTTTTCAACTGTTGTTGATTTTTTCTCTTGCATTAATTCCAATCCACAATCTGAAAGAATAGCTACTAGCGCCTCTTTTTTTGATTCAAATAATTCGGATTCAAGTAATTCTACTTCACCTAAATTGACTTGTTTGTAAGGAATCCCCGTGGTGTTTAGTGCTTCTTTAACTACTTTAATGCATCTTAAAGAAACCATGTGTTTAATATGAATTATCATATAATAATTTGAATTAGCTAATTTGTTAAATACAAAATGCAACAGAATTCTGTTCTGATACAAGCCAATTGAAATAGTAGGGGTAGTTTAATTTGGTTCTTCGAGGGCTGAAGTAATAACTATAATGATAGTTAAATAGTTTTATAAAATTAATAATTAATATTGAATTGTACAAACTGAATTTATAATAATTAGGAATTAACTTATAAAATAAAAAAAGCCTCAATTAATATTGAGGCTTTTGATTTATGCATTGGCTACATCTTCTAGTACTTTATTAGGATCGTACCCAAATAATTTATGCTGTTTAATCAACTCGGCAGTTCCAGGAGGCAGTAATCTTTCCCAGCCTGTTGTGCCAGAACTAATCATTTTTAATACTTCTCGAGAAAAGATTTTTAAATTTTCTTTATCATAATCAGTTACGTCAATAACTTTTCCATTGTAGGCAAAGAATTTATATAATTCTTTCATTCTTGGATGTACTTTTAAGTTTTGAGAGGTAATTACTTCTCCGTCCTCAAGCATAGGGTATAGGTAAACTTTTAAATCTCTGTAAAATAATTTTCCAAATGCTTCCAATATACCTCCACTTAAGTGACGGTAGTATTTTTCATCAAAAATATCTACTAAGTTATTTACACCCATTACCAATCCCATTCGGGCTTTAGTGTAACTTGAGAAATATTCAACCACTTTATAATATTCTTGAAAGTTGGATATCATTACCGTTTGGCCAAGTGAACAAAGTAATTCGGCTCGATCCATGAAATCTCTTTCGTCAATTTCGCCTTCTGAACGTAAATTGGATAAAGTGATTTCAAAAATCACAAAAGTATTTTCTTTCTCAACTTTATTTTCTTTAGTAAACATTTCCAGTGAGAGATTCAACATGTCCATATTTACTTTCGTAACCGGACGGAAGCTTCCTCTTAAAGCTAAGATGTTCTTTTTATATAAAACTGCTGCCGGTAAAATATTGTGTCCATCTGGGCTAAACATTACGGCGTCGGTCATTCCATTTTTAACTAATTGCAAACTCATTAATCGGTTGTCTACATTAGCAAAACGAGGGCCAGAAAAGTTGATGGTGTCTATTTCTAATTGGTCTTTTTCTAAGTGATCGTATAGGTAACGAAGTAATTTTTTAGGATCATTGTATTTATAAAATGCACCATAAATTAGGTTTACGCCAAGAATACCAAGGGTTTCCTGTTGTAAACGAGCATCGGTTTCTTTAAAACGAATGTGAAGAATAATTTCATTGTAATCTTCTTCAGGCTCTAATTGGTATTTAATTCCAACCCATCCGTGGCCTTTAAACTGCTTTGCAAAATCAATTGTTGCAACGGTATTAGCGTAACTAAAAAATAATTTATTTGGATGTTTTGCTCGGTCTAATCTTTTTTCAATTAAATCAACTTCATGAGAAAGCATTCTAGTTAGTCTACTTTCAGTAACATAACGGCCATCCGTTTCTACTCCATAAATAGCATCACTAAAATCCTTATCGTAAGCAGACATAGCTTTTGCAATAGTTCCAGAAGATCCACCTGCTCTAAAAAAATGACGAACGGTTTCTTGCCCAGCACCAATTTCTGCGAAAGTTCCGTAGATGTTTTCGTTCAAATTTATGCGTAAAGCCTTGTCTTTAATTGAGGGTATTTGCTCAATTACTTTATCTCCTTTTAATTTTATGTCTAATCCGGAATTTCCCATAATCAAATTAATAGGAAGCAAAGTTAGTAAAATTGGTGTTTTATAAAAGGATAATTAATGTAATTTTGTATTTAATTAACGAAGATTTAATTTTTTGTTTTAATTCCCAAATTAATACTGATGAAGGTTTATTTTTTAGGTACTGGTACATCTCAAGGTATTCCTGTAATTGGAAGCGATCACGAGGTTTGTAAAAGCCAAAATCCAAAAGATAAAAGGCTTCGAGTTTCCGTTTGGGTGCATACCGAAAACACCTCTATTGTAGTTGATTGTGGTCCCGATTTTAGACAGCAAATGCTTACATCTAAATGCAGTAAAGTAGATGCAATATTGTTTACCCATGAACATGCAGACCATACCGCTGGGATTGATGATATAAGGCCTTTTAATTTTAGGCACGGAGAGATTCCAATTTATGCCCATTCACGTGTGATTGAAAATTTGAAAAAACGATTTGATTATGTTTTTGAAACTGAAAACCGCTATCCGGGAGCCCCTTCTGTAAAAGCAATTGAAGTTGCAAATAATGTTCCGTTTACAGTGGGTGACATGCAAGTTGTTCCTATTAATGCCTACCACGCCAATCTTCAAGTTTTTGGTTTTAAAATGAATGATTTTGCCTATTTAACTGATGTAAAAACTATTGAACCCGATGAAATTGAAAAAATTAAAGGCGTAAAGGTGTTGGTAATTAATGCCTTAAGAGAGGAATCACATCACTCGCACTTTAGTTTGCAGGAAGCCTTAGATTTTGTAACTTTGGTCCAACCCGAAAAAGCATATTTAACTCATATTAGTCATTTATTAGGCTTTCATGATGAAGTTGAAGCGAAGTTGCCTTCTAATGTTTTTTTGGCTTATGATAATTTAGAAATAGCTTTATAGCAATGAAAAGACAATTATATTTATACTTATTTATTTTAACGGCATTAGTTGCTGCTTTCACCTATATGTATTATTCGAAAGCGCTTTCTTTTGAAATGAAAAAAAATGAAAGTGAAATAAAGTATTATAAAGACAGCATTGCCGGGATTACCAATAAATTATTTGAAGCAGATCATTTTTCATTAGAGAACAATGATTTTGCTAAAGAATATTTCGTGGATTATGATGTGCAAAAGTTGATGCCCCAAATAAAAGAGGCATTATTAGCTTATAATGATGATCCAAAAGGAAACAGCTACACAGGTCAAGAAAAATTAGGTGACCAAAAATTCATTATCAATAAAATAAAAATCTTAAACCACCGTTGGATTATTGCCGACTATAGTGACGGTCAATATTGGGGTGATGTAGTACTTAAATATTTTGTTGAAAAAGACGGAAAAATAACCTTTCAAATAATGGATACCTTTATTTATCCGAAACAAGTATACTAATAAAATAAAATTTTAAGCCCAATAAAATTTTAATCCTATGAAAAACCTACTAAAACTAATTGCTATAGCTTCAATATTCATTTCATGTAAATTAAATGATACGACCGATGAAGAGGTAAAAGCACCTGTTAAAGACTCTACTATTGTTGGAGCAGATAAAGATGAAAACGGATGTTTGGCATCGGCTGGATATACTTGGTCTAAGCTGAACAAAGAATGTGTAAAAGCTTTTACAGGAATTCAGTTAAATCCTGCATCAGATGCTACAACCGAAGATGAGACTTTGTGTGCCTATGTATTATTTAATGAAGATGGTGACAAAGCCGAAATATTTTTACCAGATGATAAATCGTTTATTGTTTCTAAAAGCGGTTCTGAAAAAGTATGGTCATTTCAAGATTACCAATTAATTGGTCAAAATGGATACCAACTTAAAAAAGCCGGTCAAGTGGTTTTTTCTGGAGATGGTGAAATAGGGAGTAAAGTTTCCGGTTCGGATAACCCTGACGGTCAAGAATAAAAATAAAAAAGTCTCAATTGAGACTTTTTTTTATTGCTGTAACCAATTTTTGAAATCATAAAAATTCTGTGGAGCAACACCATGGCCCACAGGATATTCTTTATAAACTATATCTATTCCTAGTTGCGTTAAAGCAGGTGCTGCTTTTCTAGCCCAGTCTACAGGTACTACCTGGTCTACCGTACCGTGGGAAGCAAATATCTTTAGATTACTAAAGTTATTAGTTTCAAAATTTGGCTTAACCATTTCAGTATTTAAATAGCCACTCATAGCAACCACTCGTTGAATTTTATCAGGGTAGGAGAGTGCCACTGCGTAACTCAAGATGGTGCCTTGACTAAATCCAATTAAGGTAACATTTGAGGGATCGATAGGATAATTCGCAACTAATTCATCAATGAAATTTGCTATTAAATCTCTAGATTGTTGTGCCTGTGGAATATCAGAAAATTTATTTTCATCGGCATCAAAATTAATTGCATACCAAGCATAACTTCCAAAGCCCATATCATAGAGAGCTCTAGCAGAGATTACATAATATTCTTCGGGAAGTTCAGATGCAAAAGAAAATAAATCTTCTTCATTGCTTCCATATCCATGTAATAATAACAATAATGGATTTTTATCTAATATAATTTTTGGCGCTCTAACTAAATGGTGAAGTGTCATATAAATAATTAAAAATTACTAAACCATTTTTGGTACCATTTCCCTAGCAAAGGCAACGGAATTGTCTCTCCTTTGGCAGCGGTGAAAATTCCGTAAATGGTCAATACCGAAATGAAAATCCACATTGGTGCTGCAATCATAATGCTTTCAAAATAGCTAATGGAAACTCCCAAAGTAATGAAAGTTAGGGTTAAACCTAATCCTTGGCGGATGTGAAAAGAAGCAAATGAATTCTTATTTTCTGAATTCATAGATATAGCAATTAGCACCCCTACAATTAAAATGTAACTTGTTATGGCTGCCGATTTTCCTTCGTCAATTGTTTTTTGATCCATTACGCCTCAATAAAAGTTTTATTGTTGTAGATTCCGATTACTTTTCCTTTCATTTTGGTTCCAAGAAAAGCCGAATTTTTAGATTTAGAAAGTATATTTTCTTTTGCAAAAACCCATTCGCCATCTGTGGAGAAAAGTGAAATGTTAGCTGGTTTGCCTTCTGCAATTTCGGAATTTGTTACATTAAATACCGATTTGGCATTTGTAAGTTTCGTAACGATAGTTACTACTGGTAAAACGGTAAGTAAAGCTCCAAAAGCACTTTCTAGTCCAATTGAGCCATTTTTCGCACCGTCAAATTCCATTTTCTTGTGCTCAATATCCATCGGATTGTGATCGGAAGTAATCATATCAATGGTATTGTCTGTAACTCCTGCAAGTAGTGCCAATCGATCTTCATTGGTTCTAAGTGGAGGTGAAAGTTTAAAGCGCGTATCAAAACCATCTAGTTTTTCATCGGTTAAAACCAAATTAGAAACCGAAACGCTGCAGGTAACTTGAAGCCCTTTGGCTTTAGCCTCCCGAATCAATTCAACCGACTTAGCTGTAGATATTGTTGGAATATGAAGTTTACCACCGGTGTATTCTAACAAAAATAAGTTTCTTGCTACTATAAGTTCTTCGGCAAGATTCGGAATTCCTTTTAATCCCAATCGGGTAGAAACGATACCTTCATTTACAACTCCGCTTCCTTTTATTTTTTCATCTTGACAAAAAGCAAGTACTAATCCGTCAAAATCTTGAACATATTGCAAACCAATTTTTAACAAATTGGCATTGGTTAAACTTTTTCCATAATCTCCAAAAGCTATGGCTCCCGCATTTTTCATGTCGAATAATTCGGCTAAATCGGTTCCTTCGCTGTTTTTAGTTAAGGCGCCAATTGGATATAAATCGGTTGCCGATTGTGCTGCTTTTTGTTTTACAAAATGTATTTGTGATTGATTGTCAATTACGGGAAAACTATTCGGTTGCAAAGCTATTGCAGTAAAACCGCTTTTTGCGGCGACTTGAAGTCCATTACTTATTGTTTCTCTATCTTCATAGCCAGGCTCACCAAGCGAAACGCTGCTGTCCATCCATCCTTGAGAGAGGTGTAAATTGGAATGGCTTATTTCCTTGTAATCGGGTGCGTTAGGAATATTTTTTCCAATTTGTTCAATAATACCATCACTAATTTTTACATCAACTATTTGTTGGTGAAACGGACTTTTTGGGTCGATAATCTTGGCTTCTCGGATTAGGATTTTCATATTTTAGTTTATTGTATTTTCAATTCGATTGAATTAAAAATCATTTTACAAATTTTTGAATTAGTACTTCAAGCGTTATAAATAATAAAGATAATAAAATAAATAATTTCCACATTTGATTGTCACTTCGGTTGGCATGAAGTGTATCAAAAATAGCATTTACATTATTGATCTCTTTATAATTAGTAAAGGCATCAGTATTGGTGTTTTCTAAATTACTTTCGGTACGACTGTAGTTAAAACTAATAGTGCTTACCGGAATCTGATTGTTGTTTATTTCAAAATTCCCTGCTTCTTTTGGATTGTCATTGCAAGTAATTTTTACTTTATTATTAAATAGTTGCTGCAATGGGATAAAACTTTCTGTACTGTTTTTTACAGACACAATTTCATCTTTTCCTAATTTTGTTTCAACAAGAAATGGTTTATTTTCTCCAATTTGTAACACATTTAGTCCTGCCTTTTGAGCATTTTGTCCCATATTATAAAATACAGGAACTACAATAGGTGAATTTTGAAAATTACTATTCAACTTGTTTATTGGAGCAGCAAAAACATAAGTTGTTGCAACCTCACTTTGCGAGGAACTTAAAAAAGCAGTTTGATCGTTATAGCCTAAAACTACGGGTGAAGTATTACTAATTTCGAATGAAGTTTTTGTTTTTGGAAATTGAAAATTAGTGACTTGTTTTTCAAATACACTACTGAATAGGGGATGGCTAAAATTAATTTTAGTAACCAACTTCTCAGCATTGTTTTTTGTTTTGTATTGAATGCTGCCTATGGTAGATAAAAATGCATTCATATTAGAGACTGAGGCTTCTTCGCTTGGGATAAATATAATGTTTCCGCCTTTTTCGGCAAATGATTTTAATGTTGTTTGTAAAGCTTGTGGTATTTCTTTCAGCTCATTCAATACAATAGCATCTTGTTTTTCGATTGTGTTATAATCTAAGCCGGATAATTCTGTATTGGAATAATTAAATTCGGTATCCGTATAAATTCGGGATAAAAATTGACTTTTATCGGTATTTCCGATGCTGATTACATTGCTTTTTTGAGGTTTTGAAAGACTAAAATAATAGCTGTTGTCGTATTCTAAGCTATTATCAGAAACTGATACATAACCATGAAAATCCGCTTTAGGAATGGTGAAATTAATAACCTTATTTTGAGTTTCAAGGTTTACTAATGTCTTTGCTACTAATTTATTCTTATTGAATAATGCAATCGGAATGTCATTAAAATCTTCGCCATATGCCGATAATTTAACGCCAATCTCATAAAAATTATCCAAAGTTTGGTTTATGAAAACACTATCAATGGCAATGTTGTTTGTTTTTTCGGCTTCTGAAATTATATAATATAAATTTTCGTCTTCACTTTTTGAAGGAGTGTTTTTTGATTGCAATCCAACTGCATCCGTAATGACCACAATGTCTTTTCTAAACGCCGATTTGTGTGCTTTAATTTTTGAAAGTATGGATTCTAATTGAAATGGGGTTGCACTGTATTTTAAATTCTGCAATTCCTTTTGAATCGATTTTATATCGGTATTCCAATAATTATCAGTACAAGTTAATAAAGAGAAATTGGCGTCTTCGGGTGTGTTTTCAAGTAAATCTTGGATAGCTCGTTTTAGTAATTCACCTTTTTGCCCTTTGGCCTGCATACTAAAAGAATTGTCGAGTACAATATAAAGTTCGTTTTTAGCGTCTTTGTGGTCTTTAGCAATAAAGAAGGGTTTTGCAAAGGCAAGGATTAATGCAGCAAGCAATAATAATCGGGTTGTAAGTAATAAGTATTTTTTAATTTTCGAACTTTTTCGGGTTTGAACAACAAGTTCTTTAAGGAATTTTACATTCGTAAAATATTCGGTTTTGAATTTACGAAGCTGAAAAAGATGCACCAGAATTGGAATTACCAATAAGAAAAGGAAATAAAGAATTTCTGGATGTTGGAACTGCATTTTAATTTAATTTGTCAAAAGTAATAAAAAGATTAAAAGTATAAAAGTTAAAGGTTTGAAAGTTTTATACACTGCATGGTTCCTCATTATTGAAGCTATTTATTTCTTCTTTTTAGCATCTCTTTTTCGTTCCACACCTCGGTTTCTCGATTCGGTTTTTCTAGGTTTTGTTTTAGCTGGACCACCAAGATTAACTTTCTGATTTTTCTTAGATTTTTCGTGAAAAGCAGCGCCACCTTCTTGTTTTACGCGTTTTAAAAGTTGTTTTACTTTCTTTTTATCTTTTTCAAATTCTAATAAGCGCTCGGATACTTCAACTTCTTCTGGAAAATCTAAAAACTCAATTTCTTTTTCCATTAGCATTTCCGCCTCAATTTGAATTTCTTCTTCCTTTGGGCTAATGAAACTTATAGCAATACCCGATTTGTCTGCACGTCCAGTTCTACCAATACGGTGAATGTATTGCTCTGGAATTTCTGTAAATTCAAAATTGATTACATGCGTAACATCCGAAATGTCTAATCCACGCGCCATTACATCAGTAGTTACTATTCCTCGTAACTCACCTGCCTGAAATGAAGCCATGGTGTTTAATCGGTAGTTTTGTGATTTATTTGAATGGATAACTCCAAATTGCTCTGGGTAATTTTCTTCAATACTATTGGCAATTAAATCAACCGATTTTTTATTATTTGCAAAAATCAAAACCCTACTCGTATTTTCATCGGTAGCTAGAATATGATTCAGCAAATTTAGTTTGGTTAGAAAATTAGGTGTTGTATACGCTAATTGTTCAATTTTTTCTAAAGGTGTTCCTGATGGAGCTAAAGTGATTTCTTCTGGAAGTTCAAAATATTCTTCAAGCATTTCATCTACTTCATCAGTCATGGTTGCCGAGAATAAAATGTTTTGACGCTTGTTCTTCATCATAGATAATAAGGAGGTCACTTGAAAACGGAAACCTAAGTTTAAGATTTCGTCAAACTCATCAATTACCAATTTTTGAAGTGAATCAAAGCGAACGACATTATCCAAAGCTAAATCCATCGTTCTACCTGGAGTTCCAACCAGGATGTCAATACCTTCATATACCGCTTTCTTTTGCGTATTGATGTTCACACCGCCATAAATACCTAAAGTTCTAACCGACATGTATTGGGTTAAACTTTCAATGACTTCAACGATTTGAACTACCAATTCTCTTGTAGGTACAATAATCACCACTCGAGCAGAATCGGTTGGAACAAATTTCCATTGTTTTAATAGGGGTAACAAATAGGCTAATGTTTTTCCGGTACCAGTTTGTGCAATTCCCATAACATCCCTTCCCGACATGATGGAAGAAAACGATTTTTCCTGAATTGGAGTTGGGGTAGTTAGACCTAAATCATCGACTGCTTTTTGTAAAGATTTAGGAAGATTGAATTGCTCAAAAGTACTCATTAGGTATTATTTTCGGCAAAGGTAAGGAATTCTTTTTTGGGTTTAGTCTTGCAAAATTATTACTGATAGGGAATAAGTGCGGGCTGCCCAATTTGAAAATCACGAAACTCAATGTTGTTGTTTTGAAATGCATTGGTTTTAATTATGTTACTTCCTTCAATAGGTAAAGAAGGGTAGTAGGAGAAGGACAATTGAAAGCTATTAAATACCAAGTAGTTGTTGTTTACCAATACTCCTATACCAATTTGAGAATACATTTTGTTGCTAAAAAAGATGTGATCGCCTTGGTCTAAAAAACCTAAGGTAAAATTGAAATACGGACTAAAATTAAAACCATACCACTCTTTTTGATTGTAAGACTGCGTTTGAAATGTAGCTAAGAATTTTTTTGTCCCTGTAAGCGGAGCACTATTAAATCCAGGAATTCCATTTACGTCTATAAGGTTTAATCGGTCTTGTGTAGTGTTTATTCTATTGGTGCCAAGGACTAAAACGGGTTTGAAGAATTGTCTAAATTTCCAGGATCCAATTGGGAATAAATTAGTGAAATAATTCAATTCAAATTTATAAATGCTTTGTTCTGATTTTCCATTGTTAAAGAAGCTCCCAGCTTCAAAATTTCCTTGTAAATAACCAAAATTGAAATAGTTTCCATAGGAAAATCTTCCGCCAAAGTACGCTCTATTAATAGTGTTTTTATTTTCAAACCCGCCTGTTACAGCAAGTATCTTTCCATAGGGGATGTCTTCTATGGTTCCAAAACGGAATAAATATTTGTCTTGATAAAATTTTTGGGTAGAAATTCCAATTGTAGCTAATGCTAATTTAGAAGAACTAAAATAGTGAAGCGGATCAAGAGTTATATCGGGTTTAGTTTGATAATTTGCATTAGTAAATCCAGCAGTTACAACTAGGTGAGAGGTTTTGGAAATTTCTGCTTTCCTTCCAAAAACATTAAATGAATGACCTCCCCAAAAGGAATACGAATTGGTATTGAAGTTTTGAGTAACTGCAATCGAATTTTGATCAAAAAGAGTTTGATTGAAAGACTTGTAGTCAAAATACATTCCTCCCGCCCAATGGGTGAAAGTAGAGTAAAAGGGGCGATCAACTTTTATTGATTTGTAGGTGTTGTTGTATAGATCTTTTTTTGAAGCAACCGAAGTATTTATGAAAGTGTTTAATACGTTTGGAATAGTATATTTGGAATCATACCCATAATTATTTGCCGTGCTGTTGTCTAAACTTTTTAAATAATTAATATCAAATTCGTGACCTAATCCTATAAAGTTTCTTTCATTGATGTCAAAATTTGACACGTTGTTGGAATAAGCACCCGTTATAGCAGCACTCCAAGTATCTAAAACCCGAATAGAAACATCAATTGAATCCTTGCAATTTGGTATAGCTACTGGCAAAATTTTCACACTTCGAACATACCGCTGCCCACGTATTAAACGTTCTGATTCTTTTAGTAATAAGGAATCTAGTTCTTCGTTTTTATTGAATAATAGTAAATTTCGGATTGTCCAATTTTTTGTTTTTATGTGTAAGGAGTTTCCAATTTTCTCTAATTTATTTGTGGGAATACTATTTTTGTTTTCTGCTGAAAACCCAAATGGATCAAGCGTTTCAATTGTGATGTTTCTAATTATTTTGCAATTGTAATTTGAATAGTCAACTGGAGCAATTGAAGCAGAATTTTGTCTTTTTTTATTGCTTATTTCAGAAGCATCAACACTGCGAAATAGGATTTTATGCATGAATTTATAGAATTTCTTTTCTTGTGATATTTTATAAATTTTAGTGTAAACACTATCCGATTTAGTTGAAACACTGGTTTGAGCTGTCATATTGAAACTGCCCAAGAAATAGACCAATATGTACAAATAGTTTCGCAATGCTTACTGTTTTAGATTATAAAGATATCATATTAATATTTGAAATGCTACAGCTTTAACAAAACAAAAAATCCCTAATAAATTAGGGATTTTAGAAATAATATAAAGGGTTAAGATTTTTGCTCTTTATTAAAATAAACCAAGTAATAATACATTTGTTTTTCTTCATCCCATCCTTTTTCTACAAATTTCTCAACGCTTTCTGCATTAATAAAATCTAATTTAATTTGAATATTTGTATCTAAATTAATTACATTTTTAATTGATTTTCTAGCGTCAGTTACTGCTGCATTAGCAATAGGGAAGGTTGTCACATCTTCAATGCTGTATTTTTCTCCACGGTCTGCTTTATAGCTTTTAAACTCCGGAATCAAGTCTGGGTTTTCCATTACATCGTTCAAGAATGCTGTTTCTTCAAAATTATCGTTTTTTGCAAAATGATTCACTGCACGATTCATAAACATTACTTCTTGCTTTTTGTCTTCGGCAGGAAAAACAATTTCTTTTGCAAATTCTTGACAGAATTTCAAATATTTTTTAGTCATGAAATTTTCATCCTGAAACGCATCTACCGAAAGGAAATGCTCCAACCAATAGCGCGCATCATAGCGGTTGCTATCAACAGTTAAGATTTTGTAACCTTCCTCTTTCTTGTGGTTGAAAATCAAGCAGCCTTTGTCTAACTTATTTAAGTTAATACCTTCTTGCAGAATCATTTCTAAAGTGCTTTCTTTTTCTTCAAATTGTAAGAAATCGTTACGCAATTCACTTTTAAAAACGCCAATTGCATCAACTACATTATTATCAATTGATACATTAGTCAAATAGGTTACATATACCTCTCCGTTTTTAATGTGTGGATGATTGGATTGCTCAAATAAATGCTGGGTAATTTTTTTAGAAACTTCATGAACAGCACTAGGATTGGTGAAAATTTCAGCTGCAAATTTGAACATTTCATTGTATTCTAAATCTACTTCATGAGCAAATTGATAATAATTTTCTTCTTTTTCACGAAAAGATCTAAAGAAATATTCTTTCAGAATAGGAACTATTTCATCATTTAAACCATATTGGTTCTCTGATAAGAAAATTGCTTCATTGCGGCTTTTATTTCCAACTTTATGAATAGATAAAGTTTCGATGTGCGTATTAAATAGGTTAATCATTTTTTAAGTTGCTAAGGTGTTTAGGTCCTAAGTTGCTGAGGTTTTAGTTTCGTTCTTTTATTTTGTTAATGAAGGAAACAAGCATTCTCTCTAACTCACGGCTGTCCTCATAAAGGTTATTAAATTCTATTTCATTAATGTAATTTATATTTTTGCAATTTCCAATTGTGTCTGAAATTCAAATAAGGAACTAATTGACACATTTAAAAATCTTAAGTATTCTTTGTTGCTTTCTCTTCCACAACCTTCTGCAATATTAATCGGTACTGAAATTATGCATCTTCTAATTTGTGAAGTCAATCCGAAAATTTCTTCTTTTGGAAATTGTAAAGTACTACTATAAGTATTTGTCACTAAGTTCATGGCTTTTTGCCAAATGAGAAGGTTTCTAAAATTACTCATGATTTTTAATATTTAAGTTCAATTAAATATACAATAAAAATCTCAGAACCTTTTTTTTCTTAGTGTCTCATAGCCTAAAAGAAATTAATTCCAATTCTCTTCAAATCCGTAATCTTCAAAGCTGTCGTCTCCGCTAAACATATCTAAATCGTCTTCGTCTAAATCGTCTTCAAATTCATTGTAGCTTTCTTCTTCATCAAAGTCGGAAACAAAATGTTTTTCCATGGCTTCTGCAGGCATTTCTCCATGAGTAAACAACAAGTTAGGGTAGATTACTCCGGGCTCTATTGAATCTTCAATTGCTGCAAGTTCCACTAAGAAAGTCCACATATTTATAAAATCATACACGTAAATGATCTTAGTGTTTTCATCATCTAAGATGGAATTTAAAGTATAATCGCTCATGATTTTGGTTTCTCCAGGAATATCACCTGCATCAAACATCGGAATTTCGTCCTCTTGATTCCAAGTGTCATCACAAGTATAAAAAGAAGCCACTTCCAATCCGTCAAAGCCAAAAGCGTTAACAATTGCATTGTGTAAATCTTCTAAAGTATCATTCTCTAAGATGGCGATATCTCTAAATACATCTTCTTCTGCATCTAGAATTACTCTAAATTTATAGACCATAGGTTGTAATTTTATTTGAGAGCTCAAATGTAAAATATTAATTAGGAATATCGAATTAAGAAATACGAATTGTTGATAATATTTTTAATTGAAAAGGAATTTGTATTTTTGGATTTTCAACCAAATTCATATGAAAATTGTAATCTCTCCTGCCAAAACTTTAGATTTTGAAACGCCATTGCCTACTAAGGAATATTCGGAATATGGATTTCAAAAGCAATCACTTGCAATTGATAAAGTATTAAAGAAGAAAAAACCCAAACAGTTGGCTGAATTAATGGCTATTTCGGATAAGTTGGCCGATTTAAATTGGCAGCGAAATCAGGAGCGAAATGTGGCAGAAATTACTCCCGAAAATTCGCGTCCTGCTATTTTCGCTTTCAGTGGGGAAGTGTATGTTGGTTTGGATGCTTATTCGTTATCAGAAGATAATATAAACCTTTTGCAAGACCGTTTGCGAATATTATCTGGATTGTATGGTTTGCTAAAGCCATTGGATTTAATGCAGCCGTATCGATTGGAAATGGGAACCAAACTTGCTATTGGGACTAAAAAGAATTTGTATGAATTTTGGAAGGCAACTTTAACCAAGGAATTGAATTCGCAATTAGAGAAACACGAACTTTTCATTAATCTTGCCAGTGCTGAATATTTTGATGCAGTCGATGTAAAGAAACTGAAAGTTCCAGTAATCACTCCAGAATTTAAAGATTACAAAGACGGCAAATTAAAAATGATTAGTTTTTTTGCTAAGAAGGCTAGGGGGATGATGGTACGATATATTGTAGATACCCATGCACAAACTATTGAGGATTTAAAAGGATTTAATTATGAAGGCTATGCTTTTGATGCTAATTTGAGTAAAGGAACTACTTTAGTTTTTACTAGATAATAATAAAAAACCTCTGAAATTTCAGAGGTTTTTTATTAATGAGAAGCATCAGCAAGACTAATTTTACTTTGCCCTTTTTTGATTAAAAATATAATCGGGATACAAAATAAAAACAACAGCCCAAGAGCCATAAATATATCCATATAAGATAAAACGGTGCTTTGTTTTAATACTGAATAATCCAGTACTTGGTAGGCTTTTTTCAAGGCTTCGTTAGCGCTAAATCCTTTCGACATAAATCCTTTTTGTAAAACCAATATGCGTTGTTGCACTTCCAATCGGCTTCCGTTAAGATTCATCAATAAATCTACTCGGTGTTTTTGAGTTAATCGAGTTATGAACGTTGTTATAATTGCAATACCAAAAGACCCTCCAAGTTGACGCATCATTCCGGTAAAGGCGGCACCTTCTCCAATGCTTTTTCCTTTTAAGGTTGAAAGCGATAGGGTAGTAATGGGTACAAAAAGTAACCCCATACCAATCCCTCTTAAGATTAGAGACCAAAAGAAATGTTCTACCCCTGTGTCTGGCGTCATGGCATTTCGCATCAAGAAGGTAAATAGAAAGAAAATTACAAATCCTACTGCAACCATGTATCCTTGTGGAACCCCTTTTTGAATCATTTTTCCAATAAAAGGCATCATGAATGCAGTGGTTAAAGATCCAGGAATTAATAATAATCCGGCATCGGTAGCCGTCCATCCTAAAATGGATTGCGTGTAAATAGGAATGATAAGCGTTGATCCATACAATCCAAATCCTAAAATGAAAGACATCAAAATACCAATTCTTAGATTTCCATCTTTCAATACACTTAGATTTACAATTGGAAATTTATAGCTTAATTGCCTCCAAACAAATGCTAATAATCCTAATAAAGAAACGATACTCAATGTAAGAATCAATTCATCATTAAACCAATCGTCTTGCTGACCGTGTTCTAAAACAAATTGTAACGAACCAATAAAGGCAGCTAAGAAAAAGATTCCCCACCAATCAACTTGATTGGCTTTAAGTTTTTCGCCGTATTTCGGACTTCTAACAAAGGTTAGCGTAAGTATTGTTGCAATTATACCAATTGGAATGTTGATGTAAAAAATGAAAGGCCAAGAAAAGTGATCCACAATATAACCTCCTAATGGCGGACCTAATGTAGGTCCAACAATTACCCCCATACCATAAATTGCTTGCGCCATACCCCGTTTTGCAACAGGATAACTTTCGGTAATAATGGTTTGTGCTGTTACAAGTAAGGCACCACCTCCAAGACCTTGAACAAATCTAAAGGCTACTAATTCCCAGATATTAGATGCATTTCCGCAAAGAAAAGAGGAGACTGTAAAGATAATAATGGAAAAGGCAAAGTAATTTCTACGTCCAAATTGTTGTGACAACCAACTCGTCATTGGAATCACAATTACATTGGCGATAGCATAGGCAGTAATTACCCAGGCTACATCGGTAAGTGTAGCACCAAGACTTCCGCGCATGTTGGTTAATGCCACGTTTACAATGGTGGTGTCTACAATTTCTAATAAGGCGCAAAGTACCGCGGTGATGGTTATAATAACCCTCCTGTAGCCATATTCTACTAAATCGTCTGCTTGTACCATTTTAATTATTTCAAGTGTACGTCTACGTCTACATTCATTCCTGGGCGAAGTAACTTGATTTTTTCCGCGTCATTATCGGTGTCAATAGCGATTTTAACAGGAAGACGTTGAATTGTTTTTACGAAGTTTCCGGTAGCATTATCTGGAGGCAAAATAGAAAATCGTGCTCCTGTAGCTGGAGAAAAACTGGTGATTGTACCTTTAAATTCGGTGTCAGGATACGCATCCACTTTAATAGTTACTTTTTGACCAATAACCATTTTATTTAATTGCGTTTCTTTAAAATTAGCAGTTACCCAGGCTTCCGAATTATTGATAATGTAAAATAACGATTGTCCCGGTTGAATAAATTGCCCTGGTTGAACGGCTATTTTAGAAACTTGACCGTCAATTGCTGCTGTAACTACGGTATAATTTAAATTTAATTGAGCAGCATCAAATAGTGCTTGCGCTTTTTTAATGTTTGCCGAAGCCACTTCTGCTTGTTTGTTAGAAACAGTAGTTCGAGCGGAAGCTACATTCTTTTGAAAAGAACTTGCTTTTTGTTGCTCTTGTAAAATGCGTAACTGACTTTGTGCTTCAAGTTTTGCAGCTTCTGCTTGCTCGTATTGCTGCTTTGTAATACTGTGATTTTTATACAAATTAGCATAGCGATCAAAATCATTTGAAGCGCGCGTTAATCTAATTTTAGCAGTTTCTATATTTCCTTTAGCCGATTGCACGTTGGCATCCGAAACGGAAACATTTGCTAGAGCAGTTCCTATATCTGCTTTTGAAGCCTCAAAACTTCCTTCGGCAGCTAATAAAGCGGCTTTTGCTTCTTCAACTTTAACTAAATAATCTTTGTTGTCAATGGTGAATAAGGTATCTCCCTTTTTTACAAAATCATTGTCTTTTACATACACCTTAGTGATATAACCAGCTACCCTTGGTATAATAGGGTTCATGTTTTTCTCTATTTGAGCATCATCAGTTGTTTCATGTGCTTGCGCATGCAAATATTTATAGGTGCCGTAAGATCCTCCTACAAGTATTAATGTAGCAAATATCAGGATGAATTTTTTATTAGTTTGAGTCTTTTCCATGGTGTTTATTATTTAGTTGGTGTAGTTAAGTTGAATGAATTTATAAGTTTTCCGGATGCAAATTGTAATTGGTAGTATTTAAGAGCGATTTCTGCTTGGCTTAGAGCTAGATTTATTTTGCTTTGCAATTGCATTACATCCGCCTCTAATAAATCGTTTGTATTAGCTAAGCTGTTGTCGTATTTGTCTTTTATAATTCTATAGTTTTCGATAGCTTGTTCAGAAGCTAACGCATAAACCTTACTTTGTTGCAAGGAAAGCGAATAGTTTTCTTGAGCTTGCTGCGTTTCTTCTTTTATTTTATCTGATAATTGTGTAATGGCTTGTTTTGCTTCCTGCGATTTGATTTTGGCAAGTTTTACTTCTTTTCCATTTTTAAAAATAGAAGCCAAATCATAATTGAAGCCAACTCCCAAATTCATAGCGTTGGTTACCGAAATAGTATTTTTTAAATCCAATGCAATATAGCCGCCTGTTAAGGCTAGTGAAGGGTAGTAGCCAGCTTTAGCGACTTTAATTCTTGCGTCACTTGCTTTTTGTTGAAAGTTTAAAGCTTCCAAATCATTGCGTAGAGCCGTAATGGTTAGCATTTGGTTGGTAGCCATGTCTTTTTTTACTGCCTCAATATCTATATCGATGCTGGTGTTTTCTGGCAAATGCAAAAGAGAAACTAATTGGTAGTTTATAACGTTCACATTCTTTTGGGCAGTAGCTAAAGAAAGCGCCACATTAGATTCTTGTAGTTGAACTTTTAATAAATCATTTCGAGCTAATATACCGTTATCAACCATGGCAGAAAAATCTTTAGTACGCTGTTGTGTGCTTTTAAAATTTTCTTTAAGTAAACTAACCATTTCAGTTGATTTATATAAACTTGCAAATAATTCAACTACATCTAAAGCTAATTCTTCTTTAGTGTGCGAGGCGGTAAAACTTTGAGCTTTATAATTGTTTTCTGAGGCAGAAATACTGTTTTTTATTTTGAATCCGCTAAAGATTGGCAAGGCAACATTGGCTTGTCCAAGAAGTAACTGACTCACGTCAAGTCCGCTTCCAGAACCACCTAAATGCGAATTGACATTTGCTCCTGATAAATGCATGTATTGCCCCGAAACTTTAATACTTGGGTACTGATTGTTTTTCATTATCTCCATTTCTAGTTTGGAGGCAGCAACTTTGGTATTAGCTAAAATTGCGTCGTTGCTGTTTGTTATTACGAGTGCAATGGCGTCTGTGAGCGACATGGTTTTTCTTTCCTGGGCATAGCTGATGCTATAAATGGAAAGAAAAAGCACAAATCCTTGAAGTAATTTAGTTTTCATGAATGAGTAGGGCTTTTATTGTTTTTTGTATGTGTTGTGTTAAATCGTTTGATATGTAATTTTCGTATTTTTCATCTGAATCTAATTGAAGTAATTCTGCAAAATAGCTTTTATTCATATGGAAATGAGTCGTTGTCCCTATGATAACGGGTGGTATTAAGGCAATATTGATATTAGATTGAAAGATCCCTTTTTCTTGTCCTTCATGGATAATGTTTTCTAATAGCTTTAAATTATTCCTTTTAACCTGTGTGAATTCTTCTAAATTCAGCTCTCTTTTAGTTGTAGAGAGTTCAAAATGCACTATTTGATACATACACCGATTGGAGTTAATTCTCTGAATGTAGTATTCAATAAGCTTTTCAATCTTCTCAATAGGAGAGATGTTTTCTGTAGAAAGCGATTCTAAATGCAGCTGCAGTCCAGATATTCTATATAAAACTAGGGCTTCAAGAAGCTTTTCTTTGGATCCAAAATAATAAGAAATCATTGCAACGTTGATGTTTGCAATTTTGGCGATTTCTCTAACGGAAGTTCCATCAAAACCTTCTTCGGCAAAAAGTTGCTCAGCTACAAGAAGTATTTCAATTTGTTTTTCGTTGAATTCCATTATACATTATTAATCGATTGCAAAGTTAAACATTTGTTTAAATTAAACACTTGTTTAATAAATTATTAACGATTATTTAATGATAAATTCGCTATAGATAATATCTATAGGTTAAATTTAAATGATTTATTATCAAATAAATGAGATGAATTAATTAAATAAATAATTTAATTTAAATAATTTGTATTTGTTTGAAATAAATAAACAAAAAGTTAGGGGTTTATTCCTGAATCCAGTTGGATAATATGGTTTTTCCGAATGGAGTTAAGATACTTTCAGGATGAAATTGAATTCCTTTTACATTGAACTGTTTGTGTCGAATTGACATGATTTCTCCGTTTTCGGACAGCGAAGTAATTTCAAGCACTTCTGGAAAATCGACCTTATTGATCACCCAAGAATGATATCGGCCAACTTGTAATTGCTGAGGTAAGCTGTTGAATAGGTTGTCGTCGCTAGTTTGTGTGATGGTATCTGCCACTCCGTGATGTACGGTGTTTAAATTTAGCAGTGTTGCCCCAAATACTTCTCCAATAGCTTGATGTCCAAGGCAAATTCCGAGTATTTTTTTTGTTGAAGCATATGTTTTAATAACTGCTAATAAAAGTCCTGATTCTGAAGGAATTCCAGGTCCTGGTGAAAGTAAAATTGCATCAAAATTTTTAAGTTCTTCCAGTTCTAATTCATCATTTCGAAAAACGATAACTTTACAATTTAGATCCTCTAAATAATGAACTAAATTGAAAGTAAAACTATCGTAATTATCTATGAGAGCTATTTTTTTCATAGCGCAAATATAGCATAACTGCATAAAAAAAACCTTAAAGAATTTCTTTAAGGTTTTTTAATTATAAAGTTTGTTTTATTAGAACTTTAAATTTACTGTTAATTCAAATTCATCAGCAATAGCTTTATCTCCTAAGCTGTCAAAGAAACTTCCTGAACCGTATTTGATGCCAAATTTAGTTCTGTCAATTTTTAAAGCTGTAGTAGCTGATCCACCTTTAACTGTAAGTACAAAGTTGATAGGATTTGTAACATCTTTAATAGTTAAATCTCCTGTAACATTATAAACTCCGTTTCCTTTATCAGCGATTTTTTTGAAAACTAATTTAGAAGTTGGGTATTTATCAGTTCCAAAGAAATCATCAGCTTTTAAGTGACCATTTAATTTTCCTTGGTATTCACCAGTTAAATCAGTTGAAGTCAAGCTTGTCATATCAACTACAAAAGATCCTCCAGTTAATTTTTTTCCTTTAAAAGTAAGGCTTCCTTCTTTTAAGTTGATAGTTCCACTGTGTTCACCAGTAACTTTTTTACCTAACCAAGCAATGCTACTTTTTGCTGCATCTACTTTTTTAACTTGTGCGGTAGCAATTGTTGAAACAGCTACTAATAATGCAATTGCGATTGTTTTTAAATTTTTCATTTTTGTTTATTGTTTGGGTTATTGAAATTAAATAGTAATAAATAAGTCTTCGTTTGATTTTCTAACTTTAGCAGCATGTTGTGTAGCATCCTCTTCATGACGGTATCCTACAGTAGCAACAAGCGATGCATTTAAGTTTAGTTTGTCTAAGCCTAAAATTTCATTGTATTGCGCTGGTACAAAACCTTCCATTGGAGTGACATCAATTTTTAATTCAGCAGCAGCATTTAATAAATTACCTAAAGCAAGGTAAGTTTGTTTAGAAGTCCAGATTGGTTTTACTTCTTCTGGCATGTTTCCGATAGCCCCTTTCATGTAGTCGCCAAATCCAGCTAAAGCCTCAGCAGGAATGCTTCTTGTAGCAGCTACATTGTTAATGTATCCGTCTACATCTGCATCAGTTACCGAAGTTTGATTGGCAAAAACGATAAGGTGTGACGCATCTACAATTTGAGCCTGACCCCAAGATGCTCCTAGTAATTTTGCTCTTACTTCTGGATTTTCAACTACAATTACTTTGTATAATTGTAATCCGAAAGAAGAAGCAGATAAACGAATTGCTTCTTTTAAAGTTGCCAAATCTTCAGCAGAAACTTTTTTGGTTGCATCGAATTTTTTTGTGGCATAACGCCATTTTGCATTTTCATTAAATTGACTCATAGTATTTATTTTAAGGTTCTATATTTTTCTAATAAGGTGTTAAGTTGTACTTTTTCTTCAGGGCTTAAGTTTTCGGCAAATTGATTTTCATATTCAATTACTTTTGGATCTAAAATTTTTAATAATTCCAACCCTTTGTTGGTGATAAGTACTTCAATTTTTCTTCTATTTTCAGGACAAACTTCTCTTGTAACTAATTCTTTTAAAAGTAATTTATCAATAAGTCTCGTGGTGTTGCTGTTTTTGGCAAGCATTCTTTCTTGAATGATACACATATTAGCAGGGCAGCCCTTTTGACCTCTCAAAATTCGTAATACATTGTATTGTTCGCTAGATAAATCATAAGGCTTGATGATTTCATTAAATTTATCAGCAATTACATTTTGAGTATACATAATATTCAAGATGATTTTTTTAGAATCTTCTAGATTAATATTTGATTTGATGACTTTTTCAATTTCCATTATCGCACTCAATATTTGTAGGTACAAATGTAAATGATTTTTTAGTTGTATATACAAATGTTGTGTTATTTTTTTGTTAACTTAATAATAATACCAGAAAAAACGGTGGTTTGTAAGTGAAAGAAAATTCCTATTTTTGAAAAAAAATATTCAAATGAACTTATCACAAGAAGAATGGGCTAGCCAATTGGCAGCAGATACCAATGCAGTAATACTAGACGTGCGAACTGAAGATGAATGGGAAGACGGAATCATTCCGGGAGCGTTATTAAATGATATTTATAAAGGACAAGGCTTTATATATCGTTTGGAAGAACTGGATAAATCTAAAAATTATTATGTGTATTGCAAAGCTGGAGGAAGAAGTGCACAAGCTTGTTCGATTATGAATCAAATGGGTTTTTCCAATACGTATAATTTAGAAGGAGGGATGATGCATTGGGAAGGTGCAGTTGTAGCTCCAGAATAGTATTAAAAAAAGCCTCTAAAAATTTTAGAGGCTTTTTTTGTAAATCAATAATTTATTATTTATTGTTACATGGTTTATAAATGGCGCCAGTAGCAAAATCTACAATTACTCCAGGCCAAAAAAGCAAGATATCAGCAATTAATGCACCGCCTCTAATAGCTCTAGAGGGTTGTCCAGCCACAGGCTTGGTTCTTTGACAATCTGAAACTTCACCACCAAAAACTGTAGCGCAACTTGATAAAGAGCATGTTATTAGGATAACTGCTGTTACATTTAATAGTATTTTTTTCATTTCTTTTTTTTTATTGTTATACACAAATATAATAATAATTTATATTAGTTATTAATTAGTTCGATATTTCCTGAAAAATTTGAATTTGACGGAAAAAAATGTCGAACTACTAGAATTAATGATGTTTTTGAGACTTATATTACAGATAGACAATGGTTTACAAAATAAAAAAAAGTGGACAATTCTCGAAAAAAATCGAGTTGTCCACTCTAGTGGAGTCGCCGAGAATCGAACTCGGGTCCAAACAAGCAATCAAAGAGCTTTCTACACGCTTATTTTCTGATTGAATTTTCGATATTCTGCTTGGCCAGAAACAGCCACAAAATACTTATCTTCTTTAATTTTCGTAACAGCTCCGAAGCTTCACTGTTCTTAGGTTCGTATTTACGATTCCCCTTTGTCGACCGCCACAAACCAGAGCTTTCGAGGAGAATCCTGCTTTCCTACCTGGTAGGAGCGTGGCTAATCTTACTATGATTCAGATTATGCAGCAAGAGCGTAGTTTCCTTCGCCGTTTATAGTTGTGTAAATTCGGATTTACGAGCTGAAAATACAAAGCTCGACGTGCTTACAGTTTAATTCCACTCGCTGTCAAAACCAGTCGACCCCAAATGTAATGCAGGGCATTGCAAAAACCATGCCTGCAAATATACTAACAATAATAGTGCTGTACAAAATAGTAGAAGAATCAATTGAAAAAGAAAAGAAGCTAGTTTATTCTTCTCGTTCGTCAATCGTTTTAAAAGGATAATCCCCAAATAGCGGTGCTAATTTTTTGGTTTGATACGTTTTTTTAGTGTATTTATTGGATATGACAAACATGGTAACCTTTTCTTTTCTCATGTTAATATAACATGAAGTGTTGCCATGCCACCATCCGTTGTGGTAATAAAAAGGTTCGCTTTCTTCAAATTCTAGCATTCGAATTCCCAAGCCATAATTGCGTTGTCCCTTTCTCTCATTGCTATAACCATGGTAAACCTTTTTAATTAATTCTGGATTTAAATAGCATTTTGAATATTTTGCCATATCAAATTTTAGTAAATCTCTAGGTGTTGAATATATGTTTTTATCTCCATATACGCCATCTAAATATTCTACTGCCAAATCCATGTTGCCTTTGTATGAAAGCGATACTTTGCCTTTGTGTTTCGAAGTTTCGTAAACAAAAGTATGGGTCATGCCCAATGGTTTAAAGATCATTTCTTGCATGGCATCCGGATAAGTTAATCCGGTTACTTTTTCAATAATTAATGCCAACATGGCATAATTGGTATTGCAATAGGCAAAACGGGTATCGGTTTTTGATTCCAATCCAATGTTTCTGTCTTTCATTACCGAAATGATGTCTGCGTTGGTTAGTTCTTTTTTTCGATCCCAATTACCATCTTCATAAGTAAAATAAGCATAATTTCTCATTCCGCTACGGTGGTTCAGTAATGTTAATACGGTAACATCTGGATAAGGAAAACTCGGAAGAAACTCGGTTACCTTTTGCTCTAACTTAATTTTTCCGGCATCTACAAGCATCAATACAGCAGAGGCAGTTAGCACCTTGCTTACCGATGCAATGTGTAATGGGGTGTCTTTATTGATCGTGTCCTTTTTATAGCGGTTAGCATAACCATTGTAGTTTTCGTAAAGAATTTTTCCGTTTTGGGCAACCAAAAAACTTACGTTATCTTCTTTATTCCACACTTTGTGAAAGAAGTTGTCAATTCTAATTTTTTTGTCATTGCAATAACTAGCAGTGAGTTCGGGTAATTTTTCTTGCAGGGGTTGTAAAACTGGAATTCCATTTGAATTGGTTTTGGATTCACATGAGACACTTTTCTTTTTTTCTTTGTAGCAAACAATAGACAAGATACTTAATCCAGCAGCTAGAATAATATATAGTAGGTATTTAAATTTCATTTTATTTGGGATAAAAAAGCAAATATAAATAATACTATTTCTCTCCAAAGCAGATTTTAATAAAGCTATTAACATGTTTTTCACAGTCTAAAAAAACAGTAGTGTAATTATTTGTTTTTCAGTAAATAGTACTTTTTTTGATACTAATAAAATTTGATGGATTTGTTTTGGTAAACGATTTCGTTAATGGTATTTTTGCAAAACAAACTAGAATACGCTGCACATGAAATTTGGAATTGTTAAAGAAAGAAAATCCCCACCCGACCGAAGAGTTGTTTTTACCCCCGAAGAATTAGTACGCTTACAAGCTCAGTTTCCAATGGCGGAAGTAAAGGTGGAAAGTTCTGATATTCGAGTTTTTTCGGATGAAGAATATACCAATCTGGGGATTTCTGTAACTTCCGATTTGACTGATTGCGAGGTGTTGTTTGGTGTAAAGGAAATCCCAGTGGATGCCTTAATTCCGAATAAAAAATATTTTTTCTTTTCGCATACCATAAAAAAACAGCCTTACAATAGAAAATTATTGCAAGTAATTTTAGATAAGAATATCGAACTTTACGATCACGAAACAATTGCAGACGCTACGAATAAAAGGTTAATTGGCTTTGGCCGATATGCCGGAATTGTTGGTGCATACAATGGTTTTAGAGGATTCGGAATGAAATACGATTTGTTTAATTTACCTAAAGCAGAAACCCTAAAAAGTCAAGCCGATTTATTGGCAAGATTGAAAAGACAAACCCTTCCTAATATTAAAATTGTGGTTACCGGATATGGTAAAGTTGGAATGGGGATAAAAGAAATGCTGGATGGAATGAAAATTAAAGAAGTTAATGTGGAGGATTTTTTAACCAAAAATTTTTCTTCTCCGGTATATACTCAAATAGATGTGTTGGATTACAACAAAAGATTGGACGGAAAAATATCGGATAAAAAAGATTTCTATCAACACCCAGAAAATTACACTTCAGATTTTGAGCGATTTTCTAAAGTAGCCGATATGTTTATTGCGGGACATTTTCATGGAAATGGAGCCCCAGATATTCTAACTAACGCGATGCTAAATGCACCGGATTGTAAAATAAAAGTTGTTGCCGATGTCTCTTGTGACGTGGATGGACCTATTGCTTGTACCTTAAAAGCTTCAACCATTGCCGATCCATTTTTTGGATATTTACCATTTGAACATAAAGAAGTTCCCTATACGCATCCAGGTTCAATTTTAGTGATGTCGGTTGATAATTTACCTTGTGAATTACCAAAAGATGCCAGCGAAGGATTTGGCGAAATGTTTATGGAACATGTGATTCCGGCGTTTTTTAACAGTGATAAAGACGGAATTTTACAACGTGCTAAAATTACCGAAAACGGCAAACTTACTCCTCGTTTTGAATACCTTCAAGATTATGTAGACGGAAAATAATTTTGGTTTCTTACTTTTTTCAGAATTAAGAAAAGTTTTCGTTAACAACTATTTTAATCGAACTATTGGCAGTTTAGATTATAAATGTATTTTTATAATCTATAAATTGGCATGCCAAAATCGATTATCAATTATGAAAAAACTTTTATCAATTATGAAAAAACTTTCTTATTTAGTTTTATTTATTTGCACTATTTCTAGCGCTCAAAGCATTTTATCTCCTTCAAAAAAATTGCAACTTACTTTTAGTGTTTCTAAAGAAGGAAAACCAACGTATTCCGTAAATTTCAAAAACCAACCAATCGTTAAAGAAAGTAGTTTAGGCATTGTTTTAAAAGATGCTGATGATTTGGTTGCAAATTTTAAAATTGACAGTATAGGTCATAAGAGTGTTAATGAAACTTGGCAGCCGGTTTTGGGCGAACAATCCAATATCAAAAACAACTATAATGAAATGACGGCGGCACTTTCTCAGCCTGCAACCGGAAGAAGAATAAATATTATTTTCAGAGTTTTTGATGAAGGAGTAGCTTTTCGTTATGAATTTCCGAAGCAAAAAAATCTGAATTATTTTATAATTTCTGATGAAAAAACAGAATTCAATTTGGTTGGAAATCACAAAGCTTTTTGGCTTCCAGGAGATTTTGACAGTCAAGAATACCCCTACACCGAATCCAAATTATCAGAAATAAATACAGATAATATCAATAAAAATAATGGTATTGGATTAAAATCTATTGCTGGAAAATACATTGTGCAATCTCCATTAATGATGAAAACGGCTGAGGGAGTTTACATCAATATCTTTGAAGCGGCTGTGGTAAATTATCCCATCATGCATTTGGATGTAGTGCCTGAAGCATATCAATTTACTTCTCATTTAGTGCCAAATGCTATTGGTGATAAAGCCTATTTGCAAGCGCCTTGTGTTTCACCATGGAGAACCATTATGGTAAGTGATGATGCGCGCGAAATTGTGAGTTCTAAAATGATTTTCAACTTAAATGAACCTTGTAAAATTGAAGACACTTCTTTTATAAAACCAATGAAGTTTGTCGGGGTTTGGTGGGAAATGCACGTGGGTAAATCAACTTGGGATTATGCTGGTTCTCAAAATGCACAAAATGCTGCCGATGGTCAATTAAAGCCATCAGGTAAACACGGAGCAACTACAGAAAACACTAAGCGTTATATTGATTTTGCTGCAAAGCATGGTTTTGACGGCGTTCTTGTTGAAGGCTGGAATACCGGCTGGGAAGATTGGTTTGGAAACTGGAAAGAAAACGTTTTTGATTTTGTAACTCCTTACCCAGATTACAATTTGAAAGAAGTAAATGATTATGCTAAAACAAAAGGAGTTAAAATGATTATGCATCATGAAACTTCGGGTTCTGTGGCTAATTATGAAAGACATTTAGATCGTGCATTTAAATTGATGAACGATTATGGATATACTGCTGTGAAATCAGGTTATGTTGGACGAATTATACCAAGAGGGGAATTTCACGACGGACAAACTATGGTAAATCATTACAATTATGTAGCGCAAAGAGCTGCCGAAAATAAGATTATGATTGATTCTCATGAAAGTTCACGTCCAACAGGTTACAACAGAACCTATCCTAATTATGTTGCTGCAGAAGCAGCTCGTGGAAATGAATTTAACGCATGGAGTGTCGGAAATCCGCCAATGCACGAAACTATTTTACCTTTCACTAGATTATTGGGTGGCCCAATGGATTACACACCGGGAATATTTGAAATTAAAATGAGTTATTACGATAAATCGAAAACCGAGCAAGTGCATACCACTTTAGCTAAACAATTGGCTTTGTATGTTACAATGTATTCTCCGGTTCAAATGGCAGCCGATTTACCAGAAAATTACGAACGCTATGCAGATGCTTTTCAGTTTATTAAAGATGTTGCTGTAGATTGGCAAGACTCTAAATATCTAGAAGCAGAACCAGGAGATTATTTGACTGTAGCTCGAAAAGAGAAAAATGGAGAGCGTTGGTTTTTAGGCGCAATTACCGATGAAAATGCAAGAGATACTGAAATTAAACTAGATTTTCTTACTCCAAATAAAAAGTATAAAGCAGTTATTTATCAAGATGGTAAAGATGCCGATTGGAAAAATAATCCTAAAAGTTATGATATAAAAACTATACAAGTTACTTCTAAGTCTAAAATTAATTTACATTTGGCAAACGGAGGTGGAGCTGCTATTAGTTTTCAACCCATTAATTAAACCAACCTAAAACTAACCAAAAATTTAAATTATGAATTCAAAACAAATTAAAACCAACTGGGCACAATTTATCCCGCTAGTTACCGTATTCTTCTTTTGGGGATTTGTTGCTGCGAGTAATGATATATTAATTCCCGTTTTCAGAAAAGCATTTGATTTAACTCAAGGGCAAAGCCAATTGGTATCGGTAGCTTTTTACATTGCATATACTGTAGGATCAATTATTTATATGCTAATTTCTCTTGCAATTGGTAAGGATTTAGTGAATAAAATTGGTTATAAAAATGGATTAGCTCTAGGATTAACTATTTCTGCATTGGGTACGTTATTGTTTTATCCTGCTGCCAATTTGCATTCATTTCCTTTAATGCTTTCCGGATTATTTACTGTAGCATTAGGATTTTCATTGCAACAAACCGTTGCCAATCCACTGGCAATTGCATTAGGACCAATCACTACCGGATCACAAAGGTTAACTTTGGCAGGTGGAATTAATAACTTAGGAACTACCATTGGACCTCTTATTGTTAGCTTTGCTATTTTTGGAGCTGCATCTTCTACAAATACAGAAATGAGTATCGAAAGTGTAAAAATTCCCTACCTAGTATTGGGTGTTGCTTTTTTATTAGTAGCTATTTTACTTAAAATGTCTTCTTTGCCAGAACATCCAGAAACTATTGAAAAAACGGTATCCGAAAGTAGTAGTTCAAGAAGTTCGGCATTACAATACCCACAATTAATTCTAGGGATGATTGCTATTTTCATCTATGTAGGAGTTGAGGTTTCTACTGCAAGTAATTTGCCTGCTTATATGGAAAAAAATCTAGGGTTATTGACTCAAAATATCGCGCCTTATATTTCATTATATTGGGCAAGTTTAATGATTGGTCGTTGGACAGGAGCTGTAGAAGCATTTACAGACAAAATGGATTTACAAAAAATATTGCGTTTTGTGGCACCTTATCTTGCTTTTGGTGTTTTCTTAGTGGTTAATGCCATTGCCAATCACGATCTAACTCCGTTTTATGTTTATGCCTTAATTATATTAGTACTAATTGCAGCAGATATTGCAAGTAAAGGAAATCCTGCGCGAATGCTATTGATATTTTCTGCATTAGGAATTGTTGCCCTACTTATAGGAATGGCAACTAGCGGAATGATTTCAGTTTATGCGTTTATAAGTGTTGGATTGTTTTGTAGTACTTTATGGCCATGTATTTTTACCTTGGCAGTAAGCGGTTTAGGAAAACATACCAGTCAAGGAAGTAGCTTCTTAATTATGATGATTATGGGTGGTGGAATTGTTAGTTGGTTGCAAGGAACTGTAGCTGATTCAATTGGAATTCAAAATAGTTACATCGTTGGGGTTGTTTGTTTTGCTTATTTGGCTTTTTATGGCTGGAAAGTAAGTTCTATATTAAAAGTGCAAGGAATTGATTTTGATAAAAAAATTAGTGGCGGACACTAAAAAATAATATTATTCAATTTAAACTCCGATGGAAATTAATTCTATCGGAGTTTTTTATTAATTATAGAACAACTACTAAGTATTTCATTTATTTTTGAAGCAAATAATCCAATTATGAAAAAATCACTTTTATTCATTTTATTGCAATCTACATTATGCTTCTCGCAAAGTGCTGATGAGGCAACGTTAAAACAACTATATAAATCGGCATTAACGGATAGCCACTGCTATGGTTGGTTAGATGATTTATCAAATAAAGTTGGACAGCGGTTATCGGGCTCGGTAGGTGCAGAAAAAGGAGTTTTATATACCAAACAGCAGCTGGAAACTCTTGGTTTAGACAGAGTCTACTTGCAAGAAGTAATGGTGCCAAAGTGGGAGCGAGGCGATAAAGAAATAGCCTATGTTCAAGTGGCAAAGAAAAAAATAAGTTTTCCAATTTGTGCTTTGGGTATGTCGGTTGCTACTCCGAAAGAGGGAATTTTAGCTCAAGTAATTGAAGTGAAAAGTATAGAGGAATTGAAATCATTAGGAACCGATAAAGTTAAAGGCAAAATCATTTTCTTTAACCGACCAATGAACCCCGAATTTATAGAAACGTTCCACGCTTATGGAAGTTGTGTAGACCAAAGGTCATCTGGTGCAAGAGAAGCTGGAGAGTTAGGTGCAGCTGGGGTTATTGTGCGTTCAATGAATCTTCGTTTAGACGATCTACCGCATACCGGAATGACTAATTATAAAGATACTCCTGTAGAAAATCGAATTCCTGCTGCAGCAATTTCAACCAACGGGGCAGAGGCTTTAAGCAAACTTCTAATAGAGAATTCCAACCTTTCTTTTTTCTTCAAGCAATCGTGTCAAAGTTTTGAAGATGTTAAATCGTATAATGTTATTGGTGAGATTAAAGGAACCGAGCATCCAGAACGAATTATGGTGGTTGGCGGACATTTAGATTCTTGGGATCTAGGCGATGGATCGCAAGATGATGGCGCAGGATGTGTGCAAAGTATGGCCGTTTTAGAATTGTTTAAAAAATTAAATTATCATCCTAAAAATACCATTCGTGTAGTACTTTTTATGAATGAAGAAAACGGGGTAAAAGGCGGGACAAAATATGGTGAGGAATCCAAAAAGAACAATGAGAATCATATTTTTGCAATGGAAAGTGATTCAGGTGGATTTTCACCAAGAGGATTTTCAATTGATGCTGATGAGATGAACTTTTCGAAAATTACAGGTTGGAAGAAATTATTCGAACCGTATTTAATTCATATTTTTGAAAAAGGACATTCCGGTACCGATGTCGAACCTATTCAATCGGATGGAATAGTTAAGATTGGATTACATCCAGATTCACAACGCTATTTTGACTACCATCATGCTGCAAATGATAAGTTTGATTCAGTTAATAAACGCGAATTAGAACTCGGAGCTGCAACAATGTCGTCATTAATGTATTTGTTTGATAAATATAACTAAATAAAAAAGAGACTTTTATAGTCTCTTTTTTTATGATTTTAATTTTATGTTTTTATAAGTTAAAAATACCTCCAAAAGATATTACTCTTTGTAAGAATGTGAAATGTTGACTAGCAGTATCATTTGTTAGTGCAGTAGTTCTAATATCTGGCATATTAATGTATCCTGCTTTTAATTCTCCTTGAATAAAGTAATGCTTGAAGAATGTTAGATTTAATCCTACTTTTGCAGCAACTCCATATCCCGAAACATGAAAATCATCGTGTCTTTCTTTACCTAATACTTTAGCATTCGTTTTTGGATATAAAACTCCTGCACCAACACCTTCGGTTAAGTTTATTTGAATTTTATCTGTATTTGTTATTCCAAAATATTTAGAGAAGTCATCTACACGGGAAATTTCAGAATTAATATAATTTAAACCGTCTGTATGTTCAAAAGTTAAAAAGGTTTCGTCGGTTAAATTAACCTGACCATTATTAATTTGATTCCCTACATAACTAGAAGGGTAAGTTCCGCTAATATTTACTGTTTGCGTTTGAACCATAATGTATTTCATGTGATCAACACCCACAGAGATATTGTAGTGATCATTAATAAAATAACCTAATCTAAAATTAGTTTGAGGTATGGTCATCATTGTTGGGTTGATATAATTGATGTGCCATCCTACAGGATGATCTTCTGCCGAAACATTATTTATTGTAAAATCATAATCATCACCTTTAAAGTGAATGTCCGACTTTGAATAACTGTCTCTGTTTCCCCCCCAATAAATGTAAAATTTACCTTTATTATGAGCGGTGTATTTTACAGGATTAGGAGTTTCTTGGGCAGTTGTGAATTGAGTAAAAATAAATACTAAAACTATTAATATTGATTTGAATTTTGATAACATATTTTAGATATTAAAATTGATTTACTGTTTTTCTGATGGCTACTAATTTGGTCATTAAATCTTCAAAATAATCCAAATGTAGCATGTTTGCACCATCACTTTTTGCATTTGCAGGATCAAAATGAGTTTCAATAAAAATTCCATCTACACCAACAGCAATTCCTGCTTTGGCAACGGTTTCAATCATATCGGGTCTTCCGCCGGTTACACCTACTGTTTGATTTGGTTGTTGTAACGAATGCGTCACATCTAAAACCGTTGTAGCATACTGTTGCATGGTAGGAATTCCCCTATAATCTACAATCATATCTTGGTATCCAAACATGGTTCCTCTATCAGTTACCATTACATTTTCGTTATGGCAATCCAATACTTTTTGTACCGCATGTTTCATACTTTCCGGACTCATAAATTGTCCTTTTTTCAAGTTTACCGTTTTTCCTGTATTTGCGGCAGCAACAACAAGGTCGGTTTGACGAACTAAAAAGGCAGGTATTTGAAGAATATCTACATATTCGGCTGCCATTGCCGCATCTTCATTGGTGTGAATGTCTGTAACGGTTGGAACCTGAAAAGTTTCAGCTATTTTTCTTAGAATTTTTAAAGCTTTTTCATCTCCAATTCCCGAGAAACTATCAATTCTTGAGCGGTTCGCTTTTTTGAATGATCCTTTAAAAACATAAGGGATTTCTAGTTTGTCGGTAATGGTAATTAATTTATCAGCAATACGCAAGGCCATTTCTTCTCCTTCAATTGCGCAAGGTCCTGCTAAAAGGAAGAAGTTGCCACTATCGGTATGCTTGATTTTTGGGATATTAATTAAATTCATGTGCTTAAATTTTTTGCAAATATACTAAGAAAAAACCTTCTAATGTACTATTAAAAGGTTTCGTATTAAATAATTATTGTGGATTGTATTTTTTTATTTGCAATCCTTTAGGACATAAAACTTTTCCTTTTTCGTAGATATTTAAATACAATTGTAATTTTTTATCAGTTCCTTCAATGCTTACTTCATAAACTTCTAAAGTGCCCGCACCCATAACGCTTCTTTTTGTAGGATAAGGGCAGCAATTTTCTTTTTTTAAATAAAATATTTTTTCACCTTTCGGACCTTCCAATCCATTAAAGAAATACGCAATATTCTTTGGTGAATTCTTTTCGTTTTCAAACCCTAAGTTAATTGGATAATCTTTATCATAACCATAATTTGAGTCTTTTGCATATTCTGTAATTAGGAATTGCTCATTTTTTACTTGTGGTTTGATTGCTGCGTTATCTATGTTTTTTAGGTTGGATTTAATTGTTCCACATGAGGTTAGTAAAGTAATTGCAAATAGCACAAGGATCGCTTTAGAACTTTTCATAATTGGAAGTAAATTTTATTAATTAATTATTAAAATTATAATCAAAAATCAAACCACTCTCTCTATTTTTGTGAAAAAATAAATAAAATGAATTTATTGTCTGCAACATGGCATTGGTCTGTTTCTGGTTTTCTAATTGGTATGGTCATGCTCTGTTTACTTTATTTTGGAAAATCCTTCGGAATGTCTACTAATCTTAGAAGTTTATGTTCAATTGTAGGATTAGGAAAGCGGGTTTCGTTTTTTAATTGGGATTGGAAATCACAAAGATGGAATTTAGTTGTGTTGGTAGGAGCCATGTTAGGAGGTTATTTCGCTACACATTTTTTATCGGATCCATCCAATGTTTCAATTAACCCAGTAACCATTTTAAAATTAAATAAACTAGGAATAGCTGCACCAAACGGAAAATTATTACCGGATGCTCTTTTTGGATCGGAAGTTTTTCAATCGCCTAAAAAAATATTTTTATTAGTTTTTGGAGGATTTCTTATCGGTTTTGGTTCTCGTTATGCAGGGGGATGTACTTCGGGTCATGCCATTTCGGGGTTAAGTAATTTTCAGTTGCCTTCTCTCAAGGCGGTGATAGGATTTTTTGTTGGAGGTTTAATTATGGTGAATTTTATTTTTCCATTAATTTTTTAATCAAAATGAATTTAATTAAATATTTAGTAGTTGGTTTTGTATTCGGAGTAGTATTAACTAAAACAGAAGCCGTTTCTTGGTACCGCATTTATGAGATGTTTCAGTTTGATTCATTTCATATGTATGGCATAATCATGACTGCCATTGCAACAGGTGTTATTGGAATTCAAATAATTAAACGTTATAAAATTAAAGATATCAAAGGATTGCCAATTGAGATTTTAGGTAAAGAACGCGGTACCTTTAGATACTGGATTGGCGGATTGATTTTTGGATTGGGTTGGGCTCTTGTTGGAAGCTGTCCGGGTCCTATTTATATTTTAATTGGCTCTGGATTTATTACTGTTGGTTTTGTGTTGTTTGGAGCCTTATTCGGAACTTTTATTTACGGTTATTTCAAAGATAAATTGCCTCACTAATTGTTGATTAAGTGACATTTGTTACACAACGTTTATAGCCGTTATACTATATTTGAATATAAAATTCAAATACCATGACAACTACACTTATTATACAAAATTTAAAATGTAATGGTTGCGCTACAACTATTACAAACAAATTAACTGATTTAGAAAATGTTTCTGATGTAAAAGTAAATGTCGAAGAGGATTCGGTAACTTTTAATTATTTGAATGAAGAATCGTTACTTCATGTAAAAGAAACATTAAAATCTAATGGCTATCCCGAAGCTGGTGAAAACAATCCTTTAGGAACTAAAGCAAAGTCCTATGTAAGCTGCGCGATTGGAAAAATGAGTTAATTTATTCAATAACTGCGCTTAATCCCAATTCTAATAATCGAGTACATTGGGGTTTTAGCACTTCAAATGATCCTGTTTTAACTCCACATTTACCGGTGTAATGAACAATAATAGCGCATTGTTCAGCTTGCTCTGAGGTGTGTTTGCAAACTCGAATTAGGCAATTAATTACATGGTCAAAAGTATTGACGTCATCGTTGTAAAGTACAATTTCATGATTGTTTTCTAATTGTTCCTCAACTAATACGTCTTCCTGTACTTTTTCAATGGTACTCATAAACTAATAAAAAGTAAATTTCTAATTTATATATTTTAAAGAAACCCAATTGTTTCGTTCAAATTTCTTAACATAAGTCAGTCCTTTTTCGGTGCAGGAGGCATCAATAAACGGAATATCTTCATTGTAAAAACCACTTAATAATAGGATTCCTCCTTTATTCAAGCAATCAATATACGCTTGCATGTCGTTTAGTAATATATTTCGATTGATATTGGCAATGATTAAATCATAATTTTTACCTTCAAGCAAACTGGCTTCACCTTCATATACGGTGATTTCGTGGCAATTATTTCGTTGTGCATTTTCAATTGAATTTAGATAGCACCAATTGTCAATATCAATTGCATCAATAGGTTTGGCCCCCTTCATTTCAGCAAGAATGGCTAGAATTGCAGTTCCGCATCCCATATCAAGCGTTTTCAATCCGGTAACATCGGTTTCAAGTAAATGCTGAATCATCATGTGCGTGGTTTCGTGATGACCCGTACCGAAACTCATTTTCGGTTCGATTACAATATCAAATTCAGCTGTTGTTTTAGGATGAAAAGGAGCACGAACATGGCATTTTCCATCTACATCAATCGGTTCAAAATTCTTTTCCCATTCTTCATTCCAATTGACTTGATCTATTTCTTCAATTTTGTAGGAAACAGTAAATTCAGGAGAGGATAAAATAAAGATATCATCTAAAACATCTGCTGTGCAAAGTTCTTTTTGTATATAGGCCACAATACCCGTTTCAGTTTCAATAAAACTTTCAAAAGGTTTTTCACCTAATTCGGCAATTAATATTTCAGAACCTAACTCTTTCGGTTCAATTGTAAAATGATATCCTAAATAGATGTTTGACATGAAGTTATTTTTTTTAAGCTTATTTATTGTTTTTTAAGTCATTGCAAAGCAATACGATTCGATGAAAGATGTCGTGAAGATCTTCAAAAGCACGCATAATTTCGACATTTGGAGCTTTGTTTTTCACTAAGTCATTTACCAATTTAGTTTGTTTTTTTAGAATAACTAGGTTGCTCTCCACTTTTGGATTTCTAAATTCCTGAGGTAGGGTAGCCACATTTAATGCTTCAGCTTTTGAATTTAATTCCTGTGAAAATTCTTTTATTGGTCCAAAGTTTCCATCTTCTGAAGGATGAAATGTTTTTGATAAAAGCTCGTGGTATTCCGAAAAAGGTTTCCATTTTTCAACTAGTGATTGCGCTGAAAGTGTTTGCATTCCAATGCAGATAAAAGCTAAGAGAAAAAGTTTTTTCATAATGACTTAATTTATACGCAATAGTACTACTATTCTGATTAAAATTATAATAGAAAAATTGAATTTAACATTTAGGTAAAGTAATATCTTCTGATAGAAATCATCACCAAAATTAAGATGTTATAGCCAATAAAAAACGGAACAATAACTTCTATCCAGCCAATTGTTAGCATAAATCCAATTAGAAATAATTGAAAGCCTAAGCCAAACAAAGATACAAATGTCATAAACCAATTTGAAAAAATAGAGGCTTTATAAGCATCGGGATCTAAAGCATGAATTATTTTATCAAACACACCATAAACAAGGGTATAAATGAAAAACAAAATAGTAACCGATTTTTGACTTTCACCGGCTAAAGCTTTTGGGGTTTTATATTCAAATATTTTACTCGTTGTATCTCCTCCAGCGGTTTTATTTCTTAAAATTACATAGTAATAATTGTATAAAGTCCCTTGCAATTGAATACTAATGAATCCTAATAAGGTTAGCCAAATTGTTGTTTTTGAAACGAAACAAATTGCCATAAAGAGTAGAAAGTTGATTATTATATCAAAAACACTATCAAGATATCTTCCAAAGTAGGAAGGAGTGTTTTTTAAACGAGCTAATTCACCATCTGCAGCATCAATTCCCGATTTTAAAAGGATAAAAATAAAGGCTAAAATAAAATGATTGGTAAGTAAAAAATAAATAGCTGTTAGCCCTGATATGCCGAAAAGTATCGTTACGTGAATAGGGGTGAAACGTGTGTTTTTTAAATTATTTGCAAGAAATCTTCCAAAGGGTCTTCCATAATCAGATAAGTCAATAAATTTATTTTCGGCTGCAAGTTTAGACATTTAATTAAAGTAAGACGGAATGTGACAATATAGTCGGGTATTTTGTTTTATAAAGTTTATCAATTATTTAGATAATTGATGTAAAGTATAGGTCATTGCTGCTAGTAAAAGAAAAGCCATAGCTTGATGTGTTACACCTAGCCATAAAGGCACACTTAATAATAAAGTTAGTACTCCAAGTGTAAATTGTAAAAACACGATAAATACTAAGGCATTTAATCCGTTTTTTTGAGTATTTGTAAGTGAATATTTTTTGCTTTTGAAGAATAAAAATAATATCAAACTTACCACAATATAGGCAAGAGTTCTGTGCACAAATTGCACGCCACTTTTACCCTCTGTAAATCGTTCCAGCCAAGTGTTTTTTTCAATTGAAATACTTTCATGAAAGAATTGTCCGTCGCTCATTAAAGGCCAATGGTTATGGACAAACCCAGCATCCAATCCGGCAACGAAACCACCGTAAATAATTTGTAGTATTAAGAAAACTAGTGTTATTCGAGCTAATTTCTTTAACGGAAGTATTACTTCATTTTGGGTTGGATATACTAAATCTAGTGCTACCCATAATGTATAGGCAAACGTAATAAAAGCAAAGGTTAGGTGTAAAGAAAGACGAAAATGACTCACGTCAGGGTTGTTTACTAATCCGCTTTTTACCATAAACCAACCTAAGAAGCCTTGGAATGCTCCCATTGCTAATAAGATTCCGCATTTTTTTAGAGTTTCTCGATCTATTCTTTTCTTAATTAAGAAATATACAAATGGTATGATGAATACAAATCCAAGAATTCTTCCGATAAATCGGTGAAACCACTCCCAGAAATAAATGAATTTATAATCGGCAAGTTGAAAATTGTTGTGAACGTTAATTAATTTATATTCAGGAAATTGTTTGTAGGCATCAAATGCTTGTTGCCACGCAGCTTCTGTTAGTGGTGGAAAGGTATCCGTAACTAAATGCCAATCGGTCATTGAAAGGCCCGAATTAGTTAACCTTGTAATCCCTCCAACAACCACCATAACAAATACAAGGAAACAGCCAAGTAGTAACCAAATTATTACAGATTTATTTTCTTTCATTGTGTATGATTTTTTTACAAAATTATTTTATTACCTATGAAAATAAGATTCAACGTTCGTTAATGTTTTCTTTTAGTTCTCCACTTTTTGTAATCCTAATTTTTCAGCTCTATTTAATACAAACTCATAGGCCGCTTCGTACTCATTCGGAATTTTTCCATCTAAAATAGCTTCCTTAACCGCTTCTTTTAGCATGCCTATCTCTCGTGATGGTTTTAAATTGAAAAGATGCATGATTTCTTCACCAGAAATTGGTGGTTGAAATTGCCTTACATGATCTTTTTCTTCAACTTCAATTATTTTCTTGCGAACAATATCAAAGTTATTGTGGTACTTTTTAAATTTTGTTGGATTTTTGGTAGTAATGTCAGCTTCACAAAGTGTCATTAAATCATCTACATCATCACCGGCATCAAATACTAATCGTCTAACCGCCGAATCAGTAACTGTGTCTTGAGCTAGAACAATAGGTCTAGAACTCATAATGACCATTTTCTGTACAAATTTTAATTTGTTGTTAAGTGGCATGTGCAATCGTTCAAAGATTTTTTTGACCATTTTACCACCTAAAAATTCATGCCCATGAAAGGTCCAACCTTGTTTTTTATTGAATTTTTTTGTGGGTGCTTTTCCAATATCATGAAGCAAAGCCGCCCACCGCAACCATACATCTTCGGTATTCGGACAAATATTGTCTACGACTTCTAAAGTGTGATAAAAATTGTTTTTATGGGTGTGTCCTTCAACTTCTTCTACATTATTTAAGGCAGTTAATTCAGGTAAAATTAAATCTAACAATCCCGTTTTGTACAAATGTAAAAAACCAATTGAAGGTTTATCGGTTGACAATATTTTATTTAATTCATCAACAATTCGTTCACCAGAAATAATATTCAAACGCTCTTTATTTCGTTCAATTGCTATTAATGATTCTTGCTCAATATCAAAATTTAATTGGGTTGCAAATCGAATTGCGCGCATCATTCGCAAGGGATCATCAGAATAGGTAATATCAGGGTTTAAAGGAGTTTTAATGCATTTGTTTTGCAAATCCTCTAATCCATTAAATGGATCGATTAATTCACCATAAGTATCTTTGTTCAGAGATATTGCTAAAGCATTTATCGTGAAATCTCTTCGGTTTTGGTCGTCTTCTAGGGTTCCGTTTTCTACAATTGGATTCCGACTTTCTTGTAAGTAACTTTCTTTTCGTGCGCCTACAAATTCTATGTCGATATCTTTGTAACGCAACATGGCTGTTCCGTAATTTTTAAAAACTTGAACTTTAGGTTTATTTGGAATTAATTCCGAAACTTTTAATGCCAATTCAATTCCAGATCCAAGCGCTACTACATCTATGTCTTTTTTGAAATCCCGTTCTAAAAGATAATCACGCACAAATCCTCCAATTACATAACTCTCTAAGTTAAGTTCTTGGCTTGCTTGTGCTATTATTTTAAAAATAGGATTATTTAGCGCTTTGGTGTAATTCATTTTATTTTCTAATAACCTTCACTTGATTGTCTAATGAAAGTTTAATAATAGTAGATGGATTTTTGCATACTTTATCTCGCTGCAAATTTACTACATAGTCTACACCTTTTATAATTTCAGGACTAATTTCTTTAAAAGTTTTTGGAGCTGCCATTCCAGAGATATTAGCCGATGTAGAAACTATTGGTTTTTTCATTCGCTCTAATAATTTAAAACAAAAAGGTTCCTTAATTATACGAACTCCAAGTGTTTTATCGGCAGCAATTAAATTCTCGGCAATATTTCTCGGATTATCTAATATCAAAGTAGTTGGTTTTTCAGATAATTCCCATAAATCCCATGCCAAATCTGGAATAGCCGAAAATACATTGTACATCATTTTATCGCCATTCATTAGCACAATCATACTTTTAGAATCTTCTCGCTGCTTTAACGCATATATTTTCGCAATCGCTTCAGGATTAGTGGCATCACAGCCAATCCCCCACACTGTGTCGGTTGGGTAAAGAATAATTCCGCCATTTTTTATTACTTCAAAGGCATTGTGTACTTCGGTATTGATGTCCATGATGATTTATTTATAAGGTGCAAAGATATTTTTTTTTAGTGATAAATACCTTTTATAAACAAATTCAATCAAGTAAAGAATTTGTTATATTTGCCAATAAAGTTATGCATTTATGAAGCTTGAAAGACTGGATTGGGATAGTACTTTTTTTAATTACGACATAGGTAGTGTAGTAGTTAATGAAAATCAGTCTCTTGCTATTTCTGATTTTCTTTTAAATAGTATAGGTTATAAGCTGGTTTATATCTTTTCAAAATTAAGTTTGTCTAATGAATTATTTAAATTAGTAGATGAAAAAGTCGTTTTACATCAAGAATTAAGTCAAATAAAATTTGATTTTTCTTCCGATTTTTTCACCATTACCTCATTTGATAAATCTAACCACAATAAACAAGAATTAGAAAAATTAGCTCTTGAAAGTGGTATATTTTCTAGATTTAATGTTGATGAAAATTTTAAATCAGGTGAATTTAAAAAATTATATTTAGAATGGATAGCACTTTCTATAGAAGGAAAATTAGCCTTTGATATACTAATTGCTATCGATAATAATGAAAGTATTATTGGTTTTATTACACTTAATAAAAAAAGTGAAAGCCTTGTAGATATTGGTTTAGTAGCTGTTTCAGATGGATTTAGGGGAAAGGGAATAGGCAAAAAACTGATGCAATATGCGCTAACTAAATCTTATGAATTGGGCTACAAAGAAATACAAGTTGTTACCCAATCAAATAATATAAGTGCAATGAAATTATATGAATCTGTAGGATTTAATATTAAAGAAAAAACATTTGTTTATCACTATTGGAATTTATGATACCATTCAATAAACCTTATTTATCCGGAAAGGAAACTTTTTATATAGAAGACGCTGTAGGTAGTGGGAAAATTTCTGGAAACGGAAAATACACTAAATTGTGTCAAGATTATTTTGAAAGTAAATACGCTTTCAAAAAATGTTTGCTGACAACTTCCTGTACCGATGCGTTAGAAATGTGTGCTATTCTTGCAAATATTGAAAAGGATGATGAAATAATCATACCAAGTTACACATTTGTTTCTACTGCCTTGGCATTTGTTAGGCAGGGAGCTAAAATAATTTTTGCAGATTCTAATTCAGAAAATCCCAACATTGATGTAGCAAAAATCGAATCCTTAATTACCGAAAAAACCAAAGCGATTGTTCCCGTTCATTATGCAGGAATTGCTTGTGATATGGAAGGTATAATGAATTTGGCAACAAAATATAATTTGTTGGTTATCGAAGATGCGGCACAAGCCATAGATAGCTATTTCATTTTTAAAGATGGTACCAAAAAAGCGTTAGGATCTATTGGCCATTTGGCAGCTTTTTCATTCCATGAAACTAAAAATATTATTTCTGGAGAAGGAGGGATGTTGGCAATTAACGATGCAAAATTCATCCACAGAGCCGAAATAATTTGGGAAAAAGGAACCAATAGAGCCGAATTTTTTAGAGGTGAAATAAATAAATACGGTTGGGTTGATACCGGATCTTCTTTTTTACCATCAGAAATAATTTCTGCTTTTTTATGGGCACAACTGGAACAGTTGGATTTTATTCAAAATAGGAGAAAAGAGCTGTGGAATTTATATTATAAATTACTAAAACCCCATGAGAATTTAGGATTTAAGATTGTTGAAATCCCTAATTTTGCTACCAATAATGCTCATATGTTTTTTATTGTCTTTGATAGTTTAGAAAAAAGAACGAAATGTATTGAAAAGCTAAAAAACAATAGCGTTATGGCGGTTTTCCACTATTTAAGTTTACATAAAAGTGATTATTACAAAGATAAATATTCTGGCGAAGAACTTATTTGGAGTGATCATTATACCGATAGATTGCTGCGATTGCCAATGTATTTTGAATTGACTGAGTCAGACATTAATAAAATTGTTACTTTAATAACTGAATAATTTATGAATTATCATATCATGATTGACGATAAGTTCATAGATGGATTTATTGATGACGCCGAAAAAGTTTCCCCTAGTAGCACTAATGTTTATTTTGTTAATGGGAAAAAAGAGGATTCAAGATATGTTAAGAATGCAATTGCGAAATGGATACGTTTTAGTGATCAAGAATTCCTATCGATTATTAAAAATGCAACTAAAAATGATAAAGTAATTGTTCATTGGTATGATTTAAAAACTGGTCAATTTCTTTTAGAAAATTTGCAAAGTGAAGTGCCATTATATGTTGCCCTATGGGGAGGCGAATTTTATGAAGACCCATATTTATACCATATGGATTGGATTCATGATAAATTGACTTTAGATTTTGTGAAAAGCAACAATATTGTTCCTGATAAATACAATAGAAGACCCCATTTGTTTTTTAAGAAAATTTGGTTAAAACTGAATTACAAGTCAAAAGCTAAAAAGCAATTTGAAGAAAAAATAAAAACAATAAAAAGAATCGATAAATTATTGTTACCTAAAAATAACGAATATGAAGTTGAACTGATTAAAAAAATATACGGACTTGAAAAATTAGATTTTGCTGATTTTAATTATGATCAAAATGTAGATTTGGCCAGTGTTAATGCAATAGAAAATTCATCAGTTAATAAAGATGAAATAGTCATACAAATTGGTAATTCGGCAACAGAAAGTAACAACCATGCCGACGCATTATTTTTATTAAGTAAGTTTAAATCCAACACGATTAAGTTGGTTTTACCAATGGCTTATGGCAATGTAAAATACAGTTCATTTGTAAAAAAGCACGGTGCATTTTTTTTTAATACTAAGATCGAGTATGTTGAGAATTTTGTTCCAAGGGCCGAATACATTACTAAGTTAAAGGAAACAAATGTATGCATAATGTATCATAATAGACAACAAGCATTCGGAAACTGTATTCCGCTTTTAATGCTTGGGAAGAAATTATTTTTGAAGAAAGAAAATTCACTTTTTGTGTTTTTTCAATCAATTGGAGTGACTGTTTTTGATGCAAATGAGATTGATACTATGAGTTTTGAAGAATTTTGCAAACCGTTAGCAGAAAATCAAAAAAATCAGAATAAAATTATACTACAAGGATTGTTTTCAGAAGAAAAACGATTGCAATATTTAAGAGAAATAGTAAATTAAAGATATGAAATTAGCACCAATTGTATTATTTACTTATAATAGACCTAAACATACCCAAAACGTATTGAATTCATTAGCCAATTGCAATGAAGCTAAAGACAGTGTATTGTATGTGTTTTGTGATGGTGCCAAAGCAAATTGTGACGTAAATGGTTTAAATAAAATTGAAGAAGTTAGAAAAATTGTTTCTGCTGAAAACAGATTTAAGCAAGTATTACTTACAATTCAAGAGCAAAATAAAGGTTTAGCAAATTCGATAATTGACGGGGTCACTAAAGTAGTTAACGAGCACGGAAAGGTGATAGTTTTAGAAGATGATTTAGTGTTCTCTCCTTATTTTTTGAATTACATGAATGACTCTTTAAATCGTTATGAAGCGGATAAACGAGTTGGTGAAATTGGTGCTTGTAATTTCTTTGCCAATGGTTCAAAGTTTCCAAAAGCTTTTTTCGCAAACATGCCCGATACTTGGGGATGGGCAACCTGGAAAGACCGTTGGGAACATTTTAATTCGGATGCAGTTTTTTTGTATAAAGAATTAGAAAAAAAACAATTAATGTATACTTTCAATACCCACGGATCTTATGATATGGAGGGAATGCTTCAAGATCAAATTTTTGGCAAAGTAGATTCTTGGGCAATTCGTTGGCAAGCCATTATGGTTTTAAATAATTGGTTGTGTTTGTATTCTAATCCTGCTTTTTCTAATCATATCGATTCAGTTGATGCAACTCATGCAAAAATTAATGTAATTCCGCCATTACAACTTGAACAACCAAATTTTGAAACAGTTGATGTTGTGGAAATTCCTGAAGTAATTGCAGCGCTAAAAAAAGGATATGCGGGTAAAAGTGATTATTTTGGAAATTTTAAATCAAAATACATCAAAAAGAAAATCGGAAAAATTATTAAAAAAGTACTTTTGTTTTTGATTCCGTTTGGAATTGTAACACTATTTAAAAAAGACAGGAGTAAAAGTAAAAATCTGGATTAATGCTACACCTAACTACATTTTTCGATAAAAATTACCTTTCTCGCGGATTGGTATTATATAATTCGCTTAAAGAATATACTTCCCAATTTGAATTGTATATTCTTTGTTTGGATGATTTTACAAGAGAGTATTTTGAGGAAAATAAAATTGATTTTCCAGAAGTCAAAACGCTTCAATTGTCGGATATAGAAGCAAATGATGCCGAATTGGCCATAGCAAAATCGAATAGAAGTAAAATCGAATATTATTTTACTTTAAGTCCGTGTTTGCCATTGTATTTATTGAAAAAGTACAATTTGCCGCATATATGTTCGCTTGATGCAGACATTTTGTTTTTAAATTCTCCTAAATCACTTTTTGATCAATTAAATGATTTTTCAATTGTAATTACACCACATAAATTTTCTAAAGAAATTACCCATTTAAGTGAATTTGGCTTGTATAATGTCAGCTTTCAAATTTTTAAAAATAACGAAACTGGATTGGCTTGTTTGCAAAAATGGAAAGAAGAATGTATTGAGTTTTGCGGCGATGAATACGATAAAGTGAACGATCGATTTGCCGATCAGAAATATCTTGACAATTGGTTAACTTTGTATCCTAATGAAGTTTTGGTTTTGAATGATGCTGTTAGTGGGGTAGCTCCTTGGAATTTGAATAATTATACTATCGAAAAAAGAGGAAATCATTATTTTTCTAATAACGAACAGATGATTTTTTATCATTTTCATCATTTCAAAATTTTTAATAAGTGTTGGGCTTCCAATGGTTTTAATGAATATAAAGCCGCTACTCAAAAAGGAGTTGATGCATTGTATTTAGATTATTGGAATAGAATAGATGCTTTTAATAATCAATTTGCTATTGTAAAAGAGGATTCAACTCGTTATAAAACATCGTCTAAGTTGTTGCCCAAATTGTTAAAAGAAAAAGTAGTTTATAAACGAAAAAATGATATTTTAGAACATAAGAGTTTTACATTTGTGCCTAAATTCATTCGAAAATTAATTATAAAAAGGTATGCCTAAATTAATTCACATAAAGTCATTTCATGAATCTCGAGGTTCGCTTACGGTTCTAGAAAAAAACATCCCTTTTGATATTAAAAGGGTTTTTTACATTTATAATGTTGATGATTCAGTTCGTGGAAAACACAGGCATCACAAAACGATACAAGCTGCAATTTGTATTCACGGTTCTTGTAAAATCGCAAATGATGACGGTGCTAATCTGGAGGAATTTACTTTAGATCATCCCGAAAAATGTTTGTTTCTTTATCCAGAAGATTATCATTCTATGCATAGCTTTTCTAAAGATGCTGTGTTATTGGTATTAGCATCAGAGTATTACGATCCAAATGACTATATTTATGAGCCATACAGATAAAATAATTCCCTACGAAAATCTCAATATTCTAAATAAAGAATTTGAGCCACTCTTTCAAGAAAAATTCAAAGCATTTTTAGATAAGGGTTGGTATATTTTAGGAAACGAAGTCAAAGTTTTTGAAGAAAATTTTGCACAATATTGCGGTACAAGTTATTGCATAGGTGTAGCAAATGGTTTGGATGCTTTAATTTTAGGGCTTCAAGTATTTGACTTCCCAAAAAAATCAGAAATTATAGTTCCTTCAAACACTTATATCGCAACTATACTAGCAATTATTAATGCGGGTCATATTCCTGTATTAGTGGAACCTGATATTAATACCTACAATATTAACCCCGAATTAATTGAGGCAAAAATCACTTCCAATACCAAAGCCGTTATGATTGTTCATTTGTACGGACAAATTTGTCAAATGGATCAAATTATGGCTCTCGCGAATAAATATAATTTAGAAGTTATTGAAGATTGCGCGCAAGCACACGGAGCTACTTTTAATGGAAAAAAAGCGGGAAGTTTTGGTAATATTGGTGCGTTTAGTTTTTACCCAACAAAGAATTTAGGGGCTTTAGGTGATGCAGGTGCAATTACAACTTCTGATATTAAGTTATATGAAAAGCTAAAAGCATTACGGAATTACGGTTCTGAAAAAAAATATTACAATAAATATATCGGATTAAATTCGAGATTGGATGAGTTGCAAGCAGCATTTTTAAATGTAAAATTGAGTCATTTAGATAAAATTACCAATCATAAATTAAAGCTAGCAATAATGTATGATAACGGATTGACGAATAAAGTGATAAAGCCAATTTTCGCTTCTGATTATTCCCATGTTTATCATATTTATAATATCAGAACGGATCAAAGAGATGAATTGAAATCCTATTTATTAGAAAACGGAATCAATACCGAAGTGCATTATCCTGTTTCGCCTAATAATCAAGAAGGTTACCAAGAGTATTTTGCTGGTACTGTTTATGCGATAAGTGAAGAAATTCATAAAACAACTTTGAGTTTACCAATATCTTATGCCACAAAAGAAGAAGAAGTAACAATAATAATCGAGAAGATTAATAGTTTTTTCAAGTAATAAATCGGCATTTGTAATTAGGATTTTACAGTAATAATATAAATAGAGATGGCAAAAATTTCGATAATCACAATAAATTACAACGATAAAATTGGTTTAGATAAAACCATTAATAGTATTGTAAATCAAATGTATACTGATTTTGAATTTCTCATTATTGATGGAGGAAGCACGGATGGGAGTACAGCAGTGATTGAGCAAAATGCCAGTAAAATAAACTATTGGATATCCGAAAAAGATAGCGGTGTTTATAATGCTCAAAACAAAGGTATTAAAGCTGCAACTGGTGAATTTGTTATTTTCATGAATTCAGGCGATACATTTGTAGATAATCATGTTTTAGCAAATGTTGCTGGTGATTTAACTAATGAATTCGACATCTATTACGGCGATAATTATAAAATTAAAGCAGATAGATCAAAACGATTGAAAACCTATTCAGAAAAATTATCCTTTTCCTTTTTTTACGGAAGTTGCATTAACCACCAATCCACATTTATTAGAAGAAATTTATTCGACAGATTTTTCTACTATAGCGAAGATTTGAAAATAGTTTCCGATTGGGAGTTTTTCATTTATGCTATTTGTAAAGAAAATGTTCCTTATAAATACCTAGCTAAGACCATTGCCAATTATGATTTTACAGGAATTTCTTCATTAGATAAATATAAAAATAAAGTAATCGAAGAGCGATTGAGTGTAATGCAAAAATATTTCCCTGCTTTTGTAGACGATTATGTTCAAGTTTCGCAATTGAATTCCAAACGTGTTCAACAAGTATTACATATTCAAAAACATCCTAATGCTTGGAAGATTTTAAAAGTAATTATTAGTATCGTTTTAGTATTTATTCCAAAAATTAAAAAATGAAAAAAATACATGTAGGTTTTTTATTGTCCTATGATTACGAGTTGTTAAAATTAGCTCTACCTCCTGTTTACAAAGCAGCTGACAGGATATTTTTAGCGCATGATAAAGATTTTAGGACTTGGAATGGCAAAAACTTTACGGTGGACCCCAATTTTTTTATATGGTTGAAAGAGTTTGACGTAGATCATAAAATAGAAATCTACACTGATAATTTTTATTTGCCTGAATTATCTACAATAGAAAACGATACCCGAGAGCGCACCATGCTTTCTGAAAAAATGGGAATTGGGAATTGGCTAATTCAAGTGGATAGTGATGAATATTTTATTGATTTTGAGAAATTTGTAAGTGATTTAAGAAAATTCGACCACTATTTAGATAATCCTGAAAAAAATAAAATTCAAATTGCTGCTTTTTGGCTCATCATTTATAAATATACTAATGAGGGAATTTTGTATGTAGACAAACCATTGAAAGCGGTATTTGCAACTAATTATCCGAATTATAAATATGCAAGGAGAACCAATGAAAGAGTGATTTATACTAATAATTTGATTTTGCATGAATCGGTTTCGAGATCAGAAGCTGATTTAAGATTTAAGTTGGAGAATTGGGGTCATAACAAAGACGTAAATAAAGATTTTTTAAATAAATGGGTTGCTGTTGATGAAACCAATTATATGAATTATGAAAATTTCTATTATATCGAGCCCGAGCGTTGGAAGAAATTAGAATATTTCCCAACCAAAAATATTTCTGAAATAAAAAATTATGCTAAAAACAAAAAATCATTACACCTAGGTAAATCGAAATTGTTTTTTAGAAATTTCGGTCAATGGTTTAAATTTTTATTTAAAAAATAAGTACTATGCCTACTTTTAAGAAGTTTTTTGAATTACCCTTCTTTACGAAAAAAAAATACATAATCAGCATTTGGTTACTTATAGCAGTTGGATCTTCTATCAAGCAATATTTAACTAGAAATCCCGATAATTACAATAATTACTCGATATACAAGAATGTGTTTTTTCATACGATTAATAAAATTTCTTTATATGCGACTTATCCGAATGAATATTTTGATCACAATCATTACGGACCCATTTTCAGTATTGTCATAGCTCCTTTTGCAATACTACCTGATTGGTTAGGAATGACCCTGTGGAGTTTATTTAATGCTATAGTATTAATATATGCTATTAGTAAATTGCCATTAAAACAGGATCAAATTATTCTTATTCTGTGGATAGGAGCGCACGAATTTCTTACTACAATATTGAGTTATCAGTTTAATCCAATAATGACAGCAATTATTATTTTGTCTTATGTTTTAATAAAAGATAAAAAAGATTTTTGGGCTGCCATGCTAATTATGCTTGGTACTTTTGTGAAATTATACGGAATTGTTGGCTTGGCATTCTTCTTTTTTTCGAAAGATAAAATCAAATTTATTGGGTCTTTATTTTTTTGGGGAATTGTATTTTTTATTTTACCCATGTTAATTTCTTCTCCAGAATATATAATGCATACTTATGTTGAATGGTATGAAAGGTTGGTGGTGAAAAACAGTGAAAATGCCTCCTTAATTTCCATGCAAGACATTTCATTTATGGGTATGTTCAGAAGGATTTTACATAACCCAGAACTATCTAATCTTCCCTTTTTATTATTTGGATTAGTGTTATTTGCATTACCCTATTTAAAAATTATTTGTTATAAAAAAGAAAAATTCCAATTACTATTATTGTGTTCTGTTTTAATTTTTACTGTAATATTTAGTTCAGGATCTGAATCACCAACTTATATTATTGCCTTTTTAGGAGTGGCAATATGGTTTGTCATACAAGAAAGACCTAGGTCAACCCGTGTTTTAATTTTATTTATATTTGCATTGATATTAACAAGTTTTTCGCCTTCAGATGTAATTCCTAAGTTTCTAAGAGAAAATTACATCATTCCTTATGCATTAAAAGCTTTACCGTGTGTGTTGATTTGGTTTAGTGTAATTTATGAATTGATTGTTTATAAACAAGTTGAAGAAGAAAATAAAATAGTCCACGAATAGATGAGAAAAAAAATAGCAATAGTAATTCCTTCCTTTAATGAAGAAGGAAATATTGAAATTATGGCAAAATCTATAAAGGATACGATGCAGGTATTGCCTTATGACTATGAGTTGATTTTTGTTGATGATGGGAGCAGTGATAACACATTAGTAAAACTTAAAGAGCTGTCACAATCGTATGACAATCTATTTTTTGTTGAGCTTTCTAGAAACTTTGGGCATCAAAATGCTCTAAAAGCAGGTGTAGATATTGCTAATGCTAATGCAGTAATTACCATGGATGGCGATATGCAACATCCACCAGAATTAATCCCTGAATTGTTGAAAAAATGGGAAGAGGGCTATGATGTAGTTTATACAAGACGCGAAGACGATAAAAGCAATTCCTATTTTAAAAGGAAAACATCTAAAGGTTTCTACAGTGTAATGAATTATTTATCTGAAGTAAACTTTGAACCAGGTACAGCCGATTTTCGTTTAATGGATGAAAAAGTAGTTGCTGTATTCACAGACTTTTCAGAAAACGAACTCTTCATTCGTGGGTTAGTGAGTTGGCTTGGATTTAAACAATTTGCATTAGATTATGTTCCTGCTGAGCGATTCTCTGGTAAAAGTAAATATACCATGAAGAAAATGATGCGCTTTGCCATACAAGGTATTACATCATTTAGTACTCGTCCGCTTCATATTGCAATATTTCTGGGTGTAGGATTGTCTCTTTTCGCCTTTATTTTTTACATCGGTTATGTGTTATATAGCATCTATTTTGGACATGTTATTTCAGGTTGGGCTTCTGTAATTAGTACAATTGTATTTTTTGGAGGACTTAATCTAATTGTATTGGGAATTATCGGGATGTATATTGGAAAATTATTTATTCAATCAAAACAACGCCCAAATTATTTAATACGAAGTACCAATTACAAATGATTTTACTAAGTTTTGATATTGAAGAGTTTGATATGCCCTTTGAATACGAAAGAAAAATTGATTTTGAGGATCAAATGAGTATTTCAATTCAAGGTACGAATTCTATTCTAGATATTTTAAAAAAGCACCAAGTTAAAGCTACCTTTTTTTCAACAGCTACTTTTGCAATGAATGCGCCAAAAGTTATGGAAAGAATTGTAAATGAAGGGCATGAAGTGGCTTCGCACAGTTATTTTCATAGTGATTTTAAAGTAGCACATTTATTAGAATCCAAATTGAAATTGGAAGAAGTAACAGGTCAAAATATTAAGGGTTTTAGAATGCCAAGAATGCATCCCGTTGATGAAAAAGAAATTTTTAAAGCGGGTTATATTTATAATTCATCAATTAATCCTACTTTTTTACCAGGACGATATAATAATTTAGACAAACCAAGAACTTACTTTATGCAAGATGGTGTTTTGCAAATACCTGCCTCTGTAAGTCCATTAGTGCGTTTTCCTTTGTTTTGGTTGTCTTTTCATAATTTGCCATTGTTTTTCTATAAATGGCTTTCTAAAATTACACTAAAAAAAGACAAGTACCTTAATATTTATTTTCACCCATGGGAGTTTACTGATATTACCGATAAAGAAAGGTTTAATTTTCCGGGGTATGTATCAAAAAACTCTGGAGACAAAATGATTCAAAGAATGAATGATTTTATCGAATCAATGAAATCCAATAATTATGTTTTTGGAACCTTTTCTGATTTTCTTCTGACTATAAATCAAAAGGATTAATTATATACTATTTCAAAATGCAACTAAATAAAAGCTTACAAAACATCCTTGATAATTTTGATAACTCTGGAAAGTTATTTATTGCAGGAAATAGAAATGTAATAAAATTGTTTGACTATGAAGGGATTACAATTAATGTAAAAGCATTCAAAGTTCCGAATTTGTTTAATAGAATTATTTATAAATATTTCAGAAAATCCAAAGCTAAACGATCTTTTGACTATGCAACGCTGCTATTAGAAAGAGAAATTGGGACACCTAAGCCCATTGCTTACTTCGAGCAAAAGTCTTTTTTAGGTTTAGAAAAAAGCTTTTACATAAGCCAGCACTTAGAATTCGATTTAATGTTTAGAGATTTAGTTGAAAATAATACCTATCCCGATCGAGAAAATATTTTAAAACAGTTCATGGCTTTTTGTTATAAATTACATCAAAACGGAATTGAGTTTTTAGATCATTCGCCAGGAAATACTCTAATAAAAAAAGAAAAGGATAGGGAATATTCTTTTTACTTAGTTGATTTAAACAGAATGATATTTCATAAAGAAATGACATTTGAACAACGAATGAAAAACCTATCTCGATTAACTCCTTATCAAGATATGATTCAAATTATGAGTAAAGAGTATGCTCATTTATCTGGTGAAGAGGAAGATTTAGTGTTTGATACTTTATGGAAATATACTTCAGAATTTCAGTATAAATTTTACAGAAAAAAAAGAATAAAAAATAAATTAAGATGGTTTAGATAAACTATTTAGTTTTATTCATTTTTGTAAGTTCTGCATATCTTGAGTGAATGCTTAATGCATTAAGATAACAGATAACGATCCCTTTTTTACCATCAAAGATGCCTAATCGTATAAAGTAACTGTGAAGAAACTTATATATAGGTTTTAAATAATAAAGGGCCAAATTTGGTTTAGATCCTTTTAATAATAACTCTTTAGCTTTCAGTTCTCCATAATAAACCATCTTCTGTTTATAAGAATCATAATCAGTATAAGAGTGGTGAATAAGTTTGTGTTTCAATTTACCTATTGAACCGTCAATTATCAGCTTTTCATGAACCAATTTAGTGGAAACATAGTGTGCTTTTCCTTTTTGGAATAATCTAATATTTTTGTCGGTTTGCCATCCACTAAAACGCAGGTGCTTTCCTTGAAACATGAATTTTCTATAAAAATAAAATGCAGCGTTTGGTGTTTCACTGTTTACAGTTGCTACAATTTCATTTTTAAGTTTATCTGAAATCCTTTCATCGGCATCAATAAAAAGAATCCAATTGTGATTGGCATGATCCAATGCAATATTTCTTTGGGAAGTGTAGTTTTCAAATTTATTCTGAATTAATTTCACATTTGGATACTTGTTAATTAATTCAACGGTTTTATCCGTACTAAATGAGTCTACGATGATTAATTCATCTACAAAATCTAAATTATGAATAACTTCTTCAATGTTTCTCTCTTCATTAAAAGTTATTATTAATCCAGTAATTTTGTTTTTTTGAGTTGGACTCATCAAATTTGAAAATTGTATTTAAAGAACAAAAGTAGGAATAAAACAAACCATTTTGGTTAGTTTTTCTTTTTTTTTTATTAATATTTTATTATCGTTTATATTTGTAAAAAATATACAAATGAATATTAGCGGTTTGGTTATTACTTTTAATGAGGAAACGAATATTGGCAAATGCATTGATGCGCTTTTCCAAGTTTGTGATGAGGTAATTGTTGTAGATTCTAACAGTAATGATGCTACTGTAAAAATTGCAACAGAAAAAGGAGCCAAAGTAATTGTTCAATCCTTTTTAGGAGACGGACCGCAACGAATTCATGGTGTTCCTTTTTGCAAAAACGATTGGATTTTAAATTTGGATGCCGATGAGTTTTTAGATACCGATTCAATTAAATTTATTGAAAAAGGATCCTTTTTAACTGATCCTTTTGATGCCTATAGTTTTCGAGTGAAAAATTTTTTACAAGAAAAAGTAATTGATTTTGCTGGTTGGTATCCCGATTATAAGATTCGTTTTTTTAACAAAAAAACTGCTACACCTTCTGAAGATAAAGTGCATCAAAAAATAATAGCAACCAATGTGAAGAAATTGAAAACGCATATTTTACATTATGGAAGCCATTCTTTCTTTCAAATTATCGCAAAAAAGAATCAATATGCTCAATGGAATGCCGAACAATTATACGATGCTGGGAAAAGAGTAAGTTGCTTTAAACCAGTCGTTAACGGATTGGTTTCTTTTGTTCGTTGTTATTTTTTCAAAAAAGGAATTATTAATGGAATTGACGGATTAACAATTTCGTTAACTCAAGGGTATTTTTCGTATATTAAATATGCTAATTTATATCAAATTCAAAAAGAGCGAAAGAATCTAAACTAACGATTGATATAACTCGTTCCAGTTTTTTGCAATAGTTTCATCATTGAATTTTTGAACAAATTCAAATCCTTTTTCTTGCATTTCATTTCGTTTCGAAGGATTTTCCCAAAGTAAGTCAATTGCTTTTCTTAAGTCTTCGCTGCTTTCTGGATTAATGTAAATAGAATCATTTCCTCCTGCTTCCGAAAAGCAACTTCCAGTCGAAGTAATCACCGGGGTTTTTGAGTAAAGGGCTTCAATGATAGGAATCCCGAATCCTTCAAAAATGGATGGGTATACAAATAAAGTTGCTTTTTGATAAATTATTGCCATTTCTTCTAACGACAAGTTCTTTAAAAACAATACCTGTTTTTCAAGATTGTTAGAAATTATATACGTCCAAATCTCATTAAAATAATCGGTTTTTTTTCCAATCACCACAAGATTTTTATTGGTGTTTGTGATTGACTTTAAAACAGTTAGCAGGTTCTTTCTTTTTTCTATAGTACCCACATTTAGAATGTAATTCTCGGGTAAATTGTATTTAATCAAAGTGACTTTGATTTGGTCTTCAGTAAAAGTTTGTTTAAAAACAGCATTACATCCCTGATAGATCACTTTTATTTTGTCCTCATTAATAGCTAAGAAAGAAACAATGTCATTTTTAGTTTGCTGACTAATGGCAACAACAGCGTCCGATTTTTTTGCAGCGTATTTAAATTTTAAAAAATGTATTTTTCTGTCAAAATAGGAATACAAGTTGGGGTATCTAACAAATATTAAATCATGAATGGTAACCACTTTTTTAATATTATTTGGTAATCCCAAAGGAATTTCTCCCGATAGTCCATGATATATGGCTAAATTTTGTTTTTTAATTTTATTTGAGACAAAATACAAGCGCCAAAGGGACTTTAATTTTTTTGAGAAATAATTTTCAGGATTTACCTCAATAACCGACTTATTGAAATTAGTTAGCTTGTAGTTGCTACTTTTTTTAGGATTGTAAAGTAAATATTCATTCTCTGGTAAATATTCAGACACTACTTTTATAAGGCTTCTAGAATAATTTCCTAGCCCTGTATTGTTGTGAAAAAATCGTTTACCATCAAATCCTATTCGCATTATTATTTAATATTATAATTTATAAAATTAATTAATTTGTCTTTAAATAAATGAGGTTTAAATTTTGAATAAGAAAGCGCTGTTTCTTCCTCATTAAAAGTGATTTTCTTAATTATTTCATAGTCATTTATGTGAACAGAAACATTAGAAGTTCCGTTTTCAAACATGTTCCAATCTTCTTTAGGAACTGTTGGTGAAAATAGTGTAAAGGTTGGTACGGATAATGCTTTGGCCATATTGGTTGCCCCACCTTCGTTACCAATCAAAGCTTGACATAGTTTCGTCACCGCTAAAAATTCTCTTAAATCTTCTTTATAGTAATTAATGAAAATTTTCTTTTTCGTATTTTCATTACAATGATTATAAATTTCTAAAGCAATCTCTTTTTGATAGGGAAGGTAATTAAATAATAATTGCACCTCTTTTTGGTTGCAAATTTCATCTAATAGTTCTGCTAAATAATCGGTTCTGTAGGTTTTCAAATCATTACTTCCAACAGCACTGATCATTATAATTGGTTTAGATAAATCTATTTTAGAATTTACTAAATCTGCTTTTGCAGCTTCAATTTCCGCCTCTGTAATTACGATTTTAGGAGCAATTTCTTTAAATCGAATTTCAAGAGGTTCTAATAATTGCATTCGGTGTTCAATGGCTCTAGTGGCTGAAGAAAATGATTTTTCAGTTCTATAAATAGTATCCGAATAAAGCAATTTAGCATAATTTTTGTAAAAGGTAATGGTCTTTTTTGCTCCCGAAAACCAACCTATCAATACACTATTTGGTTTTCCGTAAGCATCAATCACCACATCGTATTTCTCTTTTCTAATTGAAAACAAAAACTTAATAAATTCTATTTTGCTTTTTCTTGCTATATCATCTAGAATTATTAATTTATCGATAAACGGATTGTTTTTTACCACATCTATCGCATTTGCATAAATTAAATAATGCAACTCCGAATTAGGAAATTTTTCTTTTAAAGCCTCAAAGATTATGGTACTTGTTAGTACATCTCCAATTCGTTTTTTTTGTATTACAAGTACTTTCATGGTATGCAATTAAACAGCTACATCATATTCTCTTAAAGCATCATTTAGCGATGTCTTTAAGTCGGTGGATGGTTTGCGTTGCCCGATGATTAAAGCACAAGGAACTTGAAATTCTCCTGCTTCAAATTTTTTGGTATAACTTCCAGGAATTACAACCGAACGAGCCGGTACATAACCCTTGTATTCTTTAGGTTCGCGTCCTGTAACATCTATAATTTTTGTAGATGAAGTCAGACAAACATTAGCACCAAGTACTGCTTCTTTTTCAATACGAACTCCTTCTACAACAATACATCTCGAACCAATAAAAGCACCGTCCTCAATAATTACAGGAGCAGCTTGCAAAGGTTCTAATACACCACCAATTCCAACACCACCCGATAGGTGTACATTTTTACCAATTTGTGCACAACTTCCTACCGTTGCCCAGGTATCCACCATCGTTCCTTCGTCTACATACGCTCCAATATTCACATAACTTGGCATTAAAATCACACCTTTTGAAATATACGCGCCATAACGCGCAACAGCTGGAGGTACAACACGAATTCCTTTTTCGACATAGCCTGTTTTTAATAGCATTTTATCATGATATTCAAAAATACCAACTTCATGCGTTTCCATTTTTTGAATCGGGAAATACATGACCACGGCTTTTTTAACCCATTCGTTAACTTGCCATCCGTTGTTTGTTGGTTCGGCTATACGCAAAGTGCCGTTATCTAAAGCATAAATAACTTCTTTGATGGCGTTTATAGTAGTTTCTTCTTTAAGTAATTCTCGGTTTTCCCAAGCTTTTTCTATGATAGGTTGTAAATGAGTCATCGCTAATATTTTTCACAAAGATAAAAACAAGTTCTGTTATTTCTTACCTTTACAAAAAAATAATATGCCAAGAATTTTAGCAATAGATTACGGAATAAAAAGAACCGGAATTGCCGTTACCGACGAGATGCAAATTATTGCTTCGGGATTGACAACGATTCCATCCGAAACCGCAATTGCATTTTTAAAAGACTATTTTGCTAAAGAAAAAGTAGCTAAAGTTTTAATTGGCGAACCCAAACAAATGAATGGATTACCATCTGAAAGTACGGAGATTATTGAAAAATTTGTTTCTAAGTTTAAAATTGAATTTCCAGATATGCCTTTAGAACGTTCTGATGAACGTTTTACATCCAAAATGGCTTTTCAAACGATGATTGATAGCGGTTTGAAAAAAAAGCAAAGACAAAATAAAGCTTTAGTTGATGAAATTGCTGCCACCATTATGTTGCAAGATTATCTTTTGAAACAATAAATAAATACATCTGTTTTTGTTACTTTTGCACTTCCATTTTTATAAATTAATTTAACTAATAGCATAAAATGATTCTACCAATATATGGTTATGGAGAACCTGTTTTAAGAAAAGTTGGAGTAGATATTTCGGCTGATTATCCTAATTTAAAGGAAATTATTCAAAATATGTATGAAACGATGTACAATGCCTATGGAGTCGGATTAGCGGCACCACAAGTGGGAATGGCTATTCGATTATTTGTTATTGACACCGAACCTTTTTGCGATAGTGAAAACATTTCTAATGAAGAGCAGGAACAATTAAGATTGTTTAAACAAACTTTTATTAATGCCAAAATCATTAACGAAGAGGGTGAAGAATGGGGTTTTAATGAAGGATGTTTGAGTATTCCAGATGTACGTGAAGATGTATACCGTAAAGAAAAAATTACTATTGAGTATTTTGATGAAAATTTCAATAAAAAATCCGAAGTTTATGATGGTTTGATTGCTCGTGTGATTCAGCATGAGTACGATCATATTGAAGGAATTCTTTTTACAGACAAGATTGCAATGTTGAAGAAAACCTTAATTAAGAAGAAGTTACAAAACATTATGGATGGTAAAGCTCGACCAGATTACCGCATGAAATTTTGCAATAAAAAAGGAAGATAAATTTTTCAAATTTTGTGATTGCAATTGCTATTGTAATTGAACTTTTATAATATATTTGCCACCTATTAAAATAATTTTTAGAAAATGAATGTTGATAAAATATTAGCCATTTCTGGTAAACCAGGATTATTTGAATTAAAAATACAAACGCGTTCAGGATTCGTTGCTGAATCGATGATTGACGGAAAACGAATTACCGTTGGCATGCGTAGTAATGTGAGTTTGTTGTCAGAAATTTCTATGTATACACACACTCAGGAAAAACCATTAGTGGAAATTTTGCGTGCAATTGCAATTAAAGAAAACGAAGGCCCTGCAATTTCTCACAAAGAAGATAACGCTAAATTATTAGCTTATTTTAAGCAAATCGTTCCCGATTATGATGAGGAAAGAGTATATCCATCAGATATTAAGAAGGTTTTAAACTGGTACAATATGCTGCAAGCAAAAGGTTTGGTTTCTAAAGAAGAACCTAAAATTGAAAATGCAGAATCTGTAAAAGAGCAAGTGGTGAAAGAAGTAGCTAAAGAAAAAGAAGCTAAAACTGAAGCAAAAGCGAAAAAGAAACCAGCTAAAAAAGACTAATTTCAATTCGGAATAGATAATTTAATCCTGTTAAGATAATTCTTGACAGGATTTCTTATTTTTACACAAATCAATATTATGAATACACGACAACAGCAATTGGACGCCTTTTCGAGATTACTCGATATCATGAACGATTTGAGAGAAAAATGTCCATGGGATAAAAAACAAACGCTTGAAAGTTTGAGGCATTTGACGATTGAAGAAACCTATGAATTGGGAGATGCAATTTTAAATAATGATCTTCAAGAAGTCAAAAAAGAGTTGGGTGATTTGTTGTTGCATATTGTTTTTTATGCCAAAATTGGAAGTGAAACCAACGATTTTGATATTGCTGATGTGTGTAACGAAATTTGTGAAAAATTAATTTTCAGACATCCCCATATTTATGGAGATGTAGTGGTGGCAGATGAAGAAGAAGTAAAGCAAAATTGGGAGAAACTCAAACTTAAGGAAGGAAAAAAATCGGTATTGGAGGGTGTTCCCAAAGGTTTGCCGGCCTTAGTTAAAGCTAGCAGAATCCAAGATAAAGTGAAAGGAGTGGGGTTTGATTGGGAAGAACCACACCAAGTATGGGACAAAGTTCAAGAAGAACTACAGGAATTGCAAGAGGAAGTGACTTCAGGTAATAGAGATGCCATAGAATCTGAATTTGGGGATGTGTTGTTTTCTTTAATTAATTATGCCCGATTTTTAAAAATCAATCCCGAAGATGCACTAGAACGTACCAATAAAAAATTCATCAAGCGTTTTCAATACCTTGAAGGTAAAGCATCCGAAATGGGAAAACCACTATCGGATATGACATTAGCAGAAATGGATGTTTTTTGGGAAGAAGCAAAGAAAATATAATTGCAATGCATTAAAATGTATATTTGAAATAATTAAATCAACTATTTTGGAAGTAAAACACGAATTAAAACGCTCTTTAGGCCTTATAGATGCTACAAGTTTAGTAGCTGGATCAATGATTGGATCGGGTATATTTTTGGTAACTGCAGCAATGGCTCGAGATGTCGGTTCGGCAGCTTGGATCTTAATTATTTGGTTGGTAACAGGTTTGTTAACCATGTCGGCTGCATTGAGTTACGGTGAATTAGCAGGAATGATGCCAAACGCTGGGGGACAATATGTATACATTCAACGAGCTTACGGAAAATTGATTTCTTTCCTTTACGGATGGACGGTATTTACGGTAATTCAAACGGGAGTAATTGCTGCAGTTGCAGTTGCATTCGCCAATTATACCGCTGTTTTTTTCCCTGCTTTAGAAAATAAAATTTTTAGAATAGGAGATAATTTTACATTCACAAACAAGCAAATACTTGCTATGTTTAGTATTGGATTGCTTACCTATATAAATACCAAAGGAGTAAAAAACGGAAAAATAATTCAGTTGGTTTTTACTTCTGCTAAGTTAATTGCTCTTTTTGCTTTAATTATTTTCGGATTGTATGTTGGTTTTCATACCGATACTTTTGAAACAAATTTTACAAATATGTGGGATGCCAGTAAAACCGTTTTAAATGATAACGGAACACTCACCATTACTAAATTATCGGGAGTTGCATTGTTAGGTGCAATGGGAGCTACCATTATTAATTCGTTATTTTCAAGTGATGCATGGAATAATGTGACATTTATTGCAGGTGAAATTAAAGATCCCAAAAAGAATATCCCAAGAAGTTTGTTTTTAGGAACGCTAATCGTTACCGTTATTTATATTTTGGCCAATGTGGCCTACTTGGCTTTATTGCCTTTACATGGCACACCTGACGGTTCGATTACACAACACGGAATTATGTTTGCAAGCCAAGACAGAGTAGGAGCGGCAGCTGCCAGTGTTATTATGGGGAATATTGGAGTTTTCGTTATGGCTGGATTAATTATGGTTTCTACTTTTGGATGCAATAGTGGATTAATTTTATCAGGCGGAAGGTTGTTCTATGCAATGGCCAAAGACGCTTTATTTTTTAAACAAGCCGGAGAATTAAATGCGCATGATGTGCCCGCAAAAGCTTTATGGTTTCAATGTGCTTGGGCTTGTATTTTATGTGTGTCAGGAAGGTATAGTGACTTACTTACTTATTCGACCTTTGCCTCTTTATTATTCTATATACTGACTATCGGAGGTTTATTCATACTTCGAAAAAAAGAACCCAATACGGATAGGCCCTATAAAGCATTTGGATATCCTGTAATTCCAATACTTTACATTGTAATTACTGCAGCAATATGTTTCACCTTATTGATTTACGACACCAGAAATACAGGTCTTGGTTTGTTTATAGTAGCCTTAGGAATTCCGGTTTACTATTTGTTTCTAAATAAGAAAAAGTAATAAAAAAAGTAGGACTGAATTATTCAGCCATTCTTTTTAATTTATTTCGATCTACAATTGTTATTTTTTTTCCTGTTAAATCAATTACTCCGCTTTTATTTAATTCTGAAAGTAATCGGATACAACTTTCGGTAGCAGTACCTATCATTCCTGCAAGTTCTTCTCTTGACAACTGAATATGTAAGGAGCCATCACTATTTTTGCCGAAGGTATCTTCTAAACTTAATAAAGTTTCTGCTAAGCGTTCTTTTACACTTTTTTGAGCCATAGAAACCATATGGTCGTCGGCATCTTTTAAATCTCCACAAATGTTTTTCATCACATTCATAGAAAATTGATTGTTTTTATTAAAAAAATTCATGATTTCCGTTTTCGGAATAAAACAAACTTCCATATCTTCTAAAGCAACTGCACTTAAATTGGTTGGTTCATCGCTTATTAAAGATCGTTGCCCTAATAATTCTCCCGATTTTACCAATTTTACAATTTGATCTTTTCCATTAGCACTTAATTTGGATAATTTACAAACCCCATCCTTCACACAAAAAATCCCATTAACGCTTTCTCCTTCTTCAAATAATGGTTCTCCTTTTTTTATGGTGTAAGAAGTTTTGCACTCAGCCATTTTTAAAAGCTCTTCTTTATTTAAAGCTTTTAAAGAACTGAATTCTCGCACAATACATTGCTCACATTTACTCATAGAGAAGCTGTTTTAACATTTGTTTAGTCTTACAAAATTACAAAATTGCATGACAAATATCATATTTTCTCTAATTATTATTAAAGAATTTTGCTCTAGGTAAAATGAGCAAATTTATGGATGCAAATAATTGTTTCCATTGTGGGTTAGAAATAAATAAAAAGGAAGAAATCATTTTTGATGAGAAAAGTTTCTGTTGTAATGGTTGCAAAACCGTTTATGAAATTTTCAGCGTAAATGAGATGTCTTGCTATTATGATTTTCAAGCATCTCCTGGTGCAACCCCCTTGGATATTAACGGAAAATACGACTTTTTAGAAGATGAAAATATTGTTGCAAAACTACTGGAATTCCAAGAGAATAACACCCATATTATTTCACTTTACATACCTCACATTCATTGTAGTTCGTGTATTTGGGTTTTGGAAAATTTACAAAAACTTCAAAACGGAGTAAATACTTCCCAAGTTAATTTCCCCGAAAAGAAAGTTCGAATAACCTTCAATCCAGAAAAAACTTCCCTAAAGAAAATAGTTGAGCTATTGTGTTCTATTGGCTATGAACCCTACATAAGTTTAGACAATTTTGACGAAGGTAAAAAAGAAATCGACCGAAGTTTAATTTATAAAATTGGGGTTGCTTTCTTTTGTTTTGGTAACATCATGTTGCTTTCCTTTCCAGAATATTTTGAAGTAAATGAATTTTGGATAAACCAATACCGTGGTTTTCTTCGTTGGTTAATATTTGCCCTATCACTTCCTTCATTTTTATATTCTGCCAGTGGTTATTATGTTGCTGCTTGGAAAAGCATAAAGGCACGAATGCTAAATATTGAAATTCCAATTGCATTGGGGATATTAATTATGTTTATCCGAAGTACAGTGGATATAGTTTTTGATTACGGTCAAGGTTTTTTTGACAGCATGTGTGGTTTGATATTTTTTATGTTATTAGGAAAATTATTCCAACAAAAAACCTACAGTTTCCTATCTTTTGAACGCGATTACAAATCGTATTTTCCAATTGCAATTACTAAAATCTTAACTGATGGAGGTGAAGAACCCATTCAGGTTTATGATATTCAAAAAGGAGATCGTTTACTTATTAGAAACCAAGAATTAATTCCGGTGGATGGTATATTAATATCCGATAAAGCTTCTGTCGATTATAGTTTTGTTACCGGTGAGGCTGTTCCTATTGAGAAAAAATCAGGAGACAAAGTATTTGCTGGAGGAAAACAACTCGGCAAAGTAATTGAAATGGAGGTTTTGTTTTCGGTTTCTCAAAGTTATTTAACCCAATTGTGGAGTAACGATGTGTTTCAAAAACGAGTAGAGGTAAAGCACAAAACAATCACCGATAAAATTAGTAGGTACTTCACTCCGGCATTGCTAGGTTTAGCTTTGGTATCTTTTATGTATTGGATTTTTATAAGTACAAATACCGCATTTAATGTACTTACAGCCATATTAATTGTAGCCTGTCCTTGTGCTTTGGCACTTACTGCACCTTTCACACAAGGTAATGTATTGCGAATCATGGGTAACCGAAAATTGTATCTTAAAAATGCACTTGTGATTGAGCAATTGGCCAAAGTAGATACAATTGTTTTTGATAAAACAGGTACCATAACTACGAATAAAAAGACTTCAATTTCTTATGAAGGAGCCGAACTCAGTGCATCCGAATTGAAATTGTTATTCAATGCGTTACGCGGTTCAAATCATCCCTTGAGTAGACGTTTGTATGATTATATTCCGAAGCAAGAAAAAACGGAACCAATTCAATTTGAAGAGGTTTTAGGTAAAGGAATTTTTGCAAAATTTGAAGAAGGAACAATCAAATTAGGTTCTTCACAATTCTTGCAACATTTGAGTGAAAACACACACAAGAAAACCAAAGTGCATGTTGAAATTAATGGTGAATATAAAGGAAGCTACATTTTTAATAATCAATACCGTGAAGGATTAGAACAGTTATTTGATCGGTTATCCAAAAAATACAATTTAGTGGTGCTTTCTGGAGATAATGATGGCGAACGCAAAATACTTGAAAAAATGCTACCAATTTCTGCAGTTTTAGTATTTAATCAGAAGCCCGAAAAAAAATTAGAATACATTCAGAAATTGCAAAAACAAGGCAATAATGTAATGATGGTAGGTGATGGATTAAACGATGCCGGAGCTTTAGCTCAAAGTAATATCGGAATATCAATCTCTGAAAATGTGAATGTGTTTTCTCCTGCTTGCGACGGAATATTAGATGCTTCTCAGTTTAAGAAAATTGCTTTTTTTATGGAATTTTCTAAGAATGCTATGAAAATAATATACATGAGTTTTGGGCTTTCATTACTATATAATCTGGTTGGATTAAGCTATGCGGTAACTGGAAATTTACTTCCTATTGTTGCTGCTATAATAATGCCATTAAGTACTATAACCATTGTAAGTTTTGTGACTATCATGAGTAATCTTTTTTCAAGAGTAAAATATAATTGATTTTTTTAATCCAATTCGGTCTCATGATAAATATCATATTTTAATAAAACCCATAGAAATAACTTTGTTAACACATTTAATATAGGTATGAGTGTCATTTATTTATTAATATCCATAAGTATTTTCGTAGCAGTTGCCTTTTTGTATGCTTTTATTAGAGCGGTACGAAGTGGTCAATATGATGACGATTATACGCCTTCTGTGCGCATGTTATTTGATGATGAATTAGTACTTAAAACTAAAAATAAAAACAAATTAATCACAAACAAAAAAGAAGAACCAAAACTAAATTAATTATGGAAATGCAACAATTTTATTACGACAACAAAATTGTAAAGAAATTTCTCTACGCGAGTATCATATTTGGTATTGTAGGGATGTTGGTAGGGCTAATTTTAGCAATACTGTTTCTTTTCCCTGGCTTAACACACGGAGTATCGTTTTTAAGTTTCGGAAGATTGAGACCTTTACATACGAATGCGGTAATTTTTGCCTTTGTAGGTAACGCCATGTTTGCTGGAGTATATTATTCCTTACAGCGATTACTAAAAGCAAGATTATTTAGCGATTTTTTAAGTAACCTACATTTCTGGGGATGGCAATTAATTATCGTTGCTGCTGCTATTACTTTGCCTTTAGGAATAACAACTTCTAAAGAATACGCTGAATTAGAATGGCCAATTGATATAGCTATTGCCTTAATTTGGGTTGCATTTGGAATCAATTTAATAGGAACAATATTAAAAAGAAGAGAACGCCATCTATATGTAGCAATTTGGTTTTACATTGCTACTTTCGTAACGGTTGCGGTACTTCATATTTTTAATAGTTTAGAATTACCAGTTTCTGCCTTAAAAAGTTATTCTGTTTATGCAGGAGTTCAAGATGCTTTAGTACAATGGTGGTACGGACACAATGCCGTAGCATTTTTCTTAACGACTCCTTTCTTAGGATTAATGTACTACTTTGTTCCTAAAGCAGCCAATCGTCCAGTTTATTCTTATAGATTATCAATCATTCACTTCTGGTCTTTAATCTTCTTATACATTTGGGCAGGACCACACCACTTGTTGTATTCTGCACTTCCAGATTGGGCTCAAAACCTTGGAGTTGTTTTCTCAATCATGTTGATCGCTCCGTCTTGGGGAGGTATGATTAATGGATTGTTAACCCTTCGTGGTGTTTGGGATAAAGTAAGAGAAGAACCCGTATTGAAATTCTTTGTTGTTGCTATTACAGGTTATGGTATGGCAACATTTGAAGGCCCTATGTTGTCTCTTAAAAATGTAAATGCTATTGCGCATTTTACCGATTGGATTATTGCTCACGTTCACGTTGGAGCATTAGCTTGGAACGGATTTATGTCATTTGGTATCATTTACTGGGTAATTCCAAGAATGACAAAAACAGAGTTGTTTTCTAAAAAATTAGCAAATTTCCATTTCTGGATTGGTACTTTAGGTATCATTATGTATGCTTTACCAATGTATGTTGCTGGATTTACTCAAGCTTCTATGTGGAAACAATTCAAACCAGATGGGACTTTACAATATGGAAATTTCCTAGAAACAGTAACTCAAATTATGCCAATGTATTGGATGAGAGCTATTGGAGGAACTTTATATTTAGCTGGTGTTATTGTATTAGTATATAACATCTACAAAACAGTTAAACAAGGTTCACCAGTAGAAGATGAGTTAGCTGAGGCACCTGCATTACAACAAATAAGTGCCGGAAGACTTAAAGGTGAAAAATGGCACGGTTGGATTGAAAGAAGACCAATTCAATTAACTTTATTAGCCACAGTTGCTATCTTAATTGGAGGAATTATTCAAATTGTACCAACCATAATGGTAAAATCAAATATCCCTACTATTTCTTCAGTTAAGCCATATACACCATTAGAATTACAAGGTCGTGATTTATACATTCGTGAAGGTTGTGTAGGATGTCACTCTCAAATGATTCGACCATTCCGATCCGAAGTAGCTCGTTATGGTGATTATTCTAAAGCGGGAGAATATGTATATGATCACCCATTCTTATGGGGTTCTAAACGTACAGGTCCCGATTTGCATAGAGAAGGTGGAAAATACAATGACAATTGGCATTTCAACCACATGTGGGATCCAAGAAGTACTTCACCAGGATCTATCATGCCGGCATATACTTGGTTATATGATAATTCACCAATGGATTATTCAAAAACTGAAGCTAAAATGAAAGCAATGCGTACACTAGGAGTACCTTATACCGATGCTGATATTGCAAATGCACAAAATAGCATTCAGTCGCAAGCTTCAACCATTGAGAAAAACTTAACCAATGATCCTGATTTTGTGAAATCCTACGAAGAAAGCAAGAATAAAGCTGCTGCAAAAGGTGAAAAATTTGTTCCTATGAAAGATAGAGAAATTGTAGCAATGATTGCTTATTTACAAAGACTAGGAACTGATATTAAAGTAAAAAAATAATAGCCATGTTAAAGTTTGTACAACATAATTTAGAAACTATAGCTGGTGTAGCCATATACCCTATTATTTCCTTACTTATTTGTTTTAGTTTTTTTGTTGGTCTTTTTTTCTGGGTGTTTACCTACAAAAAAGAAACCATCGATAAGTTAAGCGAATTACCAATTAAAGATTAATCCGATAAAGATTTATAATATGAAAAAATTAATTCCATCCTACGTTAGAGTTCCGTTGATATTCGCCATCGTTTTTGGCGCAATGGAATATTTTATAGACTCTGGAAACCAACCTGCATTTATCAAATACCCAATGGTAATGTTATTTCTTGGTGTGTTTTTATTTCTATTAATTGCTATTGAAATCGTTATGAGTGCAGTAGATAATGTTACCTACCACTTATTAACGGAGGAGCAGAAAAAACAATTAGAAGAAGCACAATCTATTCCGTTTACTGAAAGTAAATTCTATAAAGAATTGTTGAAAAAACTAACTCGTTCTAAAGAAATAGAACAAGAAGCTGATGTAATGTTAAGTCATAATTATGATGGTATTCAGGAGTTAGACAATGTCTTGCCGCCATGGTGGGTGTATCTATTTTATGGCACCATTATTTTTGCCGGAATTTATTTAGTTCGATATGAAATTTTAGGAAGCGATAACCAAGCACAAGAATTTGATAAAGAAGTAGCCGAAGCTAAAATTGCAGTTGAAGAATACAATCAAACGGCCCCCGATATGATGAACAAAGAAAAAGTTACTTTACTTACTGACGCACCTAGTATAGCAGCAGGAAAAGAAATTTTTACTAAAAATTGTGTTGCTTGCCACCGCCCTGATGCAGGAGGACAAATTGGTCCAAATTTAACAGATGATATGTGGATTAATGGTGGTGGTATAAAAAATGTATTCAACACTATTATGGAAGGTGGTCGTGACGGAAAAGGAATGATTTCTTGGAAAGCAACCATTAAACCATCCGATATTCAAAAAGTAGCTAGTTATGTACTTTCATTGCAAGGTTCTAAACCGGTTAACCCAAAGCCAACAGAACCAGAAGCAAAACAATGGGCGGAGCAAGGAACTGCTAAACCTGCTACAGGAGATACTGCAAAAGTCGCAGCCAAAGTCGTTGCAATAAAATAAATAATTTTTCAAGTCCCGATTCGTCGGGACTTGAAAATTAAAAAAAACATAAAAATGTCAAGTTTACCCGACGAAGATTTTAGAGACAGTATTGCTACTATAGATAAGCAAGGAAAAAGATCTTGGATTTTCGCAAAAATTCCGAAAGGGAAATTATACGAGAGAAGAAAAATACTGAGTTATTTTTTATTGTTGTTTTTATTTTCCGCTCCCTTTGTTAAAATAAATGGAAATCAGTTTTTATTATTTAATGTACTAGATCGAAAGTTCAACATTTTTAGTTTTCCATTTTGGCCACAAGATTTTCACATTTTCGTGATCATCATGATTATTGGAGTGGTGAGCTTGGCTTTATTTACTGTGGCATTCGGACGAATATTTTGTGGTTGGTTTTGTCCACAAACTATTTTTATGGAAATGGTTTTTCGTAGAATTGAATTTTGGATAGAAGGTGATCGAGGTGCTCAAATTCGTTTGTCAAAACAAGCGTGGGATGCAGAAAAAATTAGAAAAAGAGTGATTAAATGGTTTGTTTTTTATGTAATTTCTTTTATCATCGCTAATGTCTTTTTAGCTTATTTAATTGGAAGTGACGAATTAATTAAATTCATAACCGAAGGACCTTTACATAACACCAAAACCTTAATTGCACTTATAATATTCACCTATGTTTTCTACTTTATTTACATTTCATTTAGAGAACAAGTATGTATTATTGCTTGCCCTTACGGAAGATTACAAGGTGTTTTATTAGACAACAAGTCGATTATTGTTGCATACGATCACGTTCGTGGAGAGAAAGAAGCAGGAAGAGCGAAGTTTAATAAACAAGAAGACAGAGAAGCATCTGGAAAAGGTGATTGCATCGATTGCAAATTATGTATTCATGTTTGTCCAACGGGTATTGACATTAGAAACGGAACGCAACTCGAGTGTACAAACTGTACGGCTTGTATAGATGAATGCGATCACATTATGGAAAGCGTTGGATTGCCAAAAGGACTAATTCGTTACGCAAGTGAAGATGAAATTGTAAAGAAAGAAAAGTTTGTCTTTACAGCCAGAATGAAAGGTTATGCTTCGGTATTAGTTATTTTAACAGGAGTTTTTATTGGAATGTTGTTTTTGAGAAACGATGTAGAAGCAACTATTTTACACCTACCTGGGCAATTGTTTCAGCACAAAGGGGAAAACATCAGTAATATCTATACCTTCAAAGTGGTTAATAAAACCGAACACGATTTTGATGATGTCTATTTCAAATTAGTTTCCCCAAAAGGGACAATTAAATTAGTTGGCGAAGATCATTTAAAAGTTAAAAAACAAGAATTAACAGAAGGAACACTATTTGTAGAAATAAATCCATCTTTTTTAGAAGGAGATAAAACAAATATTAAAATTGAAGTATACAATAACAAAGAACTTATAGATACTGAAACAACCAATTTTATTGGTCCTAGAAGTTTTAATTAATAAATGAATTATGAAAATTAATTGGGGAACAGGGATAGTAATTGCATTTGCACTTTTTATGGGGTTTATTTTATTCTTCATCATAAAAGTACAAACCAATAATAAATACGACAACGAATTTGTGGTGAATGAATACTACAAAAAAGAACTTCTTGCGCAACAAGATTTAGATAAAGAGCAAAATGCCTACGACTTAAAAAAGGATCAAGTACTTATTAATTTGGTTCCAGAAGGAATTGCTATAGATTTTCCAAAAGATTTTGATTATAAAAACATAAAAGGAAAAGTGTCCTTATACCGACCGTCTAACCAAAAGTTAGATTTTGAAGTTCCGATTTCATTATCTAGCGCCCATTTGCTCATACCTAAAAGTAATTTGGTTGGCGGTCGTTGGGACATTTCTATTGATTGGAATTACCAAGGTAAGAACTATTTAAACAAACAAGAAGTTTATTTTCATCAATAATTATTAGATGCTTTATTCTGCGTTACTTTTTGGATTGATTAGTAGTTTGCACTGTATTGGAATGTGCGGTCCTATTGCTATGATGCTTCCAGTTAATAAGAGTAATCCTGCAGAAAAAGTAATTCAAATAGTGATTTACCATGTTGGACGATTAGTTGCCTATGCCTCTTTAGGGCTTATTTTCGGATTGCTGGGTAGAGGATTTTATATGGCTGGAATACAGCAACAACTTTCAATCGCTGTTGGAATACTAATGATTGTAATTGTTGTAGTTCCCGAAAGAGAATTTATGAAATACAATTTTTCAAAACCGGTTTATCGATTGTTGTCTAAAATCAAATCTAACTTAGGAAATCAGTTTAAACGAAAATCGCCCGATGCCTTCTTCACAATTGGATTATTAAATGGATTTTTACCCTGCGGATTGGTTTATGCGGCTTTATTCGGAGCCATTGCCATGCAAAATTTAACTTTAAGCGTTACTTATATGATTTTGTACGGAATTGGAACGATTCCAATGATGAGCGCAGTTGTTTATTTATCCAATTTGCTATCCGTTCCAGTTCGAAATAAATTGCAAAAAATCATACCAATCGTAGCAATTTTTATCGGAATTATGTTTATCTTTAGAGGACTAGGCCTAGATATTGCTTATTTATCACCTAGTGATACCAATTTATTTGTAAAAGCAAATGCAAGCTGTCATTAAATTAATACAAACACAAAACACCTTATTATTATGCAAAGACATGATTTAAAACACGATTTTCCAGAACATCAGGAAAAAATTCATCAATTAAAAATTGGAGACAAACATTTTAGAGAATTATTTGACGAATATCATAAAATTGAGCATCAAGTGCATCGAATTAATACTGGAGTAGAAATTGCAATTGATGAATATGCACATGAAGTAAAAGCAAAATTATTGCATCTCAAAGATGAAATTTATAAGTATCTAAATAAATAGAATAGTTCTATTTTTATAGTAAAGCACACTTTTAAGTGTGCTTTACTTTTTTCGGGTATTAGCTAAATGAATTTATGTGTAAATGTTCTTCAAAATTCTTGAAACAAAAGCCTATTTTTGCAAAAAAAATAAATACACTTGTGAATTACCTTTCAGTAGAAAATATATCGAAATCCTTTGGCGAACGAACTTTGTTCAAAGACATTTCATTTGGAATTAATAAAGACCAAAAAATAGCCTTCATTGCCAAGAATGGATCTGGGAAAACCTGCATCATGAAAATTATTAATGGTGAAGACGAACCCGATTCGGGTCAAGTGGTAATTCGTAAGGAAATTAAGATGGCATTTTTATCTCAAGTTCCCCAATTGCAAGATGAATTAACAGTTGAGGAGAGCATCTTTGCAAGCGATAATGAAATTCTTCATGTTATTGAACGCTACGAAAAAGCACTTGAAAACCCAGAAGATACCGAAGCTTATGAAAAAGCATTTGACGATATGGATCGTTTTAATGCTTGGGATTTTGAGACCCAATTCAAGCAAATATTATTCAAACTGAAATTGGAAGATTTCAAATTGAAGGTAAAAAATATGTCGGGTGGACAGAAAAAACGACTTTCACTAGCCATAATATTAATCAATCGCCCTGATTTATTGATTTTAGACGAACCTACCAATCACCTTGATTTAGAGATGATTGAATGGTTAGAAAGTTATTTTGCTAAAGAAAACATTACTTTGTTTATGGTTACACACGACCGTTTCTTTTTGGAGCGTGTTTGTAATGAAATCATCGAATTAGACAACGGAAAATTATACAGCTATAAAGGTAATTATTCCTATTACTTAGAGAAAAAAGAAGAACGAATTGCCTCAGAAAATGCTAGTGTCGATAAGGCCCAAAACCTTTTTGTAAAAGAATTGGCTTGGATGCGCAGACAGCCAAAAGCGAGAACTACCAAATCGAAATCGCGTCAAGATGATTTTTATGTGATTAAGGAGAAGGCCGAAAGTCGTAGAAAGGAAAATGTAGTGGAACTCGAAATAAATATGGAACGTCTTGGAAGCAAGATTATTGAGTTGCATAAAATTTCGAAAAAGTTTGGCGATAAAAAAATATTAGAAAATTTCAGTTTTGATTTTCAACGAGGTGCCCGAATAGGAATTATTGGTAAAAACGGAACGGGAAAATCGACGTTTCTAAATTTGCTTACGCAAACCATCCCTACCGATTCAGGTAAGGTAATAACGGGGGATACCATTAAAATTGGATATTATACGCAAAGCGGAATCAACCCAAAACCAGGTCAACGCGTTATTGATATCATTAAAGAATACGGCGAATACATCCCGTTGATGAAAGGGAAATTAATTTCGGCTTCGCAATTATTAGAACGCTTCCTTTTTGATAGCAAAAAACAATACGATTTTGTGGAGAAATTGAGTGGGGGAGAGCTTAAACGATTGTATTTATGTACCGTTTTAATTCAGAATCCGAATTTCTTAATTCTGGATGAGCCTACAAACGATTTAGATATTGTAACCCTAAATGTATTAGAAAGTTTCTTGTTGGACTATCCGGGTTGTCTTCTTGTGGTTTCCCACGACAGGTATTTTATGGATAAAATTGTAGATGATTTATTTGTTTTTAGAGGGGACGGAATTATAGAAAACTTTCCTGGAAATTACTCCGATTTTAGAGCTTATGAAGATTCTGCTGATCCAATAAATAAAGACGATAATAAAGAAAAGACCAATTGGAAGACCAAAACTATTTCATCGGGATTAGACTTTAATGAACAAAAAGAATTCAATAAAATCGAAAAGGAAATAAAAGATTTAGAATTCCAAAAGAAACAAATTGAACAATTATTTTCAGACGGAAAAGTAGCCGATTCTGAAATTGAAGCTAAAGCTAACGAATTGCAGAAAATAATTCAAACGCTTGAAAATAAAGAAGAACGCTGGTTTGAATTGAGTTCTAAAATGGAGTAATAATGGTTTTGCATTCAATTAAATCCTACCTCAAATTTATTTGGAACTCCAAAAACCAACATGGAGTGCACTCGCCCTTTGTATATAATTTGGTAACAAAATGCTTTTATGACAAAACAAATTACGAGGAATATTCTATTTTAAAATCCTATCGAAACGAACTTTTAGTAAATAAAAATACCATTCAAGTAACCGACTTTGGAGCAGGATCTCGAGTATTTAAAAGTAATTCAAGAAACATAAACCAAATTGCTAAAAATGCCGGAATTTCTCCCAAAAGAGCCAAATTGTTATTTAGAATTGTATACTATTTCCAACCAAACTCTATATTAGAAATTGGCACCTCTCTAGGATTAGCCACTTCTGCTTTGGCATTAGGACTCGAGGTGAAGACGGACAAAGCGAAACTTAATAAAAATGCAAAAATCATAACATTAGAAGGTTGTCCAAATACAGTATTAATTGCTAAAAAACAATGTCAATTACAAAATTTCAATAACATTGAATTTGTGAATACCGAATTTACTAGCTACCTCTCAAGCCATTCCCCAATCCCCAATCCCCAGAACCTAATTTACTTTGACGGCAACCATTCACAAAAAGCAACTTTAGAGTATTTTGAATTGTTGTTGCCAACAAGTACCAATAATTCGGTATGGATATTTGATGATATTCATTGGAGTAAAGACATGGAAGATGCTTGGGAAATCATTCGAAATCATCCCAAAGTCACCGTTACAATTGATACGTTTCAATGGGGAATCGTATTCTTTAGAAACGAACAAAAGAAAGAGCATTTTGTGATTCGAACATAAAATAAAATGCATTTTTTGTAACAAAAATCGATTTTGTATTACTTATCTTTACATTCTAAATCAGCATTCGTTAATCTATATTCTTAAATCAAAATGGCAAATCCTTTAATTCAAATCACCAATATTAAACGTGATTTTCAACTCGGAAACGAAACCATTAACGTACTTAAAGGTATTGATTTACAAATTAATAAAGGCGAATATGTAGCGTTAATGGGACCTTCAGGTTCTGGAAAATCTACACTTATGAATCTTTTGGGTTGTCTTGATACGCCAACTTCAGGGACCTATATTCTAAACGGAAATGATGTTTCCCAAATGCACGACGACGATCTTGCCGAAATTCGAAATAAAGAAATCGGTTTTGTATTCCAAACTTTCAATCTTTTGCCTAGAACAACCGCGTTAGATAATGTGGCATTACCTATGATTTATGCCGGATATTCTAAAACTGATAGAAATATTCGTGCTACCGAAGTGCTAAAACAAGTAGGACTTGACGATCGTATGGACCACCAACCCAACCAGCTTTCGGGTGGACAACGCCAGCGTGTGGCTGTTGCCCGTGCCTTGGTGAATAACCCTTCCATAATTCTTGCCGACGAACCAACCGGAAATTTAGATAGTAAAACTTCGGTTGAAATCATGAAACTTTTTGGCGATATTCATGCTGCCGGAAACACAGTGATTTTAGTAACGCACGAAGAAGACATAGCCAAGTATGCACACCGAATTATCCGTTTGCGCGACGGAATGATTGAAAGTGACAATCTTAACGAAGGTCATTTATAATTGTCACGCAGAGCTCAATCAAAATAAGGAGCGAAACATTAGGCTTTATCAGTAATCCATTTTCCCGCCATTCGCAGTATCTCTGCGAGGATACTTGCTGCTGTCGGGGCTAATGAGTCAGCATTTTGTTTACTTGTTAACTTCAAAAAAAGGCAGTATATTAGCAACTTTCAACCTCAGATTCTTAATAATGAAAATATATACCAAATCCGGCGACACAGGCACTACATCATTATATGGAGGGACTCGTGTATCCAAACATCACATTCGTATAGAAAGTTACGGAACCGTAGATGAATTAAACTCCCATATTGGTTTACTTCGTGATCAAGATATGAATCCTTATTACAAAAAGGTGTTACTTGAAGTACAAGATCGACTGTTTACTGTAGGAGCTATTTTGGCAACCCCTCCCGAAGATGAAAAACTAAAAAACGGAGAAAAACGATTGCAGAATTTAGGAATTTTAGAATCAGACATCGAATTTCTAGAAAAAGAAATAGATGCTATGGACGAATCTTTGCCGGCAATGACTAGTTTCGTGCTTCCAGGCGGACATACCATTGTGTCATATTGTCACATTGCTAGATGTGTTTGTCGTAGAGCAGAGCGTTTGGCAGTGTATCTTAATGACATCGAACCTACCGAAGAACTAGTTATTAAGTACCTTAACCGACTTTCTGACTATCTTTTTGTGTTGGCACGAAAATTGACTTTAGACTTAAACGCAGAGGAAATGCCTTGGATTCCTAGGAAATAATTTGCAGTGCTAGGTTTCAATTTACAGTTTTTAACTAGTTGTTACCGAATACAGAAGAGAAAAAACACACGTTCTTAAATTTAATTTGAAATTAAATCATTTTTTACTTGACTTTTTCAGTTAAAAAATTATTTTTGCATAAATTATAAAATCGAAAGCAGATGTATTGGACATTAGAATTGGCATCTTATTTAAGTGATGCGCCATGGCCAGCAACCAAAGATGAACTTATAGACTACGCTATTAGAGCAGGTGCCCCCCTGGAAGTAGTAGAAAACCTACAATCTATTGAAGACGAAGGTGAAATATATGAATCAATGGAAGAAATTTGGCCAGATTATCCTACAGACGAAGATTATCTTTGGAATGAGGATGAATATTAAAAAAAAATAATTAATACCACAGAAAAAAAAGTCTCCTTTGGGGCTTTTTTTTTGTTAATAATAACTTTCCTTTTTGGTTTTTTAAAAAAAGGAAAACCAAAATATAAATAAACCAATTATGAGTTTCATAAATAGTATACTTAAAGTATTTGTAGGGGATAAATCTCAAAAAGATGTAAAAGCTACACAACCTTATATTGCCAAAGTAAAAGCATTAGAGTCTGCCCTTATGGCTTTGTCTCACGATGAATTGCGTGCTAAAACAGCCGAGTTCAAAGCAAAGATAAAACAAGCTCGTTCAAAACAAGATGCCGAAATTGAGGCAAAAAAGATTGAAGCCGAAAATACTTCCGACATTGATTTAAGAGAAGATAACTACAATGAAATTGATGCTTTAGAAAAAGAAGCCTACGAAATATCTGAAAAGGTATTGATGGATATTCTTCCTGAAGCTTTTGCTGTTGTTAAAGAAACCGCAAGAAGATTTAAAGAAAATACTACAATTACGGTTACTGCTAGTGAAAAAGATAGAGAATTATCTGCAACCAAACCCTATATTACTTTAGTTGGTGATCAAGCCAATTGGGCAAACCAATGGAATGCTGCCGGTAAAGAAATCACTTGGGATATGATTCACTATGATGTTCAATTAATAGGTGGTATAGTATTACATGAAGGAAAAATCGCAGAGATGCAAACAGGAGAGGGGAAAACATTGGTAGCAACCCTACCTTTATATTTAAATGCCTTAACAGGAAACGGAGTGCATTTGGTAACCGTGAATGATTACCTTGCTAAGCGTGATAGCACTTGGAAAGCACCTTTATTTGAATTCCACGGATTAATGGTAGATTGTATTGATAACCATTCGCCAAATACTGCCGAAAGAAGAAAAGCTTACGAAGCCGATATCACTTACGGTACGAACAACGAGTTTGGTTTTGATTATCTAAGAGATAACATGGCACACTCTCCAGAGGATTTAGTACAAAGAAAACACAACTACGCCATTGTCGATGAGGTCGATTCGGTATTAATTGATGATGCTAGAACGCCTTTAATTATTTCTGGACCAGTTCCAGATGGAGATCGTCATGAGTTTAACGAATTGAAGCCTAAAGTTGAAAATCTTTACAACTTACAACGCCAATTGGCAAATGGTTTTTTATCGGAAGCTAGAAAATTAATCAAAGAAGGAAATGCAAAAGACGGAGGATTCCAATTATTGCGTGCCTACCGTTCTTTGCCAAAAAACAAAGCGCTTATCAAATTTTTAAGTGAAGAAGGTATCAAGCAATTGTTGCAAAAAACAGAAAACGAATACATGAGCGACAACAACAGAAAGATGCCGCTTGTAGATGAAGCTTTGTATTTTGTAATTGAAGAAAAAAACAACCAAGTTGAATTAACCGATAACGGAATTCAATTTTTGTCTAAAGATACCGATGAAACGTTCTTCGTTCTTCCAGATATTGGTACTGAAATTGCCAACATCGAAAAACAAAATTTAGATAAAGATGCCGAGTTGGAAGCTAAAGAACGTTTGTTTCAAGATTTCGGAATTAAATCGGAACGCATTCATACCCTTACACAATTATTAAAAGCATATACCCTTTTTGAAAAAGATGTGGAATATGTAATCATGGATAACAAAATCATGATTGTTGATGAGCAAACAGGTCGTATCATGGATGGTCGTCGTTATTCAGATGGATTGCACCAAGCGATTGAGGCAAAAGAGCAAGTAACTATTGAAGCGGCAACCCAAACATTTGCAACGATTACATTACAAAATTATTTCCGTATGTACAGCAAATTGGCTGGTATGACCGGAACTGCGGTTACCGAGGCAGGAGAACTTTGGGAAATATATAAATTAGATGTTGTAGAAATCCCTACTAATAGAGGTATTTCTCGTGAAGATAAAGAAGATTTAATTTACCGTTCTGTTCGTGAAAAATTCAATGCAGTTATTGAAGATGTAACCCAACTTTCTGCATCAGGAAGACCCGTATTAATTGGAACAACTTCGGTAGAAATCTCTGAATTATTAAGCCGAATGTTGAAAATGCGTGGTGTAGCACACAATGTATTGAATGCAAAAATGCATAAAAAAGAAGCCGATATCGTTGCTGAAGCAGGGAAACCAGGAGTGGTAACTATCGCAACCAATATGGCAGGTCGTGGAACCGATATTAAGTTAACTCCCGAAGTGAAAGCTGCCGGAGGTTTAGCAATTATTGGTACAGAGCGTCACGATTCACGTCGTGTAGACCGTCAGTTGCGAGGTCGTGCAGGTCGTCAAGGTGATCCTGGAAGTTCACAGTTCTATGTTTCTTTGGAAGATAACTTGATGCGTCTTTTTGGTTCAGAAAGAGTGGCCAAAGTAATGGATAGAATGGGATTGAAAGAAGGTGAAGTAATTCAGCATTCTATGATGACCAAATCAATTGAAAGAGCTCAGAAAAAAGTAGAAGAAAATAACTTTGGAACTCGTAAACGTTTGTTAGAATATGACGACGTTATGAATGCACAAAGAGAAGTAGTTTACAAACGTCGCCGTCATGCATTGCATGGAGAACGATTGAAATTAGACATTGTAAATATGATGTATGATACTTGCGAGGTTATTGTAAACGACAACAAACCAAGCAATGATTTTAAAAATTTCGAATTTGAATTGATTCGTTATTTTGCGATTACTTCTCCTTTTTCTTCAAATGATTTTGAAAAAATGTCTGAAATGGAATTGACCGGTAAATTATACAAAGCCGTTATGCAATTCTATACCGAAAAGACAGAACGAACAGCTAGAGAAGCACTTCCAATCATTACGGATGTTTATAAAAATCCGAATAATCAGTATGAGCGTATTGTGGTTCCGTTTACAGATGGAATTAAATCGTTGAATGTGGTTACCGATTTGAAGAAAGCTTATGATACTCAAGGCGCGCAGCTAGTTGCTGATTATGAGAAAAATATCACTTTGGCTATTGTTGATGAGGCGTGGAAAAAGCACTTACGCAAAATGGATGAATTAAAAACATCAGTACAGCTTGCGGTTCACGAACAAAAAGATCCATTATTGATTTATAAATTAGAAGCCTTTAATTTATTTAGAAACATGTTGGACGGTGTAAATAAAGAAGTAATTTCTTTCTTGTTTAAAGGAGATTTGCCTCAACAAAACAATACCATTCAAGAAGCTAAAGAAGTAAAACGAAAAGAGAATTACACCGAATCTAAAGATGAGGTTTTGAATTCGGATGAATTAGCAGAAAGAAATCACGAGGCGGGTCAAACGCAACAAAGACAAGTTACTGAAACTATTGTTCGCGATCAACCAAAAATTAATAGAAACGACAACGTGACCATCAAACATGTCATGAGTGGAAAAACGGAAACGATGAAATTCAAAAAAGCCGAAAGCATGTTAGCAAGTGGCGAATGGGTTTTAGTTTAGTTTATAATTAATAATAAATCCCCAACTGAAAAGTTGGGGATTTTTTTAAACGGTCATCGAGAACAACTGCGTTTGGGTTAAATATTTTTTCTGCTGGGTGATTTATATATTATAATTCTACAAAATATATTAATTTAGCTTTTATGAATACTAAATCAATAATAACCACTTCCAATAACTGGCTGGAGTTAAAAGAAAAGCTAAATGGATTGTCCAAAAAAGAAATGGGCAATGTATTTGAATTTCTTACCAAACTGTATTTCACCATCCAACCAAAGTATGCTTTTTACAACAATGTTTGGTTGCTAAACGAGGTGCCGAGTTCTATACTAGAGCATCTAGAACTGCCTTCGCACGATTTAGGAATTGATTTAATTGCCCAATGGGGCGATGAATTTCATGCCATACAATGTAAATACCATTCTGATTATAACACTTCTGTAAATTTTAAAGAAGTGGCAACATTCATTTCGCTTTTGGAAGGAAATTCTAAATTCACCCAAGGCTATATTTGTTCTACTGCCGATAGCACTTCTAGAAATTTAGACAAAGTAAAAACCAAACACATCAACCACATTCTTTCGGATAGTTGGCAAGAACTAGACGAAGATTTTTTTGAAAAGGTTAGAAACTATTTTGAAAACAAAAGTTACAAACCAATTGCTTATACTCCCAAAGAGCACCAAGTAAAAGCACTTAAAGATTGCGTTACCTATTTCAACAATCCCGAAAACAGCAAAGGAAAACTAATTTTCCCGTGTGGTGCCGGAAAGAGTTTAACTGGTTTTTGGATGACCCAAGAACTAAAGTCAACGGCCACCATTATTGCCGTTCCGAGTTTGTCTTTGGTGAAGCAAACGCTGGATGTCTATCTTAGAGAAATTGTTGCTCGAGGCATTGCGGTAGAATGGCTTTGCATCTGTTCGGATGAAGGGATTGGTAAAGACGATGAAATTCTGGAGAAAACCGAAAGTCTTGGAGTGCCTTGCGAAACCGACCCGATTTATATTGAAAATTGGCTGCTAAAAAACAAAGGCAAACACACAATAATATTTACCACCTACCAAAGTGGAAAAATCATTGCCGATGTTTCTAAAAAAGTAAATTTCAAATTCGATTTAGGGATTTTTGACGAAGCGCACAAAACCGTTGGATTGAACAAAAAATTGTTCAGTTACTTGCTTTTTGACAACAACATTAGCATAGACAAAAAGATTTTCATGACCGCCACAGAGCGATTTTATAGTGGCACCAAAGAAGATATTATCTCTATGGATGATACCGATATTTATGGCGATACATTTTCGCAAATGAGTTTCAAGGAAGCAATTGAAAAAGAATTGTTAACCGATTATAAAGTCATCACTATTGATGTAAAAAAGAGTGAAATTGCCGAATTCATTAAAAGCAATAACCTGGTGCAATTGAACAACAAGTGGAAAAACGAAACCGAAGCACGGTCGTTGGCTTCCATGATTGCCTTGCGAAAAGCAATGAAAGTCTTGCCCATAAAAAATGCCGTTTCCTTTCATTCCTCTATTGAAAAAGCCGAACGCAATAAAGAACTACAAAATTACATTACCAATACCTACCAATACGATGCTATCAATTCGTACACCGTTTCGAGTAAAGTTCCAACCACAAGACGTAATGTATTGGTGCAAGAGTTTGCCAATTCTTCTATAAAAGCATTAATTACCAACTCCAAATGTTTAACCGAAGGAGTAGATGTACCCAACATTGATTGTATTGTTTTTGCCGACCCACGAAAAAGCAAAGTAGATATCGTGCAAGCGTTAGGTAGAGCGCTACGAAAAAAAGAAGGCAAAGAATGGGGTTATGTAATTTTACCGGTGATTTATGATGATATAACCCACGAAATAGACAATGAAAATTATGCCGAAATAATTTCTATTATTAGAGGTTTGGCCTCTAATGACGAGCGAATTGTAGAATATTTTAAAGAGAAAGGCGATACCACAAGAACCAAAAGAGTACAAGGATCTTCTTTATTTGATTTTAATTTCTCCTCCGAATTACTAGACGAAAAAGACCTTACTGCCCAACTCCAAATAAAAATATGGGAAAACCTTTCTAAGTTCCAATGGATGCCTTTTGAGGAGGCAAGGGAGTTTGTGAGAACACTTGGATTGAAAAGACAGGAAGAATATACCGAAATGTGGAAAAATAGAAGACTACCTAATGATGTACCTGGAAATCCTAGAGGAGTATATAAAAATAGTGGCTTTGTTTCAATGCCGGATTTTCTAGGTTATGATTCTTTATTTCAAGATTGGAAAAATTGGGATGAAACAATTCAAATTATTCATCCATTAAAATTAAAAAGTGCCTCTGAATTTAGAAATTATATCAAAATAAATACAATTAAAGGAATTCACTCCTCTCCAGAATTTTATTTTAAAAATATTTGGAATGAAAAAGGATGTTGGTCAGCATATTTAGGAAAACCAATAACTTCACAAGAAAAAGCGAAATTAAGATTGCCATACGAAAAAGCAAAAGAATTTGTATGGAATTTAAAATTCAAAACAGGAGATGAGTGGAAAGAATATATAAAATCAAAAGAATTTCCGATTTTCCTTCCCCAATCACCACAAAACACATACGAAGAATGGATTGGCATTGATGATTGGATTGGCCCTACATATTTAAAGCGTAATCAAAGAGCATCTTTGAAATATTTAACTTTTTTAGATGCAAAAAAATATGTACAAACTCTAAAATTGAAAAATTATGAAGAATGGGAGAAAATTATTCAAACCAAAAAATTACCCAAAAATATTCCATCTAAACCAGATAGGATTTATCCATCTGAATGGGTTGGTATAAATGATTGGATTGGAACAGAATCTTCCTCTGATAGGAAGAAAAGATATTTATCATTTAACGATGCAAAGAAATTAATTAAAACTTTAAATATTAAATCCAATAAAGATTGGAGGAAGTTAAAATTGAACAAAGATATCCCGAATAACATACCACCTTCTCCAGAAAAACATTATATTTCAGAATGGATAAGTTGGGGGGATTTTTTAGGAAATTCTAACAAATCTTCCAAAGAGAAAGAATATATCTCTTTATTAGATTTGAAAAAGTTAATAAAAGAACTAAAATTAACATCTAAAGAAAAATATGCTACTTTTATTAAAGAAATTAATTTTAAAAATGGAAAATATGATATTCCCTCTGCTCCAAATTCTATATATAAATCTGAATGGAAAGGCTGGGCAGATTTTCTAGGTAAAGAATAATTTTGTATAAATTAACATCCATGACCCAACCAAAAAGCACCCCAAACGAAACCTTACCAAGAAAAAAAGAAGGTACTGGTTGTGCTTATATGATAATGGCTGCGTTTATTGTATTTTTTATTATTGTTTCTAAAAATACCAATAGCGTAGGCAGTTATGTAGCGCCACACCACACTAGAAGTGGTAAAATGGTAAAAGCCCATCCAAGAAAAAACACTAGCACCGATGCACATGCTGTACAAAACCGCAACCGAAGTAAAGGCTACCATTATTTGCATAAATCAAGATATAAAAAATAAAGTTTCGGTGTGTTGATTCCTACTTATTGTCAGTCTTTTTTTATCAAATACTCTAAGAAATCAAAGTTATACAGTCATCGAGAACAACTGCGTTTGTGGAGCCTTGCGTTTCAATCTTAAATCGAAGGCCATGCAAATATTTCTTACAAACGGTTTTCCTTTTTCTGTTACGGTAAGAGCGTTGTTTTCAATTACAATAAGACCATCGGTTTCCATTTCGTGTAATTGTCCTAAAATTTCGGTTATTTCTATAAAGAAACTTTCTTTGGTATCCCAAGAAGTGGTAAATTGACACATTAAATTAAGGATGTGTTTTCTTATTTTTAAATCTTCTTCGGTTAGAATATGTCCGCGAACCACAGGTAATTCATTGCGGTCAATTCGATTGTAATAGTCTTCAATTGTTTTTTCATTTTGGGCAAAACTATACCAGCTATCACTTATAGAAGAAACCCCCAATCCTATCATTAATTTAGTTTTAGAAGAAGTATAGCCCATAAAATTGCGATGTAATTTTTTGTCTTGAAACGATTGATACATGCTGTCGGTCGCAAGAGCAAAGTGATCCATTCCAATTTCATGGTAATTATTGGCCGCCAATCGTTTTTTTCCTTCTTCATACAATTGTCTTTTGGCGTCATCTTTGGGGACATCATTATCTTTAAAACCGCGTTGGCCATTGCCTTTTATCCAAGGCACATGCGCATAGCTGTAAAAGGCCAATCGATCGGGTTGCAGTGAATTTGTTTTATCAATGGTGTCAATTACATCATCCAATGTTTGAAAGGGTAAGCCAAATATTAAATCGTGCCCAACAGAAGTGTATCCTATTTCTTTAGCCCAAAAAGTTACTTTGGCAACATTATGAAAGGGTTGCACTCGGTGAATTGCTTGTTGTACTTTTTCTGAATAATCCTGCACACCATAACTTACTCTTCTAAAACCTAAATTATATAAGGTTTGCAAATGGGTTCGTGTGGTGTTATTGGGATGTCCTTCAAAACTAAATTCGTGCTCTGGAGCTTTGATGGCTCGTAAGAAAATTCCGTTGATTAGGGTTTCTAAGTTTTCTGGAGAGAAAAAAGTTGGCGTTCCACCACCTAAATGAATTTCTTTAATTAGGGGCTTATTAGGCAATAAATCGCAATACAATTCCCATTCTTTAAGTAATGCGGTGATGTACGGATTTTCTACATCGTGTCGTTTTGTTATTCTTTTATTGCATCCGCAAAAAGTACACAGGCTTTCGCAAAAAGGAAGGTGAATGTATAAGCTAATTCCTTCCGATTGATTACTTTCTTCAAAGGACTTAATAAAAGTGCTTTTCCATAATTCGGTTGAAAACAAGTCTTCTTCCCAATAGGGAACAGTAGGGTAGCTTGTATACCTTGGACCTGGAACATTGTATTTTTGAATTAACGACACCGACATAACTTGGATATTTATGCCAAAATTAATTCTATATGTTGGAGTTTAAAATGATAATTGTCATAATCAAAAAAGCCCACTTTAAAGTGGGCTTTTGACTAATTATTTAAATTCTTAATTTGAATTAATTTCTCCTTCCAAGTTTGAAGTTCTTCTTTGTGTCTTTCAATGTTTTTTCTCACTTCGGTAACAATAGAATTTTCTTTCTTGGCGTTCTTCGTGTTTTGAAAAAACTGAATGTTATTTTCTAATTGGAAAATTTCATTTTGCACTTCGTCAATTTTACGCATAATAAAAACACGTTCATTATCTATTTTTCTGCTATCTTCTAGATTGCCTAGTTTGTTAGCAAAACGCAACATATCGTTTTCTTTTTTACTGGAGCTTAATTTTTCGAATAAGGCATCCAATATTTTATTGAATTTTCCTTCAACATGTCTTCGGTTAAAAGGAACCTTTCCAATAGCTTTCCAAGCCTCAATATGCGCTTTTATGGCATCTAAATCGGTTTTGTGATCACCAATTAATTCGAAGGATCTTAATGCTTCTAAGTACTCTTTTTTCTTTTCAAACGCAGCTACTTCTTCCGCATTTTCTTCTGATTTGCTTTCTTTTAATCTTTCGAAATAGTGGTTACAAGCTCCTTTGAATTCCTTCCAAAGAACATCCGAAAATTTTCTTGGCACATGACCTACTAACTTCCATTCCTCTTGAATTTGTTTCATGATTGGAGTAGTGGCTGCAAAATCATCACTTACTTTAAGTTCGTTTGCTTTATTTACTAAAGCTTGTTTTTTGCTTAAATTATCGTTTTGGTCTTTTTTGATTTCTTTGTAGAAAGAATTTTTAAGTAAGTTAAAGTTGCGTACGGCAGTTTTAAATGCAGTCCATGTAGCTTCGTTAACTTCAGATGGTACTTTGCCTGTAACAAAAAACTCATTTCGTAACGCTTCAACTTTAGTAATTTGATTTAGCCAAGCTTGGTGTGTATCTACTTTTTCTTGAGCAAGTACTTCCAATTGCGTGATAAGGCCTTTTTTCTTTTCTAAATTGTCAGTTTCTTTCGCTCTAAAACCTTCATAGTAGGCTTCTCTCTTATCGTGCATTTGTTTGGTTAAGTTACTAAACTGTTTCCAAATTTCTTCTCTATTTTCTCTAGAAACTGGACCAATGTCTTCTTTCCAAATTCTGTGTAAATCTTGCAATTCACGGAATGATTTATTGATGTCTGTCTCGTTTACCAATTCGGCAACTCGAGCTATAATTTTTTGTTTTTGCTCTAAATTATTTTTAAAATCAATATCACGTGCTTCACGGTCTAAATGCAAGAAGTCATAGAAATTTTCAATATGAAAATGAAAATTATTCCAAACGTGGTTATATTTATCTTTTGGAATCGGACCAGCATTTTTCCAACGCTCTCTAATGTCATTTAATTGTTTTAGAGAATTTGCAATAGTTCCTGTTTGATTGTTTACTAGGTTTTTCAATTCTTCAACCAAGTTCATGCGGTTTTCTAAATTGGCCTGTAAATTATTTTGCAAAGACTTGAAATGAACATTTTTTTTGTCTCTGTATTGATTATATAAAGTGTCAAACTTAGTTTTTAAAGGAAAACTAAAATGAAAATCTTCTGTAGATTCTGGGTTTTCAGCATGGAATTCATCTTTTTTTACCTCAATAAAATGATGAAATTTAGATAAAAATGCTTTTTTAATTTCTTCAACGTGCTCACGCACCGACATTACTTTTTCTGCAGCAACAAGAACTTCTAATTCTTCTACCAATTTTTCCATTGGCATTGCTTCATAATCTTGTAGTGGAATATCGTGACGTCCAATTAATGTTTCGTCTTCACTTTCTTCGGCATTAGCATCGGCAATGGCATTCATCGCGGCATCACTTGCATCAGCTTTAGTTTCAGTTGTAGTTTCTTTGACTTCTGCAGGAATTTCATATTCTAAAACAGCTGCTGCGGTAGTGTCTTTAATCACTTCCCCAACTAAATCTTCTGCTTCTAATACCTTTTCTTGATCCGCTTCAGCAACTAATGGTGCTTCAACTTCGGTATCAGGCACTGATTCTTCTGTAACTGGAATTACTTCAACTTCTTGACTTTCAGTCGAAACAGTTTCTTGAGTTTCTAAATTTTCATTTCCATCTACCGCGTTTTCGTTAACTGGTAGGTTATCATTCAATTCTTCTGACATTTTTTTAAATGTGTAAGGTTATACAATTTTTCCTTTTTGGAGGGCTAAAGATACTAAAGTATCGCTAATTTACAAAGAATTAGCCTGTATTCTGCGTTTAAGTGGAGGTAAATGGCGTTCAAAAATTTTATTTATTCCAAATTTTCCATGCTTTTTCGGCTTGAAAAATGAGCATTTCATTTCCGTTTTTTGTTACGGCTCCTTGTTTTTTCGCTTGCTTTAAGAATTGGGTTTCTTCTGGATTATAGATTAAATCGAAGGCGATGTGTAGCTTGCTAAAATAGTTGTAGGGGATAGGAGGGAACTCCTTTGTATTTGGACTCGTTCCTACTGGAGTGCAGTTGATAATTATTTGATGATTATCAAAAGTTGTCGCGTTAATTAAGGAATAATCAATTGTATTTGGGTTGGCTTCTCTGGATACAAAAGAATAGGTAATTCCGAGTTGGTCTAAGGCAAATGCAACAGCCTTAGCAGCTCCGCCAGTCCCTAGAATTAGTGCTTTTTTATGTTGGATTTGTAACAGGGGTTCAAGTGATTTTTTGAATCCAAACCAATCAGAATTATAACCTTTTAAATTTCCTTTTTTGGTAAAACGAATTACATTCACCGCACCAATTTGAAAGGCTTTGTCGGAAACAGTGTCTAAATAGGGTATTATTGACTCTTTGTATGGAATTGTTACGTTGAGGCCTTTTAGATTGGGATTATTTTTTAAAATGCTAGGAAAATCTTCAATATTAGGAATATCAAAATTTTCATAAGTACAATCTTCGTATAAATCCTGCGAGAATTTTTCGGTGAAATATTTTTTTGAAAAAGAATATGAAATATCTTTTCCGATCAATCCGAATATTTTATTGTTTGGTAGCATAGATTGTAATTGGAACGGTGTAAGAACATCTTACTTTTTTTCCATTTTGTTCGCCTGGATTCCATCTGGGCATTTTTTTTAATACTTCAAGTGCTGCTTTTTCTGTTCCATAACCCATTCCTCGAATTATTTTAATTTCGGTTATAGAACCATCCCGTTCCACTACAAAGCTTGCAAATATTTTCCCCTTTAATTCCGCTTCTTTCATTTCATCAGAATATTGAAAATATTTAGTAATGTAAGTTTCTAGTTTTTGATAGCCACCAGGAAATTCTGGTTTAACCTCTATTCCAGCAGTATTATAAATTGTATTAACATCTTCCTCTCGAATTATTGGAGCAGATTCTATGGCTAATGTTTCATCTCCATTGGGATCGCCTTTGATGTAATTTATTCGTTCTTCAATAGGAATTTCTTTTACTTCAACCTCTTTAGAAGTTTTTTTAGGGCTTGATTTTACTTTTTTGGCTTGACCAAAAGAACAAGTAATTGCTAACAGTGTAAGAATCAATATGTTTTTTATCATGATTGTTGGTGCTTGCTGATTAAGATTTGTACTTGTTCCATACTCCAAACCGATGGAAATAATTCCTCTAGTAAAGTATGATTGTTGAAATTCAAGCGTAACCCATTATTTAAGTGAAAGGAGCCTTTTTCTATTTCGTTTTGTAGATAATATAATCCAGCCAAACGGTATTCAACTTCATATTCTTCAGGGAAATATTCTGAAGCTTGTAAAAGAGTAAGTATGGCGCTGTCTATTTCTGATAAATTAACTAAAACATCAACCCAAAACAACCAAGTGTCCAACTGGTAATCACCTAATTCTACTGCTTTTCGGTAGCCATATTCGGCATCTTCAAGCAAATTCATTGCTTTATTAATCGTAGCAAAACGTTTCCAATAGGCTTGATTTTGATCGTCTATCGAAAGTGCTTTATTCACATGTTCTAAAGCTTCTTTGTGTTTTTTTTGACGCACATAATAATCAGTGATAGCAATCCAACCCTTGTCTAAAAGTGGATCTTCATGTACTGTTTTGTTGAAAAAAGCTATGGCTTCCTTTAGATTGCCTAATTTTTCATGACATTTTCCAATTCGCAATAGGGCATATGAGGTAGGATCGTCTAGTTCAATAGTTTTGGAATAACTTTCAATAGCATCTTCATAGCGCTTTAATCGCTCTAATGCTTTTCCATTTTCCATGTGGGCTCCTACAAAATATTCGTCGATGAAAGTAGCATATTCAAAAGAACGAACCGCATTTTCATAATCTTTTAATCCGTAATACAAGCGCCCTTTTTGGTGCCATGCAATTTCGGAATACGGATTCTTATTAATGTATTTTTTTAAATATTGAATTGCTTCTAAATTTTGATCCAAAAACTCAAAACAATAAACCACATTATAAATGGCAGATTGGTCTTCAATATCTTCTTCTAAGCACTTTATGAAATTGACTTTCGCCATTTCTAAGTTATCCATAAAAAGATATTCCATTCCTATAAGGTTGTAGATGTCGGTATAATCTTCTGTAAATTGTAATGCCTGGTTTAATAGCTCAACCGCTTTTGCATGATCATCTCGTTTCGAATAGATGTTGGCTTTTTGAATGTAGATTTCTTCGTTAGTTGGTTCCAGAAAATACAGCTCGTTAAGCAATTTTTCAGCTGTCTCAAGTTTATCTTCAAAAACCAGCATTTCAACTTGAACTAATTTTAAACCAGTTGATTTAGGGTGTTGGTCTAAACCAATTTTCAATGCTTTTTTGGCTAAATTAGTTTTACCCATATCCAAATAATGCAAGATTATTTCTTCAAATTCTTCGGAATCAAAAAACAGCACCTTGTTGGTTTTCAACATGGATTCGAATTTGGATAAAGATAAGTTGTAGTCTTCTTCTTCGTGATCTAGGTGCATAACAATTGAGTTGAAATAAGCTAGTATAAAAGTACCTATCTATTAGGTGGAAAAGGAAGAAGTCTTAATTTGTTTTGAACAAATTAATTAACAGAAAATATAAATGAAAAAGGGAAGTTAGAAGCTGGTGGATGGAAGCATGAAGCTAAAGTTGCAAGTTTTTTAACCTTAAACTTTAAACTTTAAACTAATTAACACTTCGTCCAAAACCCCAAGAAGTATTTTACAACCTTCCTTTATTTCTTCTTCAGAAATAGTAAGTGGTGGTGTAATTCGGATTGCTTTTCCTTCAAATAAAAGCCAAAATAAGATCAAGCCTTTTTCTTGGCAACGCAAAATTACCTGATCTGTAATTTCTGCTTTTTCAGTCATGGCAGCAAGGATTAAGCCTCTTCCACGTACTTCAGTAATTAAAGGATGTACAAGCAATTCTCTGAATATTTTTTCTTTTTCTAAAGATTGCTTGGCGTAATCTTTTTCTAGTATTTCTTGCAAAGTGGCTAAGCAGGCCGCAGCAATAACAGGATGGCCTCCAAATGTGGTAATATGTCCCAATTTAGGATCGTGACTTAATAAATCCATGTATTTTTCATCGGCAATAAATCCTCCAACGGGCATTCCGCCAGCCATTCCTTTACCAATAATAACCACATCGGGTACTACGTTGTAATTTTCAAAACCAAATAATTTACCAGTTCTACCAAACCCCGGCTGAATTTCATCAACGATTAAAAGGGCACCAACTTCTTCACATCTTTTTTTAACTTTTGCTAAAAAGTCATTTTCTGGTTGAATAAATCCTGCGCCACCTTGAATGCTTTCTAATATAATTCCAGCAGTTTTGGTAGTTATTTTTTGGATGTCTTCTTCGTTGTTAAAGGTTATAAAATCAACATCTGGAATTAAGGGTCTAAATACTTGTTTGCGTTCTTCAAAACCCATCACGCTCATTGAGCCCATCGTGTTTCCGTGGTACGCATTGTGACAAGAGATTAACTGACTTCTTCCTGTTACACGTCTTACTAATTTAAGCGCTCCTTCACAGGCTTCGGTTCCTGAGTTTACTAAATAAACTTTGTTTAAAGTAGGAGGTAAATTTTCTACCAATAATTTGCAATACTGCACCGCAGGGCTTTGAGAATATTCGCCATAAACCATTACATGTGAATACTTATCTAATTGATCTTTAATGGCTTGATTCACTCGTGGGTGTTGGTGCCCTAAAGAACAAGCGGAAACTCCAGCAACAAAATCAAGGTATTTTTTATTGTCGGTGTCAAATATATACGATCCAATCGCGTGCGAAACTTCCATCCCTAAAGGATAGGGTGAAGTTTGTGCTTGGTATTTAATAAAATCGGTTTTCATTCAGATTTTTATCAGAGATAAAATTAGAAGGCAAATTTAGGAAATTAGCTTCAACTAAATCTTTATTAAGATTTTTTTATTAATAGTTTAAAAAGCAGTTCAAATTTTTATATTTGTGACTTGTGTCCTCAAATGATAAACCCTTATGAAAAGAATAGCTTTACTAACATTACTTGGAATTGCATTAACAGCAAATGCTCAAACAAAAAAGTCAGTTACGAAACTCCAACAAAAAGTAATTGCAGTTGAAAAAAAGAAGGTGGTTTATCAAGTTTTTACAAGATTGTTTGGAAATAAAAACACAATCAATAAACCTTGGGGAACCATTGCTGAAAATGGAGTTGGAAAATTTAATGACTTTACCGATAAAGCCTTAACGGAAATTAAAAATCTTGGGGTAACTCATATTTGGTATACTGGCGTGCCACATCATGCCTTAGTTAACGATTATACAAAATATGGAATTTCTAATGATGATCCCGAAGTGGTTAAAGGACGAGCAGGTTCACCTTATGCTGTGAAAGATTATTACAGCGTAAACCCTGATTTGGCCGTGGATCCTTCAAAACGTATGGAAGAATTTGAAGCACTTATTGCGCGTTCCCATAGAAACGGATTAAAGGTGATTATTGATATTGTTCCCAATCACATAGCTCGTAAATACGTTGGTTTAAATAATCCAAATGGAGTTCGTGATTTTGGTGCTGATGATAATACCAATGTCGAATACGATAGAAATAACAACTTTTATTACATTCCGGGGCAACCTTTTCAAGTTCCAACATCCGATTCGTATAAGCCTTTAAATGGAGAAGCACATCCATTAATTGACGGAAAATTTGATGAAAATCCAGCAAAATGGACGGGTAACGGATCTCGTTTAGCGAAGCCAGACATAAACGATTGGTATGAAACCGTAAAAGTAAATTATGGTGTTCGCCCAGATGGTACTAAAGATTTTCCCGAATTACCCAAAGGATTTGATAAGAAATCATGCAAAGAGCATTTTGAATTCTGGAAAAATAAAGATGTGCCTAGTTCTTGGATAAAATTCCGCGATATTGCCTTGTTCTGGACTGCCAAAGGGGTAGATGGTTTTCGATATGATATGGCCGAAATGGTGCCATATGAATTTTGGAGTTACATGAATTCAGCTATTAAAATGAAAAATCCAGATGCTTTTTTAATGGCAGAAGTTTACAATCCTAACGAATATAGAAATTATATTTACCTTGGTAAAATGGATTATTTGTATGATAAAGTAGCGACTTATGACAAATTGAAGGAGGTAGTTCAAGGAAGATCGAGTGCTGATGGGCTAACAAATATTCAAAATAGTATGGCTGATATTGAAAGCCATATGCTTCATTTTTTAGATAATCATGATGAGCAAAGATTGGCGAGTCCAGAATTTGCTGGAAGTGGAGAATATGGTAAACCATTAATGGTCGTTTCGGCTACCATAGGTTCATCACCTGCTATGGTTTATTTTGGTCAAGAAGTAGGAGAAGCTGGGAATGAGAATGGTGGTTTTGGAACACATTCTAGAACTTCTATTTTTGATTATGTTGGTGTGCCAAGTCATCAAAGATGGATGAATGGCGGTAAATTTGACGGAGGTTTGTTATCTGATAAAGAAAAAGAACTTAGAGATTTTTATAAACGATTATTGAATTTCACTCTTAAAAGTGATGGATTGATGGGTCAGTTTGAAGAAATTCAAACTATAAATAGAAAAGAAACGGCTAATTACGATGAAAGTAAATATGCTTTTGTTCGTTGGTCTGCAAAGGAAAAATTAATCATAGTAGTTAATTTTTCAAAAGATAAAGACGCTGATGTTGAACTTATTATTCCGGCAGCTATTATTGCAAAATGGAAACTCAAAGACGGAATTTATAAGGTAACCGATCAATTGTATGGGGGTGTAAATCAGTTGCAAGTAGTTAAAGGAATAGGAACAATAAAAGTGAATTTACCTTCAAGCGGAAGTTTTATTTATAAACTATAATTATCTATGCAATTATCGGTAATCATCCTTAATTATAATGTGCGCTATTTTTTAGAGCAATGCGTTTTAAGTGTTCAAAAAGCACTTGAAGGGATTGATGGTGAAATAATTGTTATTGATAATAATTCTTCAGACGATAGTTGTGTCATGATGCAGCAACGTTTTCCTGAGGTAAAATTGATATCAAATACCGAGAATTTAGGTTTTCCAAAGGGTAATAATATTGGAGTTTCCCAAGCCAAAGGTGAATATATTTGCATTCTAAATCCGGATACTATTGTTGCTGAAGATACCTTTTCTAAAATTCTAAATCCAATTAATTGGAAACCAGAAACCGGAATTATTGGCTGCAAATTGATAGATGGAGCCGGAAACTTTTTACCTGAAAGTAAACGTGGAATTCCAACACCTTGGGTTTCGTTCACCAAGATTTTTGGGTTGTATAAAATATCCAATTTGTTTGGCAAGTATTATGCCCAACATTTATCAAAAGAGCAATCCGGAAAAGTTGAAATTCTTGTGGGCGCCTTTATGGTGATGAAACGGGATTTGTATAACAAAATTGGAGGATTTGATGAAAATTGTTTCATGTATTCCGATGATATTGATTTAAGTTACTTGGTATTGCAAGAAGGAAAATACAATTATTATTTTCATGATACCACGGTAATTCATTTTAAAGGAGAAAGCACTGTACGAGACGGAACGTATATGAAACGTTTTCAAGAAGCTATGAATTTCTTTTATAGAAAACATTTTAAGGTTTCCTTATTCTTTTCTTTTTTTATGAAAATTGGAATTGTTTTGTTTTCATTTTTTAAAAGATTTCAAGGTAATGTAACTGAAAAAATCCAGCCCGATTCTTATTTTTTAGTTACTGAAAGTGCCAATAAAGAGCAGTTGCTTCACGATTTAGAAAGTAAATTTGGACCAAAATTTACAGAGGTTGTTGATGCGTCTATCAAAACTGAATTTATATTGGATTTATCCACGATTTCTTGCAAAAAAGCAATTCAATTTATGGAAGACCATAAAGGCAAAAATCACACATTTAAATTAATTTCTTCTAACGCGACTTTTATTATTGGAAGTAACAACAGTAACGATAGAGGGGAAATGCTAGTTTTAGAATAAAAAATATTAGGTAAAAATTATATAATTCTTGATTATACCTGAAAATAATCATTAATTTTGCAAACCAAACAACGATATACAACTTTAGTTTAAAGATATGGCAAAGTTCGAATTGAAATTACCCAAAATGGGAGAAAGTGTTGCAGAAGCAACAATTACCAACTGGTTAAAAAATGTAAGCGAGTTTATTGCTGCTGATGAAGCAGTTCTAGAAATTGCTACAGATAAAGTAGATAGTGAAGTGCCAAGTGAAGTATCTGGGACTTTAGTTGAAATATTGTTTCAAGTTAACGATGTGGTTAAAGTTGGGCAAACCATTGCCATCATTGAAACAGAAGGTGGAAACGCTCCAGTTGTTGAAGCTGCTGCAACGCCTGTTGTTGCCAAAGAAGAAGTTTCGGAGGAAATCATTAAAGAAGTTTCTAAACCTATTGAAGCAGCTAAAGATGTAGATTTTTCACATTCAGATAAATTCTTTTCACCATTAGTAAAAAATATTGCTAAAGAAGAAGGAGTTTCAATTGCTGAATTGGAACGTATTTCAGGATCTGGAAAGGAAGGCCGAGTTACTAAAGAAGATATTTTAAAATATATTGAAAGCAGAAAATCGGGGGCTGTATCACCAACTCCTAAGCCTAATACACAAGAATCAAAACCTGCTACCCAAACAGCACAACCCGTTTCTGTAAATGGAGGTGATGAAATTGTGGAGATGGATAGAATGCGTAAATTGATTTCTGGATATATGGTTGCTTCCGTTCAAACTTCTGCTCATGTGCAGTCGTTTATTGAAGTGGATGTAACTAACATTGTGAAATGGAGAGATAAAGTTAAGACAGCTTTTGAAAAGCGCGAAGGCGAGAAGTTGACTTTCACTCCAATTTTTATGGAAGCAGTTGCAAAAGCATTAAAAGATTTCCCAGGGATGAATATTTCTGTGGATGGCGATTTTATTATTAAAAGAAAAAATATCAATTTAGGAATGGCTGCAGCCTTACCAAACGGTAATCTTATTGTTCCGGTAATTAAAAATGCAGATCAATTGAATTTGGTAGGAATGGCCAAAGCCGTAAATGATCTTGGTAACCGTGCTAAAGCCGGAAAATTAAAACCAGACGATACTCAAGGTGGAACGTATACGGTTACAAATGTTGGAACCTTTGGATCGGTGTTTGGAACCCCAATTATCAACCAACCACAAGTGGGAATTCTTGCCCTTGGAGCTATCCGTAAAGTGCCTGCAGTTATCGAAACTCCAGAAGGTGATTTTATTGGAATCCGTCAAAAGATGTTCTTATCGCACAGTTACGATCACCGCGTTGTTGATGGCGCATTGGGTGGTAGCTTTGTAAAACGTGTTGCTGAATACTTGGAAGCATTTGATGCAAACAGAGAATATTAATAAATGAATTAAATATATTTTAAAAAACCCTTTCAACAAGAAAGGGTTTTTTATTTGCAAAATAATACCCGAAAATGGATTGCCAACAAGTACAATATTTTATATTTGCTTTCAAATAATAACCAATGGAATTAAAATTAAACCGACCAATTTGTTTTTTCGATTTAGAGACCACAGGAATAGATGTTTCCAAAGATAGAATTGTAGAAATATCTATTTTTAAAGTATTTCCTAATGGAACTAGCGAAAGTAAAACATGGTTGGTAAATCCTACTATTTCAATTCCGGCTCAGGCTTCTGCTGTTCACGGAATCACGAATGAAAAAATTGCAAACGAGCCTACTTTTAACGAGTTGGCTTCGCAAGTGCACAATATGATCAAAGACTCCGATTTAGGAGGATTTAATTCCGATCGATTTGATATTCCATTATTGGCCGAAGAATTATTGAGAGCCGGAGTAGATTTTGATATGAAAAATAGAGTTTCTGTTGATGTACAAACCATTTTTCATAAAAAAGAAGAACGAACACTAAGTGCGGCTTATAAATTTTATTGTAACGGAAGTTTAGAGAATGCCCATTCTGCCGAAGCGGATACCATGGCTACCTATGAGGTGCTGAAGGCACAATTGGATCGTTATGAAGATTTACAAAACGATACCAAATGGTTATCTGAATTTACAACTAGAAAAAAATCGGTTGATTTTGCAGGATTTATTGCTTTAAATAATGAGGGTAGAGAAATATTTACCTTTGGAAAGAACAAAGGCCAGCTAGTAGAAGAAATATTAGAAAAAGAACCCGGTTATTACGGCTGGATTCAAGGAGCCGATTTCCCTTTGTATACAAAAAAGGTACTAACGAGTATCAAATTAAGAAAGCTAAACACCAAAGGCTAATTTAAATTAGATTTGTACCAATATGAAAATAATTTGCATCGGTAGGAATTATGTGAAGCACATCGAAGAGCTTAATAATGATCGTCCAGACGAACCTGTTGTATTCTTAAAACCGGATTCTTCAATTTTGCTAAAGCAGCATCCATTTGTAATTCCCGAATTTACTGACGATGTGCACCATGAAGTTGAACTACTTGTTAAAATTAATAAAGTAGGGAAGTATATTGAGCCAAAATTTGCATCTAATTATTATGATGAAATAGGATTAGGGATTGATTTTACTGCTCGAGATTTGCAAGCTAAATTAAAAGAAAAAGGATTGCCATGGGAAAAAGCAAAGTCTTTTGATGGGTCTGCTGTTATTGGAGAATTTTATCCTAAAAGTGATTCTAAATCTTTAGAGGAACTCGAATTCAAATTGGTGAAAAACGGTGAAATTGTTCAACTCGGAAATACCAAACACATGATTTGGAAAATTGATGAATTGATTTCTCACGTGTCTCAATATTTTACTTTAAAAAAAGGAGATGTCATTTTTACAGGAACTCCAGAAGGTGTTGCTGCGGTTAAGCCTAACGATATATTAGAAGGCTACTTAGAAGATAAAAAATCATTTAGAATCCAAGTGAAATAATGGCTATAAATTACAATCTTGCTAAAGTTTTTGCCTTGGCTGATGGCGACACCGATTTTGTTTTAAAAATTGCTCGGATATTTGTTGCCGAAATTCCAAAAGATTTAAAAGAATTAGAACAGGCTATTAAGCAAAAAGATCATGCGCATGCCTTTTTGTTTGCCCATAAAATTAAGCCCTCGTTAGAATTATTCGGAATGTTAATTGCACATGATGAAATTATTCTAATTGAGTCTTGGTGCTGTTTAAAAGGTAAAAGAAAAGAAATCGCTGCGACTTTTGAAAGTGTAAAATCACAAATCGGGAAGACCATTAAAGAAATAAAGAAAGATTACCCTATTTGATATAAATAAAAAATCCCCAAGGTGTTCTTGGGGATTTTTTAAATTAAATTTTTATTATTCAAATTTAACTTTTACGGTTTTGGTTTCACCATCTCTAATGAAAACAACATCCAATTCTTGTCCTGGAGTTATTTTTGCTAAGGCATCCATATAACTATATACTTCTTTAATCTCTGACGTACCAATTTTAGTAATTACATCTCCTTCTTTTATTCCGGCAAGTTGCGCGGGTCTGTTGTCGGTAATGCCATCTACGTGTAAACCATCACCATGCTCGGTGTAATCAGGCATTATTCCCATAGTTACTTTATATTTTGGTCTTGTTTTGCCAGCATTGTTTTTAGTTTTAATAAATGCCACTGTTTCTAAATTGGCAATATCATTTGCAACTCTAAATACATAGTCAACAATATTTGTTACCCCTGTGTAGTTAATTTTATCTTCATCATCACTTGGTTTATGGTAATCGGTATGCGTTCCTGTAAAGAAATTCAAAACCGAAATATCTTTTAAGTAAAAAGAAGTATGATCTGTTGGTCCAACACCACTTTCTTCTTGTGTAATATTGAATCCAGCTGGTTTGTTTTTTTCAACTAGGTCTTTAAACGCTGCAGCAGTTCCAACGCCACCAACAACTAGTTCTTTTTTTGCATTTAATCTACCAATCATATCCATATTAATCATTGCTTCTATATTAGGATATTTTTCTTTTAATGTTTCTGCCATGTGTTTGGATCCAATTAAACCGTCTTCTTCTCCTGAAAATAAAGCGAAAATGTAATTTACTTTTTCAGTAGTTTTATTTTTACTGAATATTCGGGCTAATTCTAATACTCCAGAAACCCCCGATGCATTATCATCAGCGCCATTGTGAATTTCTCCTTTAGAATTGGATTTAGTTGAATTATTGTGCTCGTTTAATCCCAAATGATCATAGTGCGCACCTATAACAATAGTTTTAGCTGCTTTATTGTCTAAATAGGCAATTACGTTTCTTCCTGTATTTGCAACACTACTTGTGTTAGTACTGTCGTGAGGATTTAAACGAATAGTGTAATCAAATTTTTGAATGTATTCTTTTCCATCATACGGTTTTAAACCTAATGATTTGAATTGTTTTATGATGTAATCTGCAGCCTTTTGTTCTCCTTCAGATCCAGTTAATCTTCCTTTTAATTCATCTGAAGCTAAATAAGAAATGTGTTTTTTTAATAAATCTGGCTTAGCATTTTCAGCTTCGTCTGAATCTACCCAATCCGCAATAAACACATTAGTTTCTCTAGCAGCACTTTGTTGTCTGTTGCTAGACCAAACTAATTTTTTTCCATCTGGCGAAAACATAGGGAATGCATTAAACTCGCTCTCCCAGGTAATTTGTTTTAAATTAGTTCCGTCAATATTAATCATATACAATTGAAAATCATAACCTCTTGTAGAATGATGATTTGATGAAAAAATTATTTTTTTATCCGAAGGATGGAAAAAGGGTGCCCAATTTGCTTTACCCAAATGAGTAATTTGTTTAACATCTGTTCCATCTACATTGCAGGTGTAAATTTCCATTTCGGTTGGAGCCACTACATTATCTTTTAATAATGCTTTATAGTCTGCAATTTCTGCCTCGGTTTTTGGTCGCGAAGAACGGAACACTAATTTTTTACTATCGTGTGAAAAGAAACTTCCACCATCATAACCTAATCCGTTGGTAACTTGCTTCAAATTTGTTCCGTCAATATCCATTGTCCATAACTCTAAATCTCCAGATCGAGTAGAGGTAAAGGCAATTTTTTTGCCATCTGGCGAAACCACAGCTTCAGCATCATATCCTGGAGAGTTAGTTAATTGCTTTACAATTTTACCATCTAAATCGGCCATGTAAATATCAAATTCTGGATACACTGCCCAAAGGTATTTTCCATCATGTGGTTTTGGAGCTGGCGGACACGCATCATTCGCTGCAAAAGTTGAGGCATAAATAATGTGCTTTCCATCGGGCATAAAATAGGAACAAGTAGTTCTACCTTTTCCAGATGATATTGGTTTTAATTTATCGGTAGAGTAGGGTGTGTTTTGTAAATCCAACATATAGATTTGGTCGCAAGACATTCCCATTTTAGGATTGTTTATTTGCATGGTTAGCATGTTGCCATTCGGACTAAAATAGGCCTCGGCATTGTCACCACCAAAAGTTAGTTTCTGAATGTTTTTTAGATTTTTTTCTTGACCGATAGTGATTAGGCAGGTAAATAAGGCAATTATTTGAAAAGATAAAACTCTTTTGTTTTTAATTGAAAGCATGATGATAAATTAATTAGGTAGGGTAAATTTGTATTTTATTTTTCTAAAGCACTTTCGAAGTTTTCTTCCACTTTTTTCCAATTAATTAGTTTGAAGAAATTTTCAATATATTTTTTTCTGTTGTTTGGATAATTCAAATAATAGGCATGTTCCCATAAGTCAATTCCTAAAATTGGTGTGCCTGAAATTTCAGATCGCGGCATCAGCGGATTGTCTTGGTTTTGAGTATTTGTAATTTGAAGTTTTCCAGAATTATCTACCACAAGCCATGCCCAACCAGATCCAAATTGTTTATTGGCTGCATCTTTGAATTGGGTTTTGAAATCGTCAAAAGAACCAAAGTCTCTATTGATAGCACTGGCTAAAGTGTCTGCTGGAGCACCACTGCCTTTAGGAGTTAGGATTTCAAAATACAAACTGTGATTGTAATAGCCGCCTAAATTATTTCTTAAATTGGTGTTCGATAAATCTAGTTTTTTGATAATATCTTTTAAAGGAGTATTTTCAGAATCAGTTTCTTTAAGTGCTTTATTTAAATTGTTGGTAAAAGTTAAATATTGTCTTGAATAATGAATCTCCATGGTTTGCGCATCTATATTAGGTGCAAGGGCATCGAAAGCAAAAGGCAACTCTACAAGTTCAAAGGCACCCGATTCTGCTTTTGCATCATCTGGCGAACCAATAGTTAGTTTTTCTTCTACTGATGGCAAAGGAACTTCTACCACTTCGGTATATTTTTTTCTTTTACATGCTCCTAAAGAGATAACAAATAGCACACACAATAAAAGGAGTAGTGATTTTTTCATGTTTCTATTTTTTCTTTGCTAAAGAGAGGATCGCCTCTATATATAATTCTTTGCATTCGTCCTCAGTAAGATGACTTATTTGCATCCAAGCATTCATTTTAAATGCATTTCTTAAATCGTAAACTGGGTAAATTCGGTTTGTAATTGTGCCATGAGTAGACTGTTTGTACAAGGCATAAAGTCGCAGCTGCACATCTTGAGGTAAGGAATCCTGAGACATGGTATTAGCTATTTCAACAGCTTCTTCAAATCTTGTTTCTAAGTCTTTTTCTGACATTTATTTTGTTGCAATTATAGTTTTATTTCCAACTGCTTTTTGGTTTAATGTAACATTTATATTCGTTCCTAAAGGAAAATATAAATCTACTCTTGAGCCAAATTTAATAAAACCAGCATCTTCACCTTGACGAACAAAGGTTCCTTCTTCAGCATAATTTACAATTCTTTTTGCTAAAGCACCGGCTATTTGGCGGTATAGTATTTCTCCAAAAACTCTATTTTCGATTACTACAGTAGTTCTTTCGTTTTCAGTACTCGCTTTTGGATGCCATGCCACTAAATATTTTCCTGGATGGTATTTGCTGTATCTTACTTTTCCACCAATTGCATATCGGGTAACATGCACATTAATAGGCGACATAAAAATAGAAACCTGAATTCGTTTATCTTTAAAATATTCGGGCTCGAAAACTTCTTCAATAACTACTACTTTCCCATCTACAGGAGCATAAACATGCTGATCGTTTGGAACTAAATCACGGTTCGGGTTTCTAAAAAACTGTAATATGATTACTAGAAAGGCCAATAAAAAAAGTTGCACCGGTTTTAATATCCATGGATTATCCGTAATGTATGGGGTTCCTAATAATAAAACAGTAAAAATGAATGTGGAAATAAGAATAATCTTGGCTCCCTCTTTATGAAACATAATATAAAATTTGATAAAACAAAAATACAAAAGGTGCTACAAATATAACACTATCTAATCGATCTAAAATACCTCCGTGACCGGGCATAATTTTCCCGCTGTCTTTTACTCCAGCAACACGTTTAAATTTAGATTCAATTAAATCGCCTAAAGTTCCAATTACTGCAGCAATAATCGCAATGGTAACCCATATTTGAATGGATTTCTCACTGAATGCAGGGCTTGGATTTATATAGTATCTAGAAATTAATACCCCTGCTAAAATGCTAAAAAGTATTCCGCCAAGAAAACCTTCAATAGTTTTTTTTGGAGAAATTCGCTCTAGTAATTTATGTTTTCCTATAGATTTACCTACAATGTAGGCAAAGGTATCATTGGTCCAAATGATAATAAACAGTCCAATGATGATTTTAGGATTGTATTCTTTTATTCCGAAGGATATTTTAGTAATGAAAAAGAATGGTAATATAACATAACCTAAAAGGTAAATTATTTTATTGGGTTTAGTTACCTCTTGGATGCTATCGCTAAATAAAAAATGAATGCATTTTACAGCTATTATAAGTGTTATGCCTAATAGTATTTGGTATAGCAGGTTAATGTCAATTGTGATTTGATATTGTTTTTTAGTCATAGAAAACAACATGTCTTGTACGATTTTTTTATAAAAACTAACCATAGTGATTGTTCCGTAAAAAAGAAAAGCAAATAGTAATGGAATGATTTTTTTTATATGAACTAAAGCACAAAATTCGTATACGGCAATAAGTAGGAATAATCCAAACAGTATAAAAAAACTTTCATTAGAATAGAGTATAGAAGCGATAAGAAGCGTTATATAAACCGCACCAGATATTGCTCGCTTTAAGGTTTCATTCATGTTACAAATCTTCGAGTAACAGTAAATAAAGATTTTTTGCAGAGCTACCATAAGTCAAGAAATCTTCTTCTTGTACTTTTTCAAAATACTTTATTGCAGTAATATTGGTTGGGTAATCTTTATCGTATTTCTTTTTTATGGCACGAAGTCCGTCGCTTTTAGTTTCCAGAATTTGGCTGGTTGTAGCTAAAATCACTATGTTATCCGGAAGTTCGTTTGGTTTTCTGTGCTTTATTTGATTGGAAGAAAAAAGCACCGAACCTTCATCAGCTAATAAATTTTCGCAACTTGCAAAAAAGAATTTAGGGGAGGTAATATTTTTGTATTCTAATTTATTTTCGTCTAAAAGAGAATGCAGCTTCGTTTCATTACATAAAACCTCACTTTCAAACCAATCATTTTCTTCAAGTATATTTTCAAATTGTTCTTTAACTTCATTAAGATTTTCGCAATAGATAAATTTCCCTCCATTTTTCTTAAAATTGAAGGTAAATAAATCATCTACAGGAAGGTTGGAAGGTATTGGACTGTTGTATTCGCTTACGCCATCCTCTTGGGATGAATCGTTGCTGCCGCCAAATATTTTTCTGAAAAGACTCATAGTACTAAATAAAATTCTTTATTTCTTGCTTGAAAACTTTCAAAGATAAAAAAATCTTAATTCAAAAACATTTTTTGAATTAAGATTTTTACTTTTTTATTAAAAAATTAATTTATTCTGAAACTTCAGGTGTATTTTCTTCTATTGTATCAAAAGGTCTTTTTCCAAAAATAGTTTCTAAATCATCTTTAAAAATAACTTCTTTTTCAATAAGGATATCGGCAAGTTGCAGTAACTTTTCTTTGTTTTCATTAAGAAGTGTAATTGCTCTATGGTACTGACTTTCAATAAGTAAAGATATTTCTTTGTCAATCGTTATGGCCGTTTCTTCCGAATAGGGTTTGTTGAAATTGTATTCGCTTTGTCCAGATGAATCATAATAGGTTACATTCCCTAATTTGTCATTTAATCCATAAATGGTAACCATAGCACGAGCTTGTTTCGTTACCTTTTCTAGATCTGATAATGCTCCAGTTGAAATAGTATCAAAGATTACTTTTTCTGCAGCTCTTCCACCCATAGTTGCACACATTTCATCAAGCATTTGATCTGGACGAACAATTAGTCGTTCTTCAGGTAAATACCAAGCGGCACCTAAGCTTTGTCCTCTCGGCACTATTGTTACTTTAATAAGTGGTGCTGCGTGTTCTAGCATCCAACTTACTGTTGCATGACCTGCTTCGTGAACAGCAATGGCTCTTTTTTCGGAAGGTGTAACAATTTTATTTTTCTTTTCTAATCCACCTACAATACGGTCTACAGCATCTAGGAAGTCTTGTTTGTCTACGGCAGTTTTATTGTGTCTCGCTGCAATTAACGCCGCTTCATTACAAACATTTGCAATATCTGCACCTGAGAATCCAGGAGTTTGTTTGGCTAGAAATTCTGTATCCAAACCTTCCACTTTTTTAAGTGGTGCTAAATGCACTTCAAAGATTTCTTTACGCTCTCTAATGTCTGGTAAATCCACATAAATTTGACGGTCAAAACGACCTGCACGCATTAATGCTTTATCTAAAACATCAGCTCTGTTGGTTGCTGCTAATACAATTACGTGGGTATTAGTGCCAAACCCATCCATTTCGGTAAGTAATTGATTTAGCGTATTTTCTCTCTCGTCGTTACCGCCCGAAAAATTATTTTTTCCTCTAGCTCTACCTACGGCATCAATTTCATCAATGAAAATAATTGCAGGTGATTTTTCTTTTGCTTGTTTGAATAAATCTCTTACTCTAGAAGCACCAACTCCAACAAACATTTCAACGAAATCAGATCCTGAAAGTGAAAAGAATGGAACTTTTGCTTCTCCAGCTACTGCTTTAGCAAGTAAAGTTTTTCCAGTTCCAGGAGGTCCTACTAATAGGGCTCCTTTTGGAATCTTACCTCCAAGTACGGTATATTTTTCTGGGTTTTTAAGGAATTCAACAATTTCTTGAACTTCTTCTTTTGCGCCTTCTAATCCAGCAACATCTTTAAATGTAGTTTTTACATCTTCTTTTTCGTCAAATAATTTAGCTCTCGATTTTCCGATATTAAATATTTGTCCGCCACCGCTACCGGCACCGCCAGACATTCTTCTCATGAAGAATAACCAAACTCCAATTAAAAGCAACATTGGTAGAAATCCTACAATGTATTCAGACCAATCACTTTTAATTTTAAAATCATAGTCTTTAAGCTTATTGGCAGTTTTAGCTTTGATTAATTTATTTTCAAAATTTTGAGCATCCGCAATTTCAAACAAATAATGAGGTCCTTTATTAGCTCCTCCAAAAACAGGATCTTTGGCTACTTTACTATTCGACTTTTGTTTTAATGCTGCAGCAGTTAAATAAGCTTCTGCTTCCACTTTATTGAAAACAATCACCTTTTCAATTTGACCACTATTTAAAAGTTCATCAAATTTTGAAGAAGATATTTTGGTAGGATCTTGAAATCCGGTGCTATTAAAAATATTTAAAAGAACAAACATGAAAATGATTGCCCCAGATATCCACCACGGACTAAATTTTAAACCACTTGGTTTTTTATTGTCTGCCATTATATTTTTTTATGTTTAGTTTTTATTTGGAATCGAAGTGATTTTAGCATCACCCCACAAGCCTTTAATGTTGTAATATTCACGAATTTCTTTTTGAAATACATGAACTACAATACTTACATAATCCATTAATACCCATTCGGCATTATCGGTTCCTTCAACATGCCAAGGTTTGTCTTTAATTTCTTTTGAAACAATCTTTTGGATAGAGTTTACAATTGCATTTACTTGGGTATTCGAAGTACCACTACATATAACAAAGTAATCGCAAACCGCATTGTCAATTTCTCTTAAATCAAGGATATCAATATCATTTCCTTTTACTTCTTCAATTCCTTTTAGGATGTTCGTTAATAAAACATCGGTACTCACTGTCTTTTTTGCCATCTATTATTTTGTATGATTTGCAAATGTATCAAAAATTGTCCTTAATTTTGAAGCTTAACATAAGTTTAAACTTCATTTTTTTTAATATATTTTATATGTCTTTAATCAAACTCAGTGCCATAGATTCTACCAATGACTATTTAAAAGAACTTTCCCGGACCCAAATTCTAGAAAATTTTACGGTAGTTGTTACTGATAAACAAACAAAGGGGAAAGGGCAAATGGGAGCTACTTGGGTTTCTGAAGAAGGTAAAAATCTAATTATGAGCATCTTGATTAAAGAGGTGTTGCAGGATGTAGAAGCTATTTTTCATTTGAACGTGGCAATTGCTCTATCAGTATTGGAAGTTTTAAATGAAAATAAAGTTCCTAATTTATCTATAAAATGGCCTAACGACATTATGTCAGACCATAAAAAGATTGCTGGCATATTAATTGAAAACAGCATCAAATCGGATGGTAAAATAGAATCGGTTGTTGGAATCGGAGTTAATGTAAATCAACAAAACTTTGACAACTTGCCTAAAGCCTCTTCAATGGCTTTGGTTTCTAATTCTGAATTTGATTTGGACGAACTTTTACACAAAATTATTTTTCAAATAAAGAAAAATTGTGGTTACATTCTTACAAATCAAACGGATAAGTTATGGAGTAAATACCATGAAAATTTATTTAAAATTAGCATTCCAATGGCTTTTGAAGATACTAGCCAAAATAAATTTATGGGGATTATTCAAGGAGTAAACTCAAACGGATTGTTGCAAATAAAAATAGAAGACGATTCGGTTAAAACCTTTGGAATTAAAGAAGTCCAAATGTTGTATTAACCAAATAATACTATAATTTATGCATATTGCTAACCAAAGTTTCGATGAATTTGGTAATTGGACCCTTAATCATCATGGCCATCATGGGATTGAAATCGCCTTCAAAATCTAATTTTACTTCGCAAGAACTTGGAGTAATTTCATTGATTGAAGCAATCAAAGAAAAGGGTAGTTTATCACTTGCAGCTACCAATACAATTTTCGAGTTTGGAGTACCCTCTTTTAATCTTAATTTAATTTCGGGCATTCCGGCAAGTCCAAAATTAAAAATATCGTCTCCTAGAACTTCAAATTTTGCAATATTTTCAGGCATTAATTTTTCATAATTCTTAACATCAGACAAGGCGTTATATAAATATGCTGAAGATTTTTCTACGATAACTTTTGGACTTTCTAAATTCATTTTTAATTTCATTGCGAGGAAAGAAGCAATCTCATCCTCTTAGTTTATATTATTTTACATCCCATGTTGAAGGGCTTGTACGCCATTCTTGAAGTGTAGTTTGTTCTTTCTCGGTAATATAATTTTTTGCCACAGCTAAATTCAATAAATTCTCGTAGTTGCTTAACGTATGTAATTCTATACCAGCATTTTTAAAGTTCTCTTCGGCAACGGAAAATCCATAAGTGAAGATGGCAATCATTCCTTTTACATTGGCACCAGCTTCTTTTAAAGCTTCTACAGCCATCAAACTACTGTTTCCAGTTGATATTAAATCTTCAACAACTACAACAGTTTGTCCTTTTTGTAAAAAACCTTCCACTTGGTTTTGTCTACCATGTTTTTTTGCTTCTGGTCTTACATACACAAATGGCAATCCAAGTTCTTCTGCAACAAGAATTCCAATTCCAATTGCTCCTGTTGCAACTCCCGCAATTACATCTGGTTTACCATAAATTTCAGTAATTTGTTTGGCAAATTCATCTCTGATAAAATTTCTAATTGCTGGAAATGAAAGAGTTAATCGGTTGTCACAATAAATTGGTGAATTCCAACCCGAAGCCCACTTAAAAGGATTTGACGGATTCAATTTAATTGCATTAATTTGCAAAAGCAATTCGGCTGTTTTTTCGGCTGTTTTAATATCTTTAATCATACTGCAAATGTATAAAGTTTTTGTAAACGACAAACCACTTTTTTTAACAAATGAAGTCGCTAAAGAAACCGACTTTCAGCTGTTTTTGCTTGAAAGCGTTGATATTGAACAGCTTATTATTAAAATGTTTAATAATAAAATAAATAAAGCCTATTTGTATCATCCGGATGAGAAAGAAATACTCAATAAAGTAAAGGAGAAAATTCCCGTAAAAAAAGCTGGTGGTGGACTAGTTTACAATCAAAATAAAGAAGTACTTTTTATTTTTAGAAATGGAAAATGGGATTTGCCAAAAGGCGGACTTATTAAAGGGGAAATAATTGAAGATTGTTCCATCAGAGAAGTTGTTGAAGAAACAGGAGTTTCTGGATTAGAAATTTCAAAAAAACTTCAAAAAACCTATCATGTTTTTAAACGAAATGGAGTTTATAGATTAAAAATAACCCATTGGTTTGAAATGACAACCTCTTTTGAAGGAACGCCCGTTCCACAGGAAAATGAAGGTATTGAAAAAGTAGCTTGGCTCAATTCAGAAGAGATTAAGCAAGCCTTGAATAATTCGTATGAGAATATTAAGTTATTGTTTGAAGAGTAAAACTTTCAAGTTTAATAACCAAAAAATCATAATTCGTAATTTTTAATTTCGATTTGGCATTATCTTTGCCAAATGAATAACAATTCACACTCTACCAATTTACTATTAAATTTAGGAATTGAAAGTCTAAACGAAATGCAAGAAATGGCACAAGATGCTATTTTGAATGCTGCCAATGTATTATTACTTTCTCCTACAGGTTCCGGAAAAACCTTGGCTTTTTTACTGCCAATTTTCGAAATGTTGCAGCCCGAAATAAACACCGTTCAATGTTTAATTTTAGTTCCATCCCGAGAATTGGGATTGCAAATTGAGCAAGTTTGGAAGAAAATGGGAACCGATTATAAAGTAAATGTTTGCTATGGCGGACATTCTATTGATACTGAAATTAAAAATCTTTCCAATCCACCAGCAGTTTTAATAGGAACTCCCGGCCGAATTGCCGATCATATTGAAAGAGGTACTTTCAAAATGGATGCTATTCAAACCTTGGTTTTAGACGAATTTGATAAATCCTTGCAATTGGGTTTCCACGAGCAAATGTCGTTTATCATTTCAAAATTAAATAAATTGAACAAACGAATTTTGGTTTCGGCAACTTCCGATATTGAAATTCCAAAATATACTCGAGTTGTAAATCCTACCGTTTTAGATTTTATTCCTGCCGAAGAAGCAAATTCTAATTTGACTTTGAAAATGGTAGTTTCCAAAGAAAAAGATAAAATCAATTCGCTTTTCAATTTGATTTGCTCGTTAAAATCGCAATCAGCAATTATTTTTTGTAATCATAGAGATGCTGCCGAACGTATAAGCGACACCCTAAACGAAAAAGGAATTTACTCCACCTATTACCATGGTGGTATGGATCAAGACGAACGGGAACGTGCTTTAATTCAGTTTAGAAACGGAAGCGTAAGTTATTTAGTTACTACCGATTTAGCCGCACGTGGACTGGATATTCCCGAAATGAATCACGTAATACATTACCATTTGCCATCCAAAGAAGACGAATTTACCCACAGAAACGGGCGTACCGCAAGGATGTTGGCTTCTGGAACGGCCTATATAGTGGCTCATGAAAGTGAGAAAAAAATGGATTATATAGATTATACAACCACTGTTTTAAATGTAGATAATGCGACAACTTTACCAAAGGCTCCCGAATTTCAAACGATTTATGTGAGTGGTGGTAAGAAAAATAAATTGAACAAAATTGACATTGTAGGTTTCTTTTCTCAAAAAGGAAAATTGGAAAAAGGCGATTTAGGTTTGATTGAAGTAAAAGATTTTATTTCGTTTGCAGCCGTAAAATCTAAAAAAGTAAAAGAATTTTTAGGCAATATTCGAGACGAAAAAATGAAAGGGAAAAAGTTTAAGATTGAAGTGGCTCGGAAAGTAGTTAAGAAGGAAGAGTAAAGTTACACACCATCCTTTCCATAACGAAGCATAAGGAATCTTATAATGAGATGCTTCCTTCGTCAGCATGACAAGAAGGTAAAACTAAATTCGAACCGAATCGGGAACTAAAACCGTATAATCTCCGCCATTTCGTATTACATCTCGAACAATACTAGAACTAATATAGGATGTTTTTGCGGCTGTTAGTAAAAACACAGTTTCAATTTTTGACAGCCTTCTGTTGGTATGAGCAATTGCTTTTTCAAATTCAAAATCGGCAGGGTTGCGTAAGCCACGAAGTATGAATTGGGCATTTTCTTTTTGACACAGGTCAATGGTTAACCCTTCATAAGTTATGACTTTTACTTTAGGTTCGTCTTTAAATGCTTCTTCAATAAAGCGTTTTCTGTCTTCAAGTGAAAACATGTATTTCTTTTCGGCATTGATTCCAATAGCAACAATTACTTCATCAAACAATGAAATACCTCTTTTAATGATGTCAAAATGACCATTTGTAATGGGATCAAATGATCCAGGAAATATAGCTTTTTTCATATTTTTATTTTTTCCAAATAGGTTTTCGTTGTAAAGCCAAACTTATTTCGTTTTCCAACAAATTGGCCATATCCATTTTAGCATACGCAGCTTGCTGTGGAAAAATACTTTGTGGTGATAGCCCTGGATTGGTATTTATTTCAATAAAATGCGGGACATCATTCATGATAATGAAATCAGTTCTAGAAAAACCGGTCATTCCTAGAGATTCATACACTTTTTTAGCGGTTTCAATCACTCGACTTTCAACTTCTTGTGATATTCTAGCCGGAGTAATTTCTTCTGATTTCCCTAAGTATTTTGCTTCATAATCAAAGAAGGAATTTTGTGAAAGTATTTCGGTAATTCCTAATACTTTAGTTTCCCCTTGGTATTTTAAAACCCCCACCGAAACCTCACGACCATTTAAATACGATTCAATTAAAATATCGTTGTCTTCTGCGAAAGCAAAATCTAATGCTTTTTGAAAATCCTCTAAAGTACTAACCATAGAAACTCCCAAAGAACTTCCTGATTGGTTAGGTTTCACAAAAAAGGGAAGGCCTAATTCTGCCGCAACTTGGTTTCCGTCTATTACGTCCCCTTTAGTAACATAAATTGAATTGGCTTTTGGGATATTAAATTTGGATAATACCGAAAGCGTATCTCTTTTATTAAAAGTCAATGCCGATTGGTAAAAAGTACAACCTGTGTAAGGCAAATCAACTAATTCCCAATAGGCTTGCATGTGGCCGTCCTCACCTGGAGTTCCATGAATGGTATTCACAGCCACCTCAAATTTTATTTTTTGATTGTCTTTTAAAAAGGAAAAATCAGATTTGTCAATGGGGTATTTTATTCCATCTAGTAAACAATACCAATCGTTTAATAAGATATGAATTTCAAAAGGGATGAATTTAGATTTATCTAAACTATTTAATATTAATTGACCGCTTCGTAAGGATATTACCGATTCATCAGAATACCCTCCCATAACAACTGCTACGTTCATTGAGGTTTTTTTTAATTACTATACAAAAATAGCACAATTGTTGAAACTAAAAATTATATCTTTGCCTTAAATACAATTTTTATGAGTTTAAGAAAATATCTTACCAGTAAAGTTTTTGTTGCCCAAATGTTGGCAGCTTTAGCAATAGTGGCTGTAATTGCTTTTTTGTTTTTTCACTGGATCACTTTTGTAACTAATCATGGCAATGAAATTACTGTGCCAAACTTGGCTAGATTAAACGAAGAACAGGTAGATGAAAAATTAAGCGAACTCGATTTAGATTACGAAATCATTGATACCGTTGATTATAATTCGAATTATCCAAAACTTACTGTGGTGCAACAAGAACCTACAGCAGGGTCTAAAGTAAAAGGCGGACGAAAAATATATATTAAAATAAATGCAGCTACTTTTAAAATGGTTGCAATTCCAGATTTAATTGAAAAAACCTACCGTCAGGCTGTGCCAACGCTTAAGGCCGTTGGTTTACAAGAGGGCACTATAAAATACATTCCTTATATTGGTAAAGATATGGTTTTAGAAATGTGGATGAACGACAAGAAAGTAAAGCCAGGAACACGAGTTTTAAAAGCTTCAAGAATTGATTTAGTTTTAGGAGATGGTAAAGTGGTCTTTGACGATACTGAACTGGATACCATTCCAAATAACGAAATGCCTACAGATACCATTCCAAATGAGCAATAATATTGATCTTCAAGAACCTGAAGAAGAACTTTTTGAGCATTATCGATTTGATGTTCCAAAAGGTCAGGCCTTATTGCGAATTGACAAATATTTAATGTTAATGGTGCCTAATGCTACTCGGAATAAAATCCAGAATGCGGCTACAAACGGAGATATTTATGTAAATGATATCCCTGTTAAATCCAATTATAAAGTAAAGCCATTAGATGTTATTCGTATCTTGTTAGCGCATCCACCATTTGAAAATAGGGTAGACCCCGAGGATATTCCGCTGGATATTGTTTATGAAGATGACGCTTTACTGTTGATTAATAAACCTCCAAATTTTGTAGTACATCCGGGTCACGGAAACTATACTGGAACATTAGTAAACGCATTGGCTTTTCATTTTGAAAATTTGCCATTAAATAGTTCTGAAAGACCCGGGTTGGTTCACCGCATTGATAAAGATACTTCTGGTTTATTGGTTGTTGCGAAAACAGAGGCTGCCATGACGCATTTGGCGAAGCAATTTGAAGATAAAACTACCGAAAGGGAATATATTGCTTTAGTATGGGGAAATGTGAAAGAAGAGGAAGGGACTATTACTGGAAATATTGCTCGTCATTTAAAAGATAGAATGCAAATGGCCGTTTTTTCCGATCCCGAAATTGGTAAGCATGCCGTAACGCATTATAAAGTTTTGGAACGCTTTGGTTATGTTACTTTGATTTCTTGCAAATTGGAAACCGGTAGAACACATCAAATTAGAGTGCATTTAAAGCACATTGGTCATACTTTGTTTAATGACGAACGCTATGGCGGAAATTTAATACTAAAAGGTACCACCTTTACCAAATACAAGCAATTTATTGATAACTGTTTTAAGACCTTGCCAAGACAAGCATTACATGCTAAGACGCTTGGATTTGTACATCCCACGACAGGCGAAATGATGCGATTTGATACCGAAATACCCAAAGACATGGCCGATTGCATTGAGAAATGGAGAAATTACTCTAAATCGGTGGAATTAGAGGAAGAATAAAAAAAGAGCTTATTAAGCTCTTTTTTTATTTAATTAATTATTATTTTCTTAGTTACGGATTGGTGATTGGAATTTAATTTAAGGAAGTAAAATCCATGTGGTAAATTCTGTAACGTGTATGAATTGTTTTCAAATTTTGGATTATTTATTTCCAAAATAATTTGTCCGTTTACATTAAATAGTTGAATGCCGTCTATCGAAAGCGTTGAATTGATAGTAATATTTTGATTCGAACTTGGATTTGGAAAAACAGTAGTATTCGCCATTTCAAAAGCTGTACTGTTCATATTAGCGCAAGCAGTTGTCCATATTTGGCATACATATTCGGGATGGTCTACAAACGGATTTCTGTTTCCTTGAACGGCGTAAATCGCATTGTTTCGATCAATTTCCTTTTGACTTACGGGGTCTTGATTGTGCCAAATTAATAACATGTTTAAGAACCATGATTCAAATACATTGTCATTCGTTCCATCTAAAACGGTGTCTCCACTTGCATTAAATGTTTGCCAACTTCCGATAGCGTTTTCATAACAAGTTGCCATGTAAAAATAATTTCGAGCAATATCTCCTTTGTATTGATCTGCTGGCTCAAAAACTTGTAACGAATAAGGATAATTTGGTGTGGTACAAGTCCCTATTTTCCAGCCATTTCCTATCGGATTGACCACAGTAGAAGAAACCATTCCATAAGCCAAACTTTGTCGCATCCCATTATCTTTTTTGTCAGCCGGCATCACAATATGCGCATCGGAATACATCGGATAAACTTGTCCGCCAAACCAACTTTGAGGGAAGGTATGCTCTTTATTGTATCGTTGGCATTCTATTGTTCCAAGAGTTCCATCATCCTGATTTCCTCCGTTTGCTACAGGTCCAAAAACAAAATTACAATTGGAATAAATATCCCATACAAAACCGTCAGGTCTTACATCAGATGTTGTAAATAAACTCCATAATCCCGATCCATAAATTAATGTGGTATGTGGACTTATTTTATTGTAAAGTTGCGTTTTAAGTGTAAATCCGGTTCCGGTTGCTGTAGCATAATACCCAGCTGGAATTTGAGCAAAACCAAGGGTAACCGTAGCGAATAATACCAAAGAAAATAACTGTTTCATAGGGTTATGCTTTTCTTTCTAGTAAAGCCATGTAAAATCCATCAAATCCTGATTCGGATGATAATATTTTACAATCTTTTTCAAATTTAAACTGTTGACCGATTTCTGTTTTTAAAAACTTTGCAATTTGTTCTTGATTTTCAGAAGGTAAAATAGAGCACGTAGCATAAACTAATTTTCCGCCTGGTTTTACAATTTTAGAATAACTTTCTAAAACTTCCGATTGCACTTTTCGAATATTATCAATGAATTCGGGTTGCAGTTTCCATTTAGCATCCGGATTTCTTTTCAAAACTCCTAATCCACTACATGGCGCGTCAATTAAAACGCGATCAGCTTTTTCGTGTAATTTTTTAATGACTTTAGTTGTGTCAATAATTCGGTATTCTATATTAAAAGCGCCATTTCTTTTAGCTCTTAGTTTTAATTGTTTTAGTTTGCTTTCATACAAATCCATGGCAATTAGTTGTCCTTTGTTTTGCATTAAGGATGCCAAATGCAAGGTTTTTCCTCCGGCACCTGCGCAGGTATCAACGACACGCATTCCTGGAGCAACACCTAAAAATGCGGCAACCAATTGTGATGAGGCATCTTGAACTTCAAATAATCCTTCTTTAAAAGCATCGGTCATGAATACATTAGCTCTTTCTTTCAATACCAAAGCATCGGGTTGATCGGGTAAAAAATCAGTTTCAATATTCAAATCCATTAGAATGGCGCGTAATTTTTCTTTGGTAGTATTTAAAGTATTTACTCTTAAAATCACCTGAGCTTGTTTGTTTTGTGCTGCAATTTCTTTTGTCCACAGTGTCTCACCAAGTTCTTTTACGCCAAGTTCATCCATCCAATCTGGAATGGATTCACGCATTTTTCTAATTTTGGATAATTCATCAAATTTTCCTTTTATTTTTCGCTCTGGAGTTCCTTCAAGCTGCCTCCAATCTGGAATTGGATAGCCACGTAATACGGCCCAAACGGCAAACATGCGCCAAATATCCTCTCGGTTATAAGGTTCTTTTACTTCCGCAATTTCAGCATACAATCGTTTCCATCGCACCACTTCATAAATGGTTTCGGCAACAAATTTTCTATCGGAACTTCCCCAACGCTTGTCTTTTTTTAAGGCACGAGCTACTGCTTTATCAGCATATTCTCCTTCATTAAAAATAGCATTAAGTGAATCGATAGTGGTGTAAACTAAATTTCGGTGTAATCTCATATTAAAATTATTAAGCCTGCAAAGGTATTGCTTTTATATAAAACAAAAAAGTATGCGGGAGGCATACTTTTTTAAATTATTTTGTTTGTATTTATTAATGATGATCTCCGTGCGAATCAATTCTTCGCATGTCGATAATTTCGGGTGGGTGTAATACCATTGGAAATTGTTCCACTTTCACCGAACTACTATCTAAACCAAATCCTTTTTCTTCTGATAAACTTAGTTTTTTCATGAAGAAATAGGCATTCATTACAATATTTTCAAAGAAGGTTAAATCACTATCATTGGATAAAAATTTCTCCGAAAGGACAAATTTAAAATCACCCAAGATGTTGTTTTTATTTAAAGATTCGTATCTACTTGTTACGTCAACCTCACCTTTGTTTACCATATCTTTCAATACTTCTTTAAACATTAAGTTGATTTTGGTAGGTTCTCTAAATCCTAAGTAAAAATCAATTCGATATAAATCGTCTTTTATGATTTCACTTACTTTATATTCTTTTTTATAAGGTTCATTCAAGATGTTTACATGGATAAGCCAATATAAATCAGCTCTTTTTGGTCGTTTTTGAAGAATGGAATACATAACTTTCTCTTCAATTTCATCATTTCTGTTGGAATTGGTCATGTATACTAAATGTGTGGCATATTTTGGAATAGAAAGATCCAAACTTAATTCGGCTAATACTTTTTTATACGAATCAATTTTGACCATTTTAGTGTAGTTTTTGCTAATTCGTTTCGCTAAATACCAAATCGACATTATTGAAATTAATACAATAGTAATGCATAAAGTTACATAACCACCATCAACAAATTTCGTGATATTAGCTCTTAAAAAGCTCAATTCAATTACAAGATAAATTGAAATTAAAGGCGCAATAAAATACCATTGTACTCTTTTCATAATTAAATAAAAATTAAGTAAAATAGTAGTCATAATCATACAAAGAATAATCGCTAAACCATAAGCATGCTCCATATTGCTTGATTCTTCAAAATGCCAAACGATTCCAACACACCCTAAAAACAATAACCAGTTAATTGACGGAATGTATAGCTGTCCTTTTACATCGGTTGGGAATTTGATTTTTACTTTTGGCCAAAAGTTTAATCGCATGGCTTCATTTATTAAAGTAAATGATCCACTAATTAATGCTTGAGACGCAATAACTGCTGCTAATGTTGCAACTACAATCCCAACAGGTTTAAACCATTCGGGCATGATTAGGTAAAATGGGTTTGAGTTATGCGAGCTAATAACATCTAATGTTTTTCCTTGGTGCGCTAATAAATAAGCACCTTGGCCAAAATAATTTAATACTAAAGTTGTTTTCACAAAGGCCCAACTAATACGGATGTTTTTTCTTCCGCAATGCCCCATGTCCGAATATAAAGCTTCCGCTCCAGTGGTACATAAAAATACGGCGCCTAGAATAAAGAAGCCTTCACCTTTAGCATCAGAAGTTAATAAATTATAGGCATAATAAGGATTTAATGCTTTGAAAACTTCTATGTTTTGTGTTATCTGAAGTACTCCTAAAACAGCTAGCATCGAAAACCAAATAAGCATCATAGGAGCAAAAAACTTACCTACAAGTTTGGTTCCGAATTGTTGTATTGTAAAAAGTACAAATAATATTGCTATTACTATGGGAACGGTTGGAATATCTGGTTTGAATAGTCGAAGTCCTTCTACCGCTGATGATACAGAAATAGGAGGGGTTATGATTCCGTCGGCTAAAAGGGCACTTCCACCAATTATTGCGGGTACGATTAGCCATTGAATTTTAGTTCGCTTAACTAAGGCATACAAGGCAAAAATTCCACCTTCTCCATGGTTGTCGGCGCTAAGAGTTATCAGTACGTATTTTAAGGTTGTTTGTAAGGTTAAAGTCCAAAAAATACAAGATAAACCTCCTAGAATTAAATTCTCGTTTATAATGTTTTTTCCAATAATGGAATTCATTACATACAGTGGAGAGGTACCTATATCTCCATAAATTATTCCAAGTGTAATTAATAATCCAGCAGCAGAAAGTTTGCTATGGAGGTCTTTATGACTGTGCGAACTCATATTAATTTTTTATAAAAGTTTACAAATGTATTACTTTTCGATAATTCAAATCTATTTTGTTAAATAAATATTTAAACTAGTCTGAATACAAATAAAAAAAGCATCGAATTTTCGATGCTTTTAGGTAATTTTCGTTCTTATCTTCTTCCGCCTCCAGAACTTCCTCTTCCGCCTCCCGAATTTCTTGGAGTTGAATTTTCGGTATGGTTTTCCCGTGGTGAAGAAATTCTTGGCTGGTAATTATTGTTTCTTGGTGAATTATTTATTTGTCTTGGATTTGCCGAAGAACTTCTGGGGTTATTTAAATTTCTAGTACCTGCATTGGAGTTAGATCTTGGATTGTTTCTTGGAGTTGCCTCATGAACCGATATTGACCTGTCTAATTCATAGTGATTTGAATACCCTCTGTTTCTGTTTTCAAATGAACGATTTGGATAAGTTCTTTCGTAATAATTTCCTCTTCTTCCATAGTAATTGCTATAAGCTGTTTGGCATCTTCTATAATTCACATAATTATAGTGGTAATTCATATTGATATGCAATCCTATGTGGTGTCGGTATCTAAATAACGGAAAAGGACTCCAGCCATAGTAATGCTTTGGATAATATCCCCAATACCAAGGAGAATAATAAGGGCGGTAGTTTGAAATCCAAAAATAATTATAAATCACAGGAACTGAAATATATTCAGGCTCATAAATATAGTTGCTGCCATACATATATACATCGCCAACTACCTGAATTTGCATTTTATTATTGATGTCTTTTTCTACCTCAACTGTGGCAACGTCTTGAAACTGATCTTGACCTAATACGGCTTGAATTATTATTAAATGGGTATTTCCTTCAACAGATTCAATTACTCTTAAATAATCAACTTGGTTGTCATCATTTAAATCCAAATTAGATATTTGAGCTTTTGGATCATTTAATCGAAATTCAAAATCAGCCAAATCTTTAGAATCCCCGAAAATAGAAGCTACTGCTCTAAGATCTAAATTATCGCTTATTTCAGAACTAGTGGCATTAATAATGGTTTTGTCTTGCGCAAAGATGCTTGCAAATAACAAACTCATAAAAGTCGAAAGTAACAATTTTGTTTTCATAGCATTTGTATTTAGGGTTACTAATTAATTTATTAAACGGAATCCAATTTCTGTGCCAAGAATTAACTTTTCACAAATCATTAACAGTAATTTTTATTGTATTTTAGCAAAGAAATTAATTGATATCATGAAAAAAATCCTTTTTTTGTTGGTGCTTTCTATGGAATTGTATTCTTGTAAGTCTTCTCAGGTTGCCTTCACTTCTGTTGAAACTACTACTCTTTTAGTAGATAAAATTAGTATTCGACCGATAACTATTTCGAATGATAAAGTTTATTATGCTGCCGATAAAAACAGAGTGGGAGTTATTGATTTGAAAAATAATAGCAAACAAGAATACACAATTGAAAAAGATGATTTGAAATTAGAATTTCGAAGTATCGCACAAACGAGCAACTCTATTTTTGTTGCCAATGTTGGTAATCCGGTATTTATTTATAAATTTTCTAAAGATTTGCAGCAAAAGGAATTGGTTTATGAAGAACACAATACCAAAGTGTTTTACGACAGTATGCAATTTTGGAATGATCAAGAAGGAATTGCAATTGGAGATCCAATAGAGAATTGCTTGTGTATGCTAATTACTAGAGATGGAGGTACTACTTGGAAAAAAGTAGCTTGTTCCAATTTGCCAGAAGTTAATGAAGGAGAAGCTGCATTTGCTGCAAGTAACACCAATATTGTAATTAAGGGAGAGTGTACTTGGATCGTTTCTGGTGGGAAGAAAGCAAGGGTTTTCTTTTCATCTGATAAAGGAAAAACTTGGAGTGTCTATACTACACCAATAATTCAAGGGGAAACCATGACAGGTATATTCACTGCGGATTTTTATAACGACAAAATTGGATTTATTTCTGGTGGAAATTATGAAAAACCAAATCAAAATTTTGGCAATAAAGCACTAACTGCTAATGGTGGTAAAACATGGGATTTGGTTTATGAAAATCAAGGATTTGGATATGCTTCTTGTGTGCAATATGTTCCCAATAGCAACGGAGAACAATTAGTTTCGGTAGGTGCAAATGGACTGTATTATTCGAGTAATAAAGGAAAATCTTGGACTCAACTAAGTAAAGACGGCACCTTGTACACAATTCGGTTTGTAGATAATCATACTGCTATTGCTGCAGGTAAAGACAAGATGGTTAAGTTAGTTTTTAGTGCTCGGTAATCAGTGCTCAGTGCTCAGCATTTCACTAATTACTTTTTTTTAGAAGCGAAACAGTTGGAGTTTTAGTAAAGGTCTTTCCCGCTTTTCGTTACAATCTGTCATTGCTAGGCACGAAGCAATCCAATTGCACTTTTCGTTATCGCAATGTCAGGATTTCCACTGTAATCGGGGCTAAGCAGTTTTTGTCTTTTATGAAATAAGATTTTCAAAAGAAACTAACTACAATCTTGTTCGTCCCGACACAGGAAGAATCGCATGATTAAATAACAATTTCAATAGAAAATCTATTAAAATAATAGCGTATACTTTCCTACTAATAAAAGATATTGTATATATTTGAGTGTAATAATTGAATTATGTTTCCAATATAACTAAATTTAAATGTTTTTTAGTAATAAAGTTATTACTGAAAAGGTGTTGTGTTAACATTGATTTACACGAAATAAAGTAATAAATAAATTTATATAATTCGAATTTCAACAAAAATGAAGCGATTAATTTTTATTAGTATAGTGTTTATTTGCAATGTAAATTTTGGACAAGTTAAGCCTACTTCAGATATTTATTATACACCTAATGGAATATTTGACAATGTAGTTGACAACGAAGGAAATGTTTATAAATTATCCGATATTAGAGTTGCCAAACCTTCTGTTTTAAAAAATGGTACATCAACTACAACAACTACGCTTCTTTGCACTTCGGGTATTTTCGAACTTTATTTTGAAACTGGAAGTGGTATGGAAATTGTTGGAAATTCTCTTCATGACCAAAGAAGAGCCATACTATGTCAAGCATTTCAAGACATCTCCGATTTTATTAATACTCCCTTAAAAAATGTTGGAAATACGAACAAAGTGAAATTTTGGATTCGAAGTCCTACTGCAGTAGGATTTCCATCAAATGCAGCTGGTGC
>CANGFO010000006.1 GCA_947453195.1 Flavobacteriaceae bacterium
CGGACCTTCACAACCTGAAATAGTTTGGGATACATAATACAAAGTAGTACCGCCTGTTGCTGTACTAGGAACTATGGCAGTTGATGATCCTGTTCCTCCTGTTGCAGCAGTATACCATAACAAACCAGTACCTGTAGCACTTAATGCTGATGGTATATCATTCTGACAATAAGTTACAGGAGTGGTTACTGTAGGTAAGGCCGGGATATTATTAATCGTTACTGCTATTAATTCTCTTGGACCTTCGCAGCCTAATATCGTTTGGGATACATAATAATTTGTAGTTCCTACTGAAGCAGTACTAGGTGTGATTGCAGTAGATGATCCGGTTCCACCAGTTGCAGCTGTATACCACAACAACCCTGTTCCGGTTGCGATTAGTGCTGTAGCAGTTGCATTCTGACAATAGGTTACTGGAGTGGTAACTGTAGGTAATGCCGGGGTAGCATTAACAGTAACTGAAATTGGTGCTCTTGGACCTTCACAACCTGAAATAGTTTGAGATACATAATACAAAGTAGTACCAGCTGAAGCAGTACTAGGAACAATGGCAGTAGATGATCCAGTTCCTGCTGTTGCGGTAGTATACCATAATAAACCTGAACCTGTTGCAGTTAGTGCAGTTGCAGTAGCATTCTGACAATAAGTTACTGGCGTGGTAACTGTTGGTAAAGCAGGAGTAGCATTAACAGTTACTGAAATTGATGATCTCGGACCTTCGCAACCTGAAATAGTTTGGGATACATAATACAAAGTAGTCCCGGCTGTTAATGTACTAGGAACTATGGCAGTTGATGATCCGGTTCCTCCTGTTGCAGCAGTATACCATAACAAACCAGTACCTGTAGCACTTAATGCTGTTGCAGTAGCTCCTTGACAATAAGTTACAGGAGTGGTTACTGTAGGTAAGGCTGTAGAGGAAGTAACAATAACTTGAATTTCTGCATATGGCCTACAGGTGACATCTACGGGTGCAGGATTTGCAATAGCATAAATATAATAAGTACCAGCCGAGTTTGGTAACGATCCTGCAGTTCCAATTGCAGCAAGATCTAATGTCGCAATTCCACCAGCATTTGGAGTAGAAAACCCTAATGGAATTCCTCCAGTGTACATATTACTTCCTACTTGAGGAGTTGTAAAATAAACATAACTTATGGCATTGCTACCTGTAAAAGTGGTACTAACTGAAAAAGGAGTTGGGTCAGCAGATAAGCATAAAGTTTGTGTCGACGATGGTGTGGTAATTGTGGGACAAGGAAGACATGGATTGTATGTAATGGTAAACGATTTTATCCTAACACAAATATTATTTGCACTTTGCATACTCATAAAAATAGTTTGACTAGCTCCAGTAATAGGAAATGCAGTTGGATCGGCAATTGGATTCGAAACATTTTGAGCATCTGAAAGTGAAGTATGATATGAAATATCATAATCACCAGCAGGAAGACTTCCTAAAACTACTGTTTCATTTGCAGTTAAATCATAAGTATTATTAGGTGCACAATGAACGATATCTGTTGGAGTTTGAGTATCATCCGGATAAACTTCTACTGTTACTGGCTTAGTAACTGTTCTAATAATTGTTCCGGTTCCTGTTGGATTACATTCTGTGTATTTTACTTGAGCAGTATACGTTGTCGTAGCCGTTGGACAAACAGAAATTGATGGAGTTGTTCCGATAACTGTACCACTTGCATTTAACCACTGAAAAGAAGTTTGTGAAGCACCTGATGGAGTAAAACGCCAACCTTCATTGTTAGCGATCCAAGTTCCAGTATTTCTTCCAGGTGGTGTAAATGCAGCAGTAGCAGTAGCATTTTGAATACCTAATACACCACTTCCATTGTTCCAAGTACAAACAGATCTTTTCTTTACGTAAACATCAATAATATTGGTTCCTTCATATAAAACCAATTGACTTTCTTGTAATCCTTCACTAACTCCACAAGAAAATAATGGCATGTTTTTAACATTAATTATTGCTTTTCTACATGGTGCAAGTCCATCAATTATGTAAGTTATAGATACAGGTGGAACTGCTATAATATTTGGATTGGTATCCTGCATTGGAAAATAAATAGAATTACGCCAAAGTGGATTCATTGCTGTACTTGGAATAGTTTGTCCAGAAGGGATAACATAACCACTACCATTAGCTCCGTTTCCAGCATTATTAGGACCTGTACCACTACAAAATCCATGAGTTGTGTTAAAAGTTAAAAAAGTATTAGTTCCTATTTGAAATTTGTCATAACAAACTCCAAAAAAACTAAATTTAAACGGTATATTTTGAGGGTCAGTAAATGCATCATCTACAGTACACAAGGAGGTACCTGCATTTCCAAGAGGAACTAATGGGGCATATGGAATTGAGGCAACTGTATAGCTGGTAGTTGCTTTAACATCTATATACGAAGCAGACAAAGTAGTACAGCTTAAATTATCACATAAAGTCTCAGGTACTGGAATTGCAATATCATTAGGACAGCAATTAATTATATAATGTAAATTTCCGGTTGCAGATGCACTAATACAACCTGTTACCGTATTGGTAATTACAACAGTATAATTCCCTGCAACAGTTGCATTATTTATACTTGCAACGTTTCCAGGATTGGCAACAGTAGCTGGAACAGTCCATACATAACTGTAAGTACCCGGAATTCCTGGTGTTGCTGTAATTACCGAAAGACTGGTATCACCCGTACATTTTTCAATACTATTTACAATTACTTTAGGGGTTGGATTAATAGTAATTGTAAATTGCTTTACATCATTTGCGCATCCACTTAAAGATCCAGTAACAGTTATTGTGGCAACAATCGGACTTGAAGTAGTATTTGTAGCCAATAAATTAGTAATATTTCCGGTACCTGAACTTCCTATTGCCAATAATGGATTACTGTTAGTCCATGAAAAAGTAGTACCTGGTTGATTACTTGTAAAGTTTAATACCGGAATTAAAGTTCCACTACATACCGATTGGTTTGTTGGAACGGTAATGGCCAAATTTGTAACCGTAATATTTATTGTTTTAGAAAACGAACAAGTCGTAGAAGTGGTAAAAGAAACATCATCTACAGCAAAATCATTTCCAGCCGCTATCGTATTCGTATCATACATTTCAATTACAGCTGATGTACTAGCCCCTGAATTCCAAGGGAATGTATATTGTGTCCAATTTCCACATGTAGCTACAGCGGGCGCATTATTTGTTCCTAATGAAACTCCATTTATTTTAACTAATATAGCCGCAGGATTAGGCGTTGCAACTGTTTGCACCCAATAGCTAAATGTATAATTTTGTCCGGCAACTGTTGGCACAATTTGAGACCAAAATTTATCATTTCCACCATTAAATGAAGAACCATCCATAACCATCATTTTTCCAGTTCCATTGGTATGATCCGGACAGGTACTAAAAGGAGCAAACCAAGCACTTGGATTGGTAACAATTCCATATGCTTTTTGAATTCCTCCAGTTGGAGCATTTGCTAAATATTGATAATCCGTACCAAAACCAACATTTCCTAATGAAAAATCACCATTGTAAATTAAGTTTTTAATTGATGAAACTGAAGAAGAAACAGTGTAATTAGTGCTAACAGCAGGACTAACAGTAGGTGTTGCACTTGTTGGTGCGGTTAGAGTAGGATCTACTGGAGAAGCTACCCATGCATAGGCACTAGAACTTCCATTTACTGAAAGTGTGGTATTTCCACCTGCACAAATAGTAGCATTTGAAGAAATAATTAATGGATTAGCAGCATTTGAAATTGTAATATTATTTTGAGTAATTGTATTTGAAGCCGAATCAGTAACCGTAATTGAATAATTTCCTGCAGGAAGATTACTAAAAACCCCAGTGTTATTAGACGGTAATGTAATACCAGTGATTGAAAAGGTATAGGGAGTAATTCCACCAACAGCATATCCTACGATAGAACCGTCTGTTGTGATTGAGCAAGAAGTATTTTGAGCAGAATAGGTCAATCCTAAGACTGCTGCAGGTGCTGTAAGTGCTAAATCATCTATAGCAAAATCATTTCCAACAGCATTCGTATTGTAATTTCTTAATTCGATATTTACGCAAGCGTTAGTTGGTGTAAAAGTATAAGTTCTTAGTACCCAACCCCCTCCTACCAAAGGAAGTGGAGCAAGTGAAGATGGTGGAGAAGTTAATACTGTAGCATTATTAAAAACTGCTCTAACATCAGCTTGAGTTGATGCGCCAACTACATTACTTGAAATTGATTTTATCCAATATTTAAAAGTGTAAGTAACACCAACGGTAAGGCCGCAAACGCCACCTCCGGTATTTCCTGCTTTCCAAAAACTAGGATTACTACCATCTGTACTTCCATCAATCAACATCATTTTTCCGGTACCGGAATGATCCGTACCTGTTATAAAATTAGAAGTATTGAATGGCTGTGGATTTAATCCAAAAGAATAGTCTCCAGCATTTGTAGATCCTGCTGAAGAAGTTATATAATTATAACCCGAATTGTTTACAGTGAAACCAACTCCAACGCCACCCGATTCAAAATCGCCATTGGACAATAAATTTTGAGCAGTTAAAGTGCTGAAAAACAACAGGCTTAATAATGTAAATAGTAAATTTTTTCTCATTTGGGAATGGATTTTAAGGACCGAAATATACATAAATTTAACCAAAAATTAACTCAATTAGTTCAATTTTTAAAAATTTTAAATCTTACGCATTAATAATTTTATAATATTTATCTTTGCATTTACTTTACATTTTAAATTATCATCAAAAAAAATGAGTAATCAAGAAGATTTAACAGACGAATTAGGAAACAACCATATTGGAACAAACGAGCAAACTCCCCTTAGAAAAGATGCGTTTGAAAAATCGGAGGAAGAAAAAATTGAAATCATCAAAAAAAATGTAGAAAATATTCTTTCTACATTAGGAATGGACTTAACTGATGATAGTTTGAAAAAAACTCCAGACCGTGTTGCTAAAATGTTTGTAAAAGAAATATTTGGTGGATTAAATCCAAATAAAAAACCAAGTTCTTCAACTTTTGAAAATAAATACAAGTACAATGAAATGCTTGTAGAAAAAAATATCACATTGTATTCAACTTGTGAACACCACCTTCTGCCAATCGTTGGAAGAGCTCATGTTGCTTATATTTCTAATGGAACTGTTGTTGGTTTATCAAAGATGAATCGAATTGTAGATTATTTTGCAAAAAGACCTCAAGTTCAAGAACGATTAACAATTCAAATTGTTAGAGAATTACAGAAAGTTTTAAATACTGAAAATGTTGCTTGCATCATTGATGCGAAACATTTATGTGTAAATTCTCGAGGAATCAGAGACATCGAAAGCAGCACCGTTACTTCAGAATTTGGAGGGAAATTTAAGGAAGAAGCCGTTAGAAAAGAGTTTTTAGATTACATAAAACTAGACACCTCGTTTTAATAAAATATGATGCCACTTTACACAAATCAAAAGTTAAAAATATACAATACTCTTTCAGGAGAAAAAGAAACCTTTAACCCAATTAATGAGGGTAATATTGGTATGTATGTATGTGGACCTACAGTTTACAGCAATGTACACCTAGGAAACGTGAGAACTTTTATGAGTTTTGATGTTATTTACAGGTATTTAAAACATTTAAATTATAAAGTTCGTTATGTTCGAAACATTACTGATGCCGGACATTTAACTGATGATGGCTCTGTTGAAAACGATCGGTTTGTAAAGCAATCCCGACTTGAAAAATTAGAACCCATGGAAGTGGTTCAAAAATATACCGTTGACTTTCATAAAGTCTTAGATCATTTTAACTTCCTACCACCTACTATTGAGCCAACTGCAACGGGACATATTTTAGAGCAAATTGAATTAACTCAAAAATTAATTAATGAAGGATTTGCCTATGAAAGTCAAGGATCTATATATTTTGATGTATTAGAATACAACAAAAGAGGCCTGAATTATGGTGAATTGAACAATCGAAACGTAGAAGAATTACTTTCTAACACCAGAGATTTAGATGGTCAAAACGAGAAAAAAAATCCACAAGATTTTGCTCTTTGGAAAAAAGCCTCTCCAGCTCACATTATGCGTTGGAATTCGCCTTGGGGAGAAGGATTTCCTGGATGGCACTTAGAATGTACTGCAATGAGCACTAAATATTTGGGTGAAAAGTTCGACATTCACGGAGGTGGAATGGATTTGAAATTTCCGCATCACGAATGTGAAATCGCGCAAGGAAAAGCTTGTAATAATACCACACCTGTTAATTATTGGATGCACACCAACATGCTTACCATGAACGGATTAAGAATGAGTAAATCTACAGGAAACTACATTCTTCCAATGGAATTAATTGAAGGTGGAAATCAGTTTTTTGAAAAAGAATTTAATGCAAACACTGTTCGTTTTTGTTTCCTTCAAGCGCATTATCGTAGCGTTTTAGATATTTCTAACGAAGCCATGATTGCGAGTGAAAAAGGATTTATCCGATTAATGGAAGGCATTCAACTTTGCAATGAAATTACTCCTAGCGAAACTTCATCAGTAGATATAACAACTTGGAAACAAAATTGTTATGACGCCATGAATGACGATTTCAACACACCAATATTAATAGCAAATTTATTTGAAGGCGTTCGATATGTTAATGTTTTAAATGATAAAAGAGAAACAATTTCAGCTGAAGATTTAGCTGAATTAAAAACTACTTTAGAAACATTTACTTTTGAAATTTTAGGAATAAAAAACGAAAAAGCATCCAATAACACCACTCAAAAATTAGAAGGAGTAATTGAAATGCTAATAGAAATGAGAAAAACCGCTAGAGACAATAAAAACTGGGGTCTTTCTGATGAAATTAGAGATAAATTATTAGCTTTAAATATTCAGTTGAAAGACGGTAAAGACGGAACTTCATATAGTTTTTAATAAACCATGGAAACAATAAAAAATATATTAATAGCTCCTTTATTAGGATTGATATATTTTTATAAGCAAGCGATTTCTCCATTTACTCCAGCAAGTTGCAGATTTGAACCCACTTGTTCTTCCTATTTTGCCGAAGCGTTAAAAATTCATGGCTTAATCAAAGGATCTTACCTTGGAATAAAACGAATATTAAGTTGCAACCCTTGGGGAAAAACGGGTTACGATCCGGTGCCTGAAAAAAAATGCAATCATAAATAACATAAATTTAAAATAGTTTGCTTTTATAATTACTATTTTTGAAAATCATCAAAACCATACAAACCATGATTTGGAATCCAGCTGAAGGAATACATTTAGGACCGCTTTTTATTAGATTTTACAGTTTAATGTTTGTCATTGCCTTTGGATTGGGATGGTACATCATGAAAAAAATATTTCTAAACGAAAAAGAGTCCTTAGAGAAATTAGATTCATTGTTCGTTTGGACAGTTCTAGCTACACTTTTAGGAGCTCGATTAGGTCATGTGTTTTTCTACGATTGGGAATATTTTAGAAATCATTTACTAGAAATTTTACTGCCGTTTAAATTTGAACCCGAATTTAAATTTACCGGATTTGCAGGATTAGCAAGCCATGGTGCTGCTATATCTATTATTATTGTAATGTATTTCTACAGCAAAAACATTATCAAACGTCCTATTTTATGGGTATTGGACAGAGTGGTAATTTCTGTTGCTTGTGGAGCAATATTTGTTAGAATAGGAAATTTCTTTAATTCTGAAATCGTTGGTAAAGTAACCAACAATGCTACATTCGGAATCAAATTCATTCGTGATTATTTTACCCCACAAGATGCCGTAACCAAAACCAACATTAGTGATCCAGATGCTGCTTATCATGCTATTGCAAATGATCCTCAATTTAGTAATTTATTAATGCAAGTGCCTTTAAAACATCCTGCACAATTGTATGAATCCTTCTGTTACATCTTTGTGTTTTTCTTGCTATTATTCCTTTATTGGAAAACCAAAACCGCACAAAAACAAGGTATGCTATTCGGACTTTTTCTAATCTTATTGTGGTCGGTACGTTTTGTAGTAGAATATGTAAAAGAAAGCCAAGGCGGATTTGGAGACAATACCATTTTCTCTACAGGTCAATGGCTTAGCTTACCGTTTATAGCAATCGGATTGTACTTTGTATTCAAAGCAAAACAAAAAACAGCATAACTTCCATAAAAAAAGGTCTGAATTTCAGACCTTTTTTTTACGCTATATTTTTTTTATTGAACCGGACCTGCTTTTTTCTTTTCCAGCAAATTTACTTCCGGTTTTACAATTACTTCTCCTTTTATTTTTAAAGCAACCATCCCTCCGTCAACATTTACCGCATTAGTTTCAACAGTAATTGTTTTTCTTATTGGTCCTGGGTTCATATTGTATTTCACCGTAATAACATCTGATTTTCCAGGTAAAATTTCACCCGTTGGCTTACTCGGAACCGTGCATCCACAAGTAGATTGTACATTTTTAATCACCAAAGGTTGATCACCTGTATTCGTAAATTCAAACTTTCTAATTCCATCATCAGAGTCCTTAGAAACTGTACCATAATCAATTGTATTATCCTTATCTTTAAATACAATTTTAGCTCCGCTTTGTGCAAAAACAAATCCATTTGCAATCATAAAAGCAACAACGAATATCTTTTTCATAAGTCTAAATTTTAATTGTTTTGGTTTAGTAAAAATACCACTTTAAAATTAAAAGCAAAATTTTAATTCTTAATTTTTTATAAAAGTACTTATTACTTACTTTTGCAGATATATTTACAAAAAATATACAAACTAATTTTAGTTGGTTTAGGAGCGGATGGTTCGGGCTTTATTTGTAAACCAAATTCCTGCTATTCGCTACAATACGCGCCAACAGGCACGTATTTTCACTGCTATCAGGGCTAAATGACAAACTTGGGTACCTTTTGTAAATCGAATAAATCAAATAACAGAATAATAAATATGGCAATTCCTGCGCAATTTAACGCCAAAGAAGTAGAACAAAAATGGTACGACTATTGGATGAAAAACGATTACTTTTCTTCCAAACCTGATCATAGAACTCCATACACCATTGTAATTCCTCCACCTAACGTAACCGGAGTATTACACATGGGACACATGCTAAACAATACCATTCAGGATGTATTAATTCGTCGTGCACGATTAAAAGGATTCAATGCATGTTGGGTGCCAGGAACCGACCATGCCTCTATTGCAACCGAAGCGAAAGTAGTTGCCAAACTTAAAAGCGAAGGAATCAATAAAAATGATTTAACTCGTGAAGAGTTTTTAAAACACGCTTGGGATTGGACTAACAAATATGGAGGTACCATTCTAGAACAACTTAAACAATTAGGTTGCTCTTGTGATTGGGGACGCACTAAATTTACCATGGACCCCGATATGTCGGCATCCGTAATTCATTCATTTGTAGATTTATACAATAAAGGATTAATTTACCGTGGTTACCGTATGGTAAACTGGGATCCAGAGGCTAAAACCACACTTTCTGACGAAGAAGTTATCTATGAAGAACAACAAGGAAAATTATATTTTCTAAAATATAAAATTGAAGGTTCAGCAGATTTTCTAACTGTTGCCACTACCCGACCTGAAACAATATTTGGAGATACTGCAATTTGCATCAACCCAAATGATGAACGATTCTCCCATTTAAAAGGTAAAAAAGCAATCGTTCCTATTTGCGGTCGCGTAATTCCAATTATTGAAGACGAATATGTAGATGTTGAATTTGGTACCGGTTGCTTAAAAGTGACTCCGGCTCACGACATGAACGATAAAACATTGGGCGAAAAACACCAATTAGAAATCATCGATATTTTAAATGATGATGCTACTCTAAATTCATTTGGATTGCATTACCAAGGTAAAGATCGTTTTGTTGTAAGAGAAGAAATCGCAAAAGAACTTGAAACTAGCGGTGCGTTAGCAAAAACGGAAACGCACCTAAATAAAGTGGGAACTTCCGAAAGAACCAAAGCAGTTATTGAGCCACGTCTTTCAGACCAATGGTTTTTAAGCATGGAAGAATTGGTGAAACCAGCAATTAAAGCGGTTTTAGAAACGCAAGAAGTAAAGTTATATCCAAATCGTTTCAACAATACCTACAAACATTGGTTGGAAAACATTCGCGATTGGAATATTTCACGTCAACTTTGGTGGGGACAACAAATTCCGGCATATTACTATGGTGATGGAAAAGAAGATTTTGTTGTTGCCGAAACTATTGAAAAAGCATTAGAATTAGCAAAAGCTAAAACTTCTAACTCCCAACTTCAAGTATCCGACTTAAAGCAAGATGCCGATGCATTAGATACTTGGTTTTCGTCTTGGTTATGGCCAATGGCCGTTTTTGGTGGAATTTTAAATCCAGAAAACGAAGAATTCAAATACTATTATCCAACCAACGACTTAGTTACGGGACCAGATATTTTATTCTTTTGGGTGGCTCGTATGATTATTGCAGGTTATGAATATGCAGGTGAAAAACCATTTTCGAATGTATATTTAACCGGATTGGTAAGAGACAAACAGCGTCGTAAGATGTCTAAATCTCTTGGTAATTCCCCAGAACCATTAGAATTAATTGAAAAATTTGGTGCCGATGGAGTTCGTGTTGGATTGCTATTAAGTGCTTCTGCTGGAAACGACATCATGTTTGATGAAGAATTATGCAACCAAGGAAAAGCATTTTCAAATAAAATATGGAATGCCTTCAAATTGATTACAGGTTGGGAAGTTTCTTCAAGTATTCCGCAACCCGAGTCATCAAAAGTGGCTATCGAATGGTACGAAACTAAATTACAAAGAACCCTTACTGAGATTGAAGAAAACTTTGATAAATACCGAATTTCAGATGCATTAATGGCGATCTACAAATTGGTTTGGGATGATTTCTGTTCTTGGTTCTTAGAAATGATTAAGCCTGCTTACCAACAACCTATCGATCAAGTTACCTTTGAAAAGGCGATTGAAATGTTGGAAAACAACTTAAAATTATTACATCCGTTCATGCCGTTCTTAACCGAAGAAATTTGGCAACATATCGCAGATAGAACACCTGAGCAAGCCTTAATCGTTTCAGAGTGGCCTAAAGCAAAATCGTATGATGAAAAATTAATTTCCGATTTTGATTTTACAATTGAAGTAATCTCTGGAATTAGAACGATCAGAAAAGATAAAAACATTCCTTTTAAAGATGCAATAGATTTGAAAGTGGTGAACAATGAAAAAACAAGCGCACATTTTGATTCGGTTATTTGTAAATTAGGGAATATTACTAATTTAGAATATGTTTCCGATAAAGTGGATGGTGCCCTATCTTACCGCATAAAATCAAATAAATATTTCATTCCAATTACTGGAACTATTGATGTGGATGCTGAAATTACTAAGCTTACCGAGGAATTAAATTACACTAAAGGCTTTTTAAAATCAGTTGAAGCTAAATTATCCAATGAAAAATTTGTGAATGGAGCTCCTGAAAAAGTTTTAGAAATGGAAAGAAAAAAACAAGCCGATGCCCTTGCTAAAATTGCTACAATTGAGCAAAGTATCGCTGGTTTAAAATAAATAAAATAATATACTCCTAAAAAAGCATTGATATCAATGCTTTTTTTATATAATATAATTTTTGAAAAAAAATAACTTAATATAAATAGTAATAAAAAAATGCTGATTTATAAAAACATTTCACTTAATTTGAATTACATTAATTCCCAAATCTAATGAAAAACTATTCTATAGAAGACATTAACAATGTCGTAAAAGGCACCCTTGTTGGAGCAACTTCCCACTTAATTTCTGCTCCTGAGCAATTAGAATTAGCAAAAGAAACCGAAATTTCATTCATCGGAAATAAAAAATATGAAAAATTTTGGCAAGACTCCAAAGCTTGTGCTGCCATTGTTAATGAAGATATAGCAATAGAACCTGGTGAAAATAGAGCCTTTATTAAAGTAAAAAATGCCGATTTGGCCATGACTTTAGTTTTAGAACTATTTGCTCCAGCTCCACCCCAATTTCCATCAGAAATTCATCCAACTGCTGTTATTGATGCTTCCGCAAAAGTTGGGGCAGGATCCCGAATTGGCGCTAATGCTTACATCGGACCAAATGTAGTTTTGGGAGAAAATGTAACTATCTATCCAAATGTTACTATTTTAGATGAATGTACTATTGGAAATAATACCACAATTTGGCCTGGTGCTGTAGTAAGAGAGCGTTGCCATGTTGGTGCACATAGTATCTTACACCCAAATTGCACAATTGGTGCTGACGGATTTGGTTTTAGACCTTGTCCAGAAAAAGGATTGGCTAAAATTCCTCAAATCGGAAATGTAGTTCTTGGAAATTATGTAGAAATCGGTGCCAATTCATCGGTTGACAGAGGAAAATTTAGTTCAACTATTTTAGGAGATGGATGTAAAATTGATAACTTAGTTCAAATTGGTCATAATAGTATTTTAGGCAAATTTTGTATCATGGCCGGAAATAGTGGTCTTGCAGGATCAGTTACCTTAGGTAACGGAGTAATTATTGGCGGAAGCGCATCTATTAAAGACCACACAACTTTAGGTGATGGCGTTACAATTGGCGCAGGATCTGGAGTTACTGGTGATGTTGAAGCGGGAAAAACCATGCTTGGATATCCTGCGGTTGAAGCTAGAACGGCTTTAAAACAATGGGCGATCCTTAAAAGAATGGCTACTCAATAATACTTAATTCCCCTTAATACTTTTAATAATCTCGAAATTCAATTCGGAGAAATCTTTAATTACCCTATCGGCTTTCGAATAATCTTGCAATTTAGTATTGAAACTATCATAACCTACACAATAGATTCCGGCAGCTTTGGCTGCGAGAATTCCGTTGGTACTGTCTTCAATCACGATACAATTATCAACTGAATTTCCAGATAATTTAGCAGCATGCCCAAAAATAGCTGGATGCGGTTTCGAATTAGGGAAATCTTCACCAGAAACTAAATGAGTAAAATATTTATGTAATCCAAATCGAGTGAAAACCCGATCGATAGTAACATTTGCAGACGAAGAAGCCAAAATTAATTGCATTCCGTTGCGGTGTAATTCTTTAATTAATTTTTCCACTCCATCAATTAAACACAAATCTTCTTTACTATCAAAAGCGTCGTTAAATAAAATGCGTTTGCCTTCAACTAAATCAGGAATGGAGTCTGTAATTTCAAAATTAGCTTTTAACTTTTCGTACGTATTTTTGGTAGAATTTCCTGTAAACGAAGCATACATTTCTGGAGAAACCTCAATATTTAATTGCTTAAAATGCTGATTGTAGGCATAATGGTGTACCGGTTCGGTATCTACAATTACTCCATCCATGTCGAAGATTACAGTTTGTATCATTTGGTTATTTTGGTATAGCGTATTCGGTATTGGGTTCTAAAATTCTAAACTCTTTTCTAAACTTTCTTTAGCAAATATCGAATAACGGTTTCTGCCATATACAATCCAAAAAGTCCTGGCATATAACTATTGGTGCCATAAAATGATTTTTTATAATTGCTTCCATCGGTCATTTTTAAGCTCGTTTCATCTTGAATTTCAGAAGAAAAAACCACTTTCAATTTATCTATTTTATGTTCTTTTAATCTTCTGCGAATGGTTTTGGCAAACATACAATTTACCGTATTGGTAATATCGGCGACCTTTACTTTGGAAGCTTCCATTTTACCTCCCGCTCCCATTGAAGAGATAATTTTCACCCGATTTCGTTTCGCTCCAATAATCAAATTCAGTTTTGGAGTGACGCTATCAATACAATCTAACACATAATCGTAATTGCTGTTCACTATTTCAAACGCACGCTCCGGCGAAAGAAATTCTTGCACTTTCGTCAAATTCAATTCGGGATTGATATCCATCAAACGATTTCCGACAACCTCAATTTTAGACAATCCAACGGTAGAATGTAAAGCGGGCAATTGCCTGTTGATATTGGTAATATCTACCACATCGCCATCTACAATTGTAAGGTTTCCAACACCTGCACGAGCTAAAAACTCGGCAGCAAAAGATCCCACGCCTCCTACTCCAACTACTAATACCTTTGAGTCTTTAAGATTTTGTAATCCTTCGGCTTTGAATAATAATTCAGCTCTTTCTTGCCACTTTGCCATTTTTGTCATTGCGAGGAATGATTCAATCGCACCCTCTATTTATTGTTACTATTCGATTTAAAAACAGAGTTGAAATTGGAATTTATAATTTCTGTTAACTCGTCAATTGTTATGTTCTTATATTTTGTTGCTAAGGTATAAATTTCTTCTAAAGTTTCCTCCATAGTATCGGTTTCAAGAAAAAATTTATCATTTGGAATTGATTGAAAAACCGACTCTAATTCGGGGTTGCGTAATAAATATTTCCCAAACGAAATATAAAAACCATTATCAATTAATTGCTTGGCCACTTGTTGATTTTTTGAAAACCCATGAATAACTATTGGAACTGAAATGTTTAATCGTTTTTTGATTGCAATCAATTCGTCAAAGGCAGCCACTAAATGTAAAACCAATGGTTTTTGGTATTTTTCAGCAAGTTGAATTTGCTTTTCAAAAACTTTAATTTGCAAATCCATTGCTATTTCAATTCGCTTGTCTAAGCCACACTCTCCTAATGCCAAACATTGATTTAATTGAAGTTTAGCTTCAATTATTTCTAAATCTTTTTTCAAACGTTCTTCTTGAATGTACCAAGGGTGAATTCCAATAGAATAATTCGGAATTGCAGCATCAAATTCCCAGGGATATTGATTTACCAACTCTAAAATATTGGGATTATCTGAAAATTTGTGGGTATGTAAATTGAAAAATTGCATGTGCAAAAATAATTTATATTCCTTCAAATTCCCAAGTTCCATGGGTATATTTTATATAATTTTTTACGAATTTTATAGCCCAGATAGCAGCGAAAATCCTTTTCATTTTTTTCTTTAAAAAAAGAAAAGATTGAAGTGGATAGCTGGAAATAGCTCCTTAAAAAAATTGTAGCTTTGCAACTCATAAAAAGCTTCATGATAAAAAACGCCATTCGAAAGTATTTAAACAATTTCAAAGGATTCTCAAGAGAAATTTGGATTCTGACGCTGATTACATTTATCAATCGTGCTGGAACAATGGTGTTGCCTTTTTTATCAAAATATTTAAAAGAAAATTTACATTTTTCATACAGTCAGGTGGGATGGATCATGGTTTGCTTTGGCGCCGGATCTATGGTTGGCTCGTGGCTTGGAGGTAAATTATCGGATAAGATTGGGTTTTATAGAATCATGATTTTTAGTCTACTCACAAGCGGCTTTGCGCTATTTGCAATGCAATATGTCACCACCTTTTCGGGTCTGTGTCTAGCTATGTTTTTACTCATGTCGGTTGCCGATATGTTTCGCCCTGCCATGTTTGTTTCGCTTAGCGTGTATGCAAAACCCGAAAATAGAACACGAGCCTTAACCCTAGTGCGACTTGCTATCAATCTTGGTTTTGCTGCCGGACCTGCCCTTGGAGGGTTAATCATCATGAATATTGGCTATTCTGGTTTATTTTGGGTAGATGGTGCCACATGCATTATTGCTATTTTGATTTTTTGGATAAAGGTTAAGGAGAAAAAAGTACATCTAATTTCTAAGGAAGAAAAACAGAGTTTGGAAGCCAATAGGGAATCGGTTTTTAAAGACAAGCCTTTTTGGATCTTTTTGGTGAGTTGTTTGATTTCGGGAATTTTATTTTTTCAACTTTTTACAACAATTCCGTTGTATCACAAAGAGCAATTTGATTTAACAGAATTCCAAACCGGGTTATTATTAACCATGAACGGGATTATCATTTTCTTTTTGGAAATGCCTATTGTGGGCTATGTAGAACGCAATAAAATTGACAAAGTCAAAATGGTAACTATTGGCTGTTTGCTTATGGCAATCAGTTTGTTTTTGATGCTAATTAATATTTGGGTTGGAATATTAGTGGTAATGATGGTTTTTATGACCTTTGCCGAAATGTTTGTTTTTCCGTTTTCGAATTCATTTGCGATGAGCAGAGCACCAAAGGGCCATGAAGGACGGTATATGGCAATATTTACAATGAGTTACAGTATGGCCCATATATTAAGCGCCAAAGTTGGAATGGGAATTATAGACAATTGGGGTTACCAAGCCAATTGGGCTTTTATGGGAACGCTAGGAGTAATTGCTTTTGTGCTTGGAATTTGGACCTTACGACTTGTGAATCAAGAGAAAATCAACTTATAAATACTCTTTTTTTATTTCTTGTAAAGTGCGGTTGGTAGTGATTAATTGATCAACAATTTCATTTCGTAATACTTCAATCGATTCGTGTTTTAAATATTTTGCCCAAGCAGTTTCTTCTAATAACACTCGTATTTGCTTGATGAGTTTGGTGGTTTCTGCAACGGTACGTAACGCTTTATCTGGTGTGTATTTATCGCTTTTACAATGATTGAATTGAGCCGATTGATCGCTATAATCCACTTCAATAAAATAAAGTTTTTCTTGATCATTATCGGGATAAAAATCACTCCAATTGGCATAACCAACTTTGGTCCTATCCATAGCAATTCCATTTGAAACTAGCCTCCATTTACAATTGGCAGCCCGTCCCCAATGATTGGAATGCCGGTAAACTCCTTGTTCTATAAAGTAATAACTACTCCCCGATTTACTAATGAAATTCGGTTTTAAACCGTTGACGTGTTCAAATCCCACCTCTTGAAAAATACAAAACGTATGTTTATGGAAGTTGGTTTTATTATAGTTTTTCAAATAAAAATTGTATTAACGCTAACAAAAATAGTGATCCCATTTCTTAAATAAAGTTAATTAAGTTAAAAATTTGTAAAACTACTTTAATTCAAAAAATTCTCTATATAATTTTGCTTTGAGTTAATTCTAATTTCTAATTCAAAAACAATTTTTATATGGCAAAAAATAAAACTATTTGGACTTACACACTTTCTGCATTTTTATTTTCTATTATTTCTGTTGCACAAACCAATAAGTTGTCCTTTTCTAGCTCGGAAACACACAAAGATGATATTGTGATGACTTGGAAAAAAGACACCCCCGAACAAGAAATGAAAGACGACTGCAAGGCATTGGCAGAAAAAGGAATAACCATTAAATATTCGGATGTAAAACGAAATAGTAAAGAAGAAATTACGGGTATTCATTTAGAATATTCCGACAGAAAAGGAAACAAAGGAAATTTAGAATACGCTAACCAAAATCCAATTGGAACCATTACTTTTTATAAAAATGGGGACGAAATTGGTTTTGGAACTCCTTCCCAAAACAACTTCGGCTTGGCTAATGCAGAGGGCTTATTCGATTTTTCTAATCCGCAAGAGCTTCTTAAACAATTTCAACAAGGAAACTCTAATTCAAAATCCTATAGCTTTAGCTTTCCTGAAGAAGGTGAAGTTTATGGGCAAACAAAATCACGAATTGAAATTCAAAAAGAAGGAAAAAAACCGTTGGTAATTGAAGACGGTAAAGTAATTGAAGGCGGCGACGATTATTCGGCTGAAGAATTAGATAAAATAAAAAGCGATAATAAAGTTGAACAATTTGGATTTTCGGATGATGAAGGGAAATCCAACGAATTTGATTATAGAAACCAAAAGGGCTTAGAAGAATTCAAAAAGCAAATGAAAAAAATTAAAATAAAAATTGATGCTGATAAGTCAGAATCTTCTATGTCAGACTTTGACCAAACTAAAGAAGACATGATTAAAGCCAAAGAAGAAATGATTAAAGCCCGAGAGGAATTAGAAAAAACCAAAAAGGAGCTAGAAAAATCTAAAGGAAAAACTAAATCAAATAAAGCTTAATAAATAAAAAAAACCGCATTAAATGCGGTTTTTTTTTATACTTGAAATACTATTATTTTCCGTCTTTATCTACTACAATTCGCTTATCACGATTTGCAATTTCCCAAGCAATTGAAAAACCCAACTGTGCTCTTTTTGACAATGCATCAAATTCAATTTTGCTTACTTCATCTGTAGCTTGGTGGTAATCTTCATGCACTCCATTAAATAAAAACACCACTGGAATTCCGTGTTTTGCAAAATTATAATGATCGGAACGATAATAAAAACGATTTGGATCTTTACGGTCGTTAAATTTATAATCCAGGTTAAGGTGAACATATTTAGAATTTACATCTTCACAAATATTAAATAAATCGGTAGATAAATAATCAGAACCAATTAAATAAATATAATTATTACTGTCTTTGTGTAGGTCATCTCTTCTACCCACCATGTCAATATTTACATCGGCAACGGTATTGGCAATTGGAAACAAAGGATTTTCAGAATAATAACTTGAACCATACAATCCGTGTTCCTCACCAGTCATGTGAAGAATTAAAATTGAACGCTTTGGTCCGTGTCCTTCTTTTTTAGCTTTTTGAAAGGCTTGAGCAATTTCTAACAATGCTACAGTTCCCGATCCATCATCATCGGCACCATTATATACTTCGCCATTTTTTACTCCCACATGATCGTAATGTGCAGAAACAACTACAATTTCATTTGGTTTTTCTGAACCTTCAATAAAAGCCCAAATGTTCTCTGAATTTGGAAGTTTTTCGTCAGAATCTTTATTCATAAATTCAGCTGGAACTCTTTGGTAATAACTAGTAGCTCCTTTTGGAAATGGAATTCCTTCCTTTTGATACTGCTCAATTAAATAGCGCCCTGCGCGCTTTTGACCTTCAGTACCGGTATCTCGACCTTCCATCATATCGGATGCAACTATTGTCAAATGGTTTTTCAACTCATTTGGAGTAATCGAATTGATGTACTTTACTTCATCAACCTCTTTACTTTGAGCCAAAACTGGAATACTACTTCCAAAAATAAATAAAGCTATACCAGCTAATAAATTAAACTTTTTCATAAAACAGAATATAAATAATTTGTAACGAATAATAATTATTTTGTAAATCTATTAAAAAAAAATATCAGTATTTTTGTTTTTGCAAAATAAAAACCCCAAATATGAAATCGGAAGCAAAAACCCCAGATGAATATCTTGCGGAGTTACCGGAAGATCGAAAAGTCGCTATCCAAAAACTTCGTGAAGTAGCGCTAAAAAATTTACCAACAGGATTTAAAGAAGTCATTTCTTACGGCATGCTTGGTTATGTGGTTCCTCATGAAATCTATCCAAAAGGATATCATTGTACTCCTAAATTACCGCTTCCCTTTTTTAATGTAGCCTCTCAAAAAAATTCCATTAATATTTATCATATGGCCATTTATGCTGATACTAATTTATATAATTGGTTTGTTGAGGAATATCCAAAACACAGCGCTGCCAAATTAGATATGGGAAAAGGCTGTATTCGATTTAAAAAAATTGACGCCATTCCATTTGAATTAATTGGCGAATTATTATCAAAAATCACTCCACAACAATGGATAGAAATGTATGAAAATGCCTTTATTAAAAAATAAATGAAGCAAATTCTTACGCCATTATTTAATTCAGTTTTCGAGGAAAAATTAATAGATGAAATCGCTAATTTCGCTATTATGCATGATTTTAATGAAGGAGAATTGATAATAGATATTGGCACACCTTTAAATCGGATGCCACTTCTAATTCATGGAGCAATAAAAATATCAAGAGAGGACCAAAAACAAGGTGAACTCGTATTGTATTTTATTGAAAAAGGGAATACCTGCTCCATGACTTTAACTAGTTGTTTGAACAATACCAAAAGTGAAATTCGAGCTAAAGCTGAAACTTCAGGCAAATTAGTTTTAATTCCGATTGAAAAAATGGAAGAATGGCTGGGAATCTATCCAAGTTGGCGCAACTTTATTTTTATTAGTTACAACAATCGATTAAAAGAAATGTTATCCGCAATTGATTCGATCGCATTTATGAGTCTAGAAGACCGATTATGGAGCTATTTAATAGATAAATCCAAAATAAATAAATCAAGAGAAATTCATTGTACTCATCAAGAAATTGCTTTCGATTTAAACAGTTCTAGAGTAGTAATATCAAGGATATTAAAAGTATTTGAACAAAATAATAGTATTCAGTTAAAACAAGGAGTTATTACTTTAAAAGATAAAATGACCAATTAACCAGATAAAATATAATTATTGTAATTTTACAATTAATAAAACAACCCCAAATCATAAATGGAACTAAAACTATTTGTTGGTTATTTATTTGCAACTATTGTAGGAATAACCTTAGGTTTAATTGGAAGTGGCGGATCCATATTATCGGTACCTATTTTGGTTTATGTATTGGGTGTTGAGCCCATTATAGCCACCGCCTATTCCCTATTTATTGTTGGCACTACCGCTTTATTTGGAGGTATTCAAAAAGCCCAACAAAAATTAGTTGACTATAAAAAAGTAGTATTATTCGGAATCCCAACCCTGCTTTCTGTCTTTGTAACCCGAAGAATTATTGTTCCTAGAATACCCGAAGTTATATTTTCAACATCTTCCTTCATCCTGCATAAATCGGTTTTTATTATGGTTGTTTTTGCAATTGTAATGATATTTGCATCAGTAAGAATGATTAAACCATTTCAAATAGTAATTGGTGAAGAAAATCAAAATTTAAACTATCGTAAAATATTTTTTCAAGGAATATTAATTGGATTAATTGCTGGATTTGTAGGTGCCGGTGGCGGATTTTTAATTATTCCAGCTTTGTTATTCTTAGCCAAAACTCCAATGAAAAAAGCTGTTGGCACCTCTTTATTTATTGTGGCAGCCCAATCATTAATTGGTTTTTTAGGTGATTTAAGAAGTGATCAAATTCTTGATTGGAACTTACTTCTAACATTTACCCTTTGCTCAATCATAGGCGTATTTATTGGTAGTTTTTTATCCAAAAAAATTGATGGAGACAAATTAAAAACCGGTTTCGGATGGTTTGTTTTGGCAATGGGAGTTTATATTATCTTGAAAGAACTTTTTATTAAGTAACAATTCATTTTTAGGTTTATTTTAGGAAACTCCACTCCAGGTTCCTTTATTTATTTCATAACTTTGTAACAACTGTTACTAATCTAAAAAGACAACTAACTTATTTTTACATAAAATTCATAGCATATGAAAATCGAACAAATTTATACAGGATGTTTAGCACAAGGTGCGTATTATATTGAAAGTAATGGTGAGGCAGCAATTATTGATCCGTTACGAGAAGTACAACCTTATATAGATAGAGCTAACGCAGACAATGCTACAGTAAAATATATTTTTGAAACCCATTTTCATGCTGATTTTGTGAGCGGTCATGTCACCCTAGCAGAAAAAACAGGAGCTCCTATTATTTTCGGACCCAATGCAACTCCAAGTTATAAAGCAATAGTAGCAACAGACGAACAAGTATTTCACCTAGGAGATATTACCATAACTTGTTTGCATACTCCGGGCCACACCATGGAAAGTGCTTGTTATTTATTAAAAGATAAAAACGGGAAAGATTACGCATTATTTAGTGGAGATACCGTTTTCTTAGGTGATGTTGGAAGACCCGATTTAGCTCAAAAGGCAGCGCACATGACCCAAGAACAATTGGCAGGAATTCTTTATGATAGCATCAGAACTAAAATTATGCCACTTGCAGACGAGGTAATAATTTACCCAGCTCATGGTGCAGGAAGTGCTTGCGGAAAAAACTTAAGCAAAGAAACGGTAGGAACAATTGGCGACCAAAAGGCAAACAATTATGCACTTCGTTCTAATATGACTAGAGAGGAATTTATTGCTGAAGTTACCGATGGTTTATTACCTCCTCCGGCCTATTTTCCTATGAATGTGAAATTAAATAAAGAGGGATACGAAAATGTTGAAACTATCATTAGCAATGCTAAAGCTTTAAATGCTATAGATTTTGAAATAGTAGCAAATGAAACTAACGCCCTTATATTGGATGTTCGAAATGAAAATGATTTTGCAACTGATCATATTCCTAACTCTATTTTTATAGGAATAAACGGCGCTTTTGCTCCATGGGTGGGCGCATTAATATTAGATTCTAAACAACCAATATTATTAGTAACTCCGAAAGATAAAGAAGAAGAGACAATAAAAAGATTAGCACGTGTTGGTTACGATGCTACCATTGGATATTTAGAAGGTGGAATTGAATCTTGGCAGAAAGCTGGATTTGAATTAGATTCGGTTAATTGTATTTCTGCCGAAACATTAGAAGATAAATTAAAAGAAAATATTGTTGTTTTTGATGTTCGAAAACCAGGTGAATTTACTGCCGAACATTTAAATGAAGCACCTTCTACACCATTGGATTTTTTAAATGACCATTTATCAGAGTTTCCAAAAGACAAAGAATTTTACTTATTCTGTGCTGGTGGATATCGATCTATGATTGCAGCATCGATTCTAAAAGCAAGAGGATTTGATAATGTAATAAATGTTAATGGTGGATTTAATGCCATAAAAAAAACAGCAATTAAAACAACTAATTTCGTTTGCCCATCAACATTAAAATAATGAAAAACAGAATATTAACGAATTGGAAGCTATTACGAATTGTACGATTGGGATTTGCCCTGATTTTATTCACTCAGGCATTTGAAAAATTTGAATGGTACTTATTGATATTTGGGATGTTTTTCTTAGTGCAAGCCATTTTCAATATCGGTTGCAATTCTAACGGATGCGCAATACCAAAAAAATAATTAGGATTAAAAATTTATGATATTTTTTTAATATTCATACTATTTTTTTTGATATATTTGATTTCAATCTTATTAAATTAATTTAAAACAATAAAAAAATGAAAAAAGTAATTTCAGCTATGGCTATCGCAGCATTTTTATTTGCTGGTAATGTAAATGCTCAAGAAAAGCAACAAGAAAAAAAAGAGTGCAGCAAAAAAGAAATGAAATCTTGTGATAAAGATAAAAAAGGTGGATGTTGCGCGGGTAAAAAAGCAGCAGAAAAAAAATCTTAATTAAAGATTTATACTAAATTTAAGTGCTTGAAAAATCAAGCACTTTTTTTTTGTTATAAAACTAAGACTACCTAGTTTTAACTACTTTTGTTAAATATATCTTTTGATCATGTCAATAGCCCAAAATTTACTTCAAATAAAATCCGAACTTCCAGCACATGTAACCTTAGTAGCTGTTTCTAAAACCAAACCTATAATTCATTTAATGGAAGCATACCAGGCAGGTCAACGGGTTTTTGGAGAAAATAAAATCCAAGAAATGACCGACAAATGGGAACAAATGCCGAAAGACATTGAGTGGCATATGATAGGTCATGTTCAAACGAACAAAGTCAAATATATAGCGGAATATGTAAGTTTGATTCATGGTGTTGACAGTTTGAAATTATTGCAAGAAATCAACAAACAAGCTTTAAAACACAATCGTAAAATTGATTGTTTACTTCAAATTTTTATTGCCGAAGAAGAAACAAAATTTGGTTTGAATGAAACGGAATTACTTGAATTAATTAATTCCAAAGAATTTAAAGAATTACATAATATTCAAATTGTTGGTTTAATGGGAATGGCAACATTTACCGAAAATCAAAACCAAATTAAAGCAGAATTTCAGCATTTAAAAACTATTTTCGACACTATTAATAATCAAGAAAACTTAAAACTTGAAACGCTTTCTATGGGGATGTCGGGCGATTATAAGTTAGCAATTGAATGTGGAAGTACAATGGTTCGAATTGGAAGTAGTATCTTTGGTAACAGAAATTATCAACATTAGAATTTGTACGCAATACTTGACATAGAGACCACTGGAGGACAATTCAATGAAGAAGGAATTACCGAAATTGCCATATACAAATATGACGGTTACGAGATTGTGGATCAATTTATTAGTCTAGTAAATCCTGAAAAGCCCATTCAACCATTTGTTGTAAAACTTACAGGTATTAATAACGCCATGTTACGCTCGGCTCCTAAGTTTTATGAAGTGGCCAAACGCATTATTGAAATTACAGACAATTGTATTTTAGTAGCTCACAACACCTCATTTGATTATCGAATTTTACGCACTGAATTCAACCGTTTGGGATATGATTTTGTAAAACCTACTTTATGCACCGTTGAATTATCTAAAAAATTAATTCCAGAACAACCCTCTTATAGCTTAGGTAAATTGGTTCGTGCATTAGGTATTCCTATGTCAGACAGGCATCGTGCCAGCGGAGATGCTTTGGCTACCGTTAAATTATTTCAATTATTATTAGCCAAAGATTCGGAAAAAGAAATAGTAATTGGATTAATCAAGGCTGAAATTAAAAGCGGACTTTCTCCAAAACTATTGGATATCGTAGAAAGCTTACCAAATAAAACCGGAATTTATTATATCCATAATGAAAAGGGAGATTTAATTTATATCGGAAAAAGTAAAAATATTAAGAAACGAGTTAACCAACATTTTACAGGTAAAAATAATAAGAGCAAAAAAATACAGGCGCAAGTATTTACAGTAACCTATGAAGAAACTGGAAGTGAACTCGTAGCACTTTTAAAAGAAAGCGAAGAAATTAAAATCAATAAACCCATTCATAACAGAGCGCAACGAAAAAGTATTTTTCAGTGGGCTTTGTATGAAGTGCTTGATGATAAAGGGTATTTGAATTTAATACTTCAAAAAGCAGACGGTAGAAAAAAAGAAATAACCGCTTACACCACTTTACAAGAAGGAAAAAATTCTTTGTTTAGAATCACCGAAAAGTATAATTTATGTCAGAAATTGAACGGATTGTATGAAACCCAAAATGGTTGTTTTCAGCATAAAATAAATGAATGCAATGGCGCCTGTCTTGGGAAAGAAACACCTGAAGTTTATAATGAAAGAGTTGAAGAATTTCTAAATGAAATGAGCTTTAATAATCAAAATCGTATCATTGTAGATCGTGGAAGAAAAATAAATGAAAGAAGCGCTGTATTAATCGAAAACGGGATATATAAAGGCTATTGTTTTTTTGATTTAAATTATCAAATTACCAATATGGAGGTTTTTAAAAACATCTTAATTCCAATGCAAAATAACCGAGAAACTCGCACTATTATTCAAGGTTATTTAAGAAAAAACAAAGTATTAAAAATTATTAATTTCTAATGAATTCAAAGAATTATTTAATTACCATTATTGGCCCAACAGCAATAGGCAAAACTGCATTAAGTATTGCCTTGGCTAACCATTTTGGTTGTGAAATAATTTCTTGTGACAGTCGGCAGTTTTATAAAGAAATGAAAATTGGCACCGCGGTTCCTAGTGATCTAGAATTGGCAGCTGCGCAACATCATTTTATTCAAAATAAATCAATTTTTGAAAATTATACGGTTGGTGATTTTGAAAAAGAAGCTTTGATTAAATTAGATGAATTATTCTTAAAAAATAACATTCAAATCTTTGTTGGAGGCTCTGGTTTGTATGTAGATGCGGTTTTAAAAGGATTGGATACCTTTCCGGACATAGCTATAGAAATCCGTGAGAAAGTTAGATCTGATTATGAAGAAAAAGGTTTAGAATACCTTCAAAATATATTGAAAAAATTGGATGCTGAATATTATACTTTTTTATTAGAAACCAATCCGCAAACACTTCAAAATCCACATCGAATGATGCGTTTTGCAGAAGTGTGTCTGGGAACAGAAAAGCCGTATTCTTCGTTTATAAATAAAAAAGAAAACACCAGAAACTTCACTCCTATTGTAATTGGCTTAGAAGCCAACAGGGAAATTATGTACAGCAGAATCAACCAAAGAGTTGATGTCATGATGAAGGAAGGATTGCTTTTAGAAGTTGAAAAACTTGTTGCTAATAAAGAACTGAATGCTTTGCAAACAGTTGGTTATAGAGAATTGTTTGATTATTTTGAAGGAGAAAATACTTTAGATTTCGCCATTGAAGAAATCAAGAAAAACACCAGACGCTTTTCTAAAAGGCAATTGACATGGTTTAAAAGAACAGAAAAAGCTGAATGGTTTGATTATTTAACCGATAGAAAAGAGATCACTAATTACATAGAAAATTTCATACAAAAATGCCAATAGCATCCTACTTCACTTCGATACTTACAAAAGATTGGGAAATTAATTTTTTGCAATGCTATCCAAATGGGTATTTAAAATACACTGAATTATGTAATTTATTTCAGCTTACTGCTGCCATACATTCGGAACTCGGTGGAATTAGTTTTAGTGACATGCAAGCACATGATCAAGCATGGGTGTTGAGTAAAATGAGAATTGAAATTAATCGTTTGCCAAAATGGAAGGATAAAGTGACGGTAAAAACTTGGATCAATTCACTTGAAAATTCGCGTTCTACTCGTTGCCTTGAACTTTATATTGGAGATGAAAAAATGGTGGGATGCGAAACCTTTTGGGCGGTATTTAACACGAACACCCGCAGACCTGAAAACTTAGCTTTACCGCACGAGCATTTTGAAATTTACCCAGATATAAAAGCTGTTGAAAAAGGATTTTCTAAAATTAATATTGCTCAAGAATTTGACTTAATACAACAACGGGTTGTACAATTATCGGATTTAGATATTGTAAATCATGCAAATAGTGTGAAATATTTAGAATGGTGTTTGGATTGCTTCGAACCAGAACTGCTCCTTAAAAAGAAAATTAAAAGTATGGATATGAATTACTTAAAAGAAGTATCCTATCTTGAGGCAATTGAAATAAATAGAAATCACAAAACTTTTTCAATTAGCAAAGAAGGGAAAACCTGCTTTGCATTGGAACTTGAATATTAATTCAGGATTTCAATCTATACTAATCCCCTAGCCCAGATAGCAATGAAAAGCTTTGCGAAGCAAACTTGCAATGGATAGCTGGATTAGCTTCAAATAACGACAAAAAAAAACTCCAATTTCTTGGAGTTTCTTAATTTATTTTTTCACGACCAATCTAAATCCTTCACCGTGAATGTTAAGAATTTCAACGTTTGGATCTTCTTTCAGATATTTACGTAACTTGGCGATATATACGTCCATACTTCTAGAAGTGAAGTAATTATCATCTCTCCAAATTTTGGTAAGTGCCAACTCTCTTGGCATCAAATCTTCTACATAAATGGCAAGCATTTTAAGTAATTCATTTTCTTTTGGAGACAATTTAATTGGCTCATTTCCTGGGAAGTTAAGAAAACGAAGTTTAGAATTTAAATGGAATTTACCAATTTGAAATTCGAATTGTACATTTTCTGGCTTTGCTTCGGCAGATTTACGTTGCATGATTGCTTTGATTTTCATCAACAAAACTTCGGAGTCGAAAGGCTTATTAAGGTAATCATCAGCACCAACTTTATATCCTTTAAGAACGTCTTCTTTCATGGTTTTTGCAGTAAGAAAAACGATAGGCACTTCTTTGTTTTTTTCACGAATTTCTTTCGCTAAAGTATACCCATCTTTGTATGGCATCATTACATCCAAGATACACAAATCGTAGGTATCTTTCTTGAACTTTTCAAAACCTTCCATACCATTCTTTGCTAAAGTAACATCAAAGTCATTTAGCATTAAATAGTCTTTTAGTATTGCGCCAAAGTTTTGGTCGTCTTCAACTAATAATATTTTTTTGTTTTCTGCTTCCATAATTTTTAATTTATTAATGGTAATTTAATAATAAACGTGCTTCCTTTTCCTTTTTCGCTTTCCACGAAAATTTGACCGTCATGGTCTTGTACAATTCTTTTTACATAGGCAAGGCCTAATCCATGACCCTTCACATTATGTAAATCGCCGGTATGCTCTCTGTAGAATTTTTCGAAAATTCTTTTTTGAGCCGCTTTCGTCATTCCGGCACCTTGGTCTTTTATCTTTATCAAGATAAAATCATTCACATTCTCCGTATAAATAGCTATAACAGGATTTTCTGGAGAATATTTTATAGCGTTGTCTAAAATGTTAACCAACACGTTTGTAAAATGCATTTCATTTAATAATACAGTAGTTCTAGTAGCACCAAAATGCGTTGAAATACTACCATTACGATCTTCAATAATTAAATGAACATGGTCAATTGCCGTTTCAACAATATCTTGAACATTTTGATTTTCTTTACTTATATCCAATTCTTTTTTATCTAATTTGGATATTCTAAGAACGTTTTCTACTTGAGCATGCATTCGCTTATTTTCATCTCTAATCATTTGCAAATAGCGTAATATCATTTCCTTATTATCAATAACTTTAGGGTTTTTTATGGCATCTAAAGCTAAATTAATGGTGGCAATAGGTGTTTTAAACTCGTGGGTCATGTTGTTAATGAAATCGGTTTTGATTTCAGATATCTGTCGCTGCTTAATTAACTGATGCAAAGCATTGGCATAGGCAATAATTATTATTAAGGTAAAAATCACCGATAATAAGGTAATCCCTAATATCTCTGAAAACAAAAACTTTTTCTTCTGAGGAAAGGTTACAAGCAATGCATATTTATTATTCCCTTCATTATCAATAAATATTGGAATGGAATAAGTGGCATAATTATCGTAAGTAAAATGATCCGACTTTATTTTAGTAGCCAATCCATTGCTGTATACATCAAATTCAAAGGGTGTTTTTACACCATACTCAGTTAATTCATTTTCTAACAATTTTTGCAGCATCTCTTTAGAAACCCTATCCTGAATAGAAAAATTGGCTGCTATATCTTTATAGGCAATTTCAAACTGGGCGCTTTCTAAAATATCTATACTTCCTGATTTTTCAATTGTTACATCAGGTGTAATTTTGTTTTGAATTTGAGAATTATCAATAGAATTGTTATTGAAAATTTCGGTTTTACGCTTCGCAGTATAACTTTTAATTTTTATGCTATCTGCTTTTTTATCAAAGAACGTTGAAAATATGTCGTAATCTTCTGACAGAATACTATTTGAATAGATTATAGTTTGATTAGTTTTAGCGTTTCTTTGGTAATAACCATACTCTAACAAATCATTTTTTAAAGGTACTTTGCCGGTACTATCCTTCAGTTTTTTATATTTACTATAAAAGGAATACTCTTCTTGTTTTTGCAATTTTTTAGAAACGTTTCCTAAGACCTGCTTTACATGAAATCGGAATTGCTCTTCGTTGTTTTCTAGTGAGGTGTGAAACCAATAAACTTGTACTAAAATTATCCCCATCAAGGATAAACTCATCAACAAGACTAATAATCTAAAAACAAACTTATTCATCATTCAAATTTATAATTTTAACATTTATGCTGTTAATGTATTAACCAAACATTAACATTGACTGCTTTTATTGTATATTTTTCAATGAATTAAGCAAATTATCTATTTGAATTTTAGTCTGATCAAAATCTTCATTATTAATCACATACTGACTTTTTGCAATACGTTGCTCATCGGTAAGCTGATTATTAATTCGTTGTTGTACTTTTTCTCTAGTAGTATTATCTCTTTGAATGACTCTTTCAATTCGAGTCTCAATAGGTGCGCATATCGTAATCACTGCAGCACAATCTTTATAGCTTCCACTCTCAAAAAGTACTGCAGCCTCTTTAACAAGATACGAATAATTTTTGTGTTTTACAACCCATCGCTCAAAATTATTTTTTACAGCAGGATGCACAATTGAGTTAAGTAATTTTAATTTATCTTGATCATTAAAGACAATTGATGCCAATTTTTCTCTATCTAAGGTTCTATTTTCAGTAATAATACTTTCGCCAAAATTGGATTCAATTTCAGTAATGACCTCAGGTAATTCCATAACTTTTTTGGCTTCCAGATCAGAAATATAAACAGGAATTCCTTTAGATTGAATATAATTGGCAACAGATGTTTTTCCGCTACCAATACCGCCGGTTAATCCAATGATTTTGGGCATCCTATCTTCTGCAATTACTTTTTCAGCTTTTATTGAATTTACTTTTTCTTCTTTATCTAAGACCACCTTTGGCTTATCAAAATTATTGATAGTCGTATTTACTTTAAAAAATAATTCCGGAAATGCAATTTGAGGTTGTTGACGTAAAAAATGGATTTTAAAATAAGAGGTCATAAATCCGAAACCATATCCAAAAAATTGTTTCCATACTGCAACTACAGATAAAAGACCAATTAACAGATTTTTATTTTGAACACTAGAAACAATAAAAATTGTTAGAAAATATAAAAAATAGAGTTTTAGTGCCCAATCGAAAAGTGCAAAGATTAACACAAAAGAAGCTATTAATCCAATAACAAAAAAAGTTGGAAACCAAAAAGTAATTTTACTATACTCTGGATACCATGAATTTAAAATTGGTCTTGCCTTACCAAATTTTGAAACTTGTAAACTAAATTTTTCCCAATCAATTCTTCTTTTATGATAAACAAATGCACTAGAGAACAATCGGGTATCATAACCTAATTTCCATAATCGAATAGATAAATCAGGGTCTTCACCAGGATGAATGTTTCCAAACCCTTTTGAATCGATAAATGCTTTTTTAGAAATTCCCATATTGAAACTTCTAGGTTGAAATTTGCTGATTTTTTCTGAACCTCCTCTTATTCCACCAGTAGTAAGTGTGGATGTCATAGCAAAATTAATTGCCTTTTGAATATTTGAAAAAGAATCCAAAGCGGCATCAGGTCCTCCAAAACAATCGACATAATTGGATTTTAATTCTTTTTCAACTTCTTGTAAATAGTTTTCAGGAATGATACAATCAGAATCAAAAATGATAAAATAGTCGCCTTTTGCCTTATGCATTCCATAATTTCTAGAATCACCTGGCCCTGAATTTTCCTTAAAGTAATAGGTAATATTTAATTTGTCAGAAAATTTAGCAACCACTTCTTCACTAGAAACAGTAGACCCATCTTCTACAATTACAATTTCGTAGTTTTCTTTATATGTTGATTTCAACAAACTTTCTAATAGTTCATTTACTTCTTCAGGTCTGTTATATACAGGAATAATAATGGAAAAATACATTTGAAAAAAATTTTAACAAATATACTATTTCTATAAAAGAAAAGTCCTGCATAAGCAGGACTTTTAATATAATTTAAAAAAGTAAACTTACTCTTTAATCACTTTAATAGTTTTGACTAATTTATCTGATGTGATTTTAACTAGATAAGTTCCAGTAGTTAATCTAGACATATCAATCTGCCCTTTATTATCATCTATAGTTTTAACTAACATTTCTTGTCCTAGTAAATTAATTACTTGTACTTTAGAAATATTCTCAGAATTTGAAATATTTAAAACATCTTTAACTGGATTAGGATAGAATGTAAAGGTTGAATTACTAAAACTTGAATTAGCTAAAGAAGCATCAAAAGCAGAAATTCTAAAGGTTCCCATAACATCATTACCATATTCCCAAACATTTACATATAAAGAATCACCAGGATTCAAATTTGACAATGTAATTAATGAAAACATTCCATCAGCACTAGAGTCATCATCACATGCTTCTAGGAATAAATTGGAACAATCTCCACTGTAAACCGCCATTCCAGTATCTAAAATCGCACTTCCATTTGCAGTGTCATTATTGGTCTCAATTGTCAAACTTCCCGATGCAGGAACTACTAATTGATACCAAACATCTCCACCACTAAAAGAAGCACATCCTGGTGCTGGTGGATTAGAATTAGTTGCCCATTCGTTAGAACCGACAGCTTCATTGTCAGCAAACACACCACCTACAACTAAAGTATCTGGATTAGAGCATTCATCATTTGAAGGAGGAGGAGGCAATGTACCAACACAAACATCAAATGTTGTAATTTCTGGAGTTGAGCTATACGAATAAACTCTTACGTAATAAGTTTGTCCTACTACTAATCCAGAAGGAACACTTACGTTTGGATCTGAACAGGTATTTGGCACAAGAGTTAAATTATCACAATCTGGTCCAGTCCATAAAGAATGGAATAAATCAGTAGTTGTTCCAACAACATTTATTAAACTAATTTGGTGCGCAGTTTGAGTTGCTTCGAATGAGAACCAAACATCATCATTAGGATCACCAAAACAAGTTGTATCAAAGATATTTGACGGTGAAGCTGCGTTAATTGTTCCTGATGTAACAATACCGCAATTTAAATCTGGATTTACTGTTAATGCTAATGAATTTACACAATCATCATTTGAAGGTGGAATGGCTGTAGTAGTAAAAGTAAATGGTCCTGTCCAAACACTAAATCCATTTCCTTGACAGTTTGCTCTAACATAAACATCATAAACTGTTTCTGGATTTAAGTTATTTAGCACATATGGGCTTGTAGCATTTGAATCTGAAGGTGATCCAACTGGTTCTCCTCCTCCTGCACTAGTAACATGAACATCCCACATAGTTTCTGTACAACCTGTATTCCAAGATAACAATGCTGAAAATGCAGAAATATTTGTAACCGCTATACCTGAAGGTTGAGGACAGGGCGCTGCTGCAGAAATTGTAACATCATAATCTTCCGTTTCACCATAACCATATGATGAACATGGATCAATCATATCTCCAGCTGTTGAATAAACATCTCTTACTCGCATTCTATGTAATCCAAGCGGAGGACTGCAAGACAATACAATTGGAAAAGTAGCAGTTCCATTAGCTGCAATATAAGCAGTAGAATAACCAACTCTTTCAGTGGTGTCAAATACTCCATCATCATTGTAATCAATCCATACTGCAACATTTTGTGATCCGAAAGTACCTACAGTTACATTAACGTTATAATTTGACCCAGCTTGTAAAATAGCTGTGTAATTAGGCTGTCCTGTGAAATGTGTATAAGAAGTTCCTGAAGTGTCAGTACCTGTACTGTTTGATAAAGTGGTATTTGTAATTTCAATATTTGAAATCATATCTCCATAAGTAATTCCTGTAGTATATACTGGAGTACAATAACAAGTTAATGGATCATTTAAATCAACCATTACTGGATTACTTGAAAAAGTTAACCCAGAATTTGTACAAGTCACTACGCATTTATAGTAAGTAACTGCAGATTGTGTCGCAGTATATATATTAGAAGTAGAATTTCCAGGTGCATTTACGTAAGAATTTGCAGCACCACTTGGAGATACTTTCCATTGATAAGTTATTCCAGAACCTAAATTATTTTGTAAACTTAAATTAAAAGGAATTCCAACACAAATTGAAGTTACAGGAGAAACCGTATCACCCGGCATTGGTAACCCATTACATGGTGGTGGTGGAGAAAACGTATATTTTACACCTGTTAAATCTGCAGTACTTGCAATTGAATTATTTGCTAAAGTACCAGAAGCCGAAGCTGTAGCACCAGCCCCAGGTGTAACACTTAAAAAAGAATTAGCTCCATTCAAACCTATAGATGCAGATAAAGTTCCTGCAGCATCCATTGTAGAATTATAAATAAAATCAATATCATTACTTGTTTGGTGCAACACAATTTTGAAACTAGCAAAAGCAGAAGAACTTGTAGAACCACTTCCTCCAACATTTACATTATCCCATCCAATTTCTAATATTTGATTTGGAGCACTACCCGATACAGTATATTGAATACTTCCTGTACCTCTGTTGTTATCATCCCAAAAAGCACCTATTAACGGATTAAAACTACATGCATTTGATAATGAATTCATATAAGATCCTGACCCTATAGTACCACCTAAATTTATAAAACCATTAGTGTTAACACTAAAAGTGGTGTAATCTACACCTTCAAAATTAAAGGTAAAGCCGATTGGAATTCCGTTTTGACTTCCATCATCTCCAGTAGCTGTAACATCAGTTCCATTCACAGGATTGTAAGTATCTGTTGATTCTGAAAAGGAATAAAGCGAAACTTGCTGAGCAAAACTCACATTAACAACCATCAGAATGAAGACCCATAAAAAAGTAATTTTCTTCATTTTTTTTTAATTTATAATTTATAAATCAAAAGTACAAAAAAAAGCTTAGACTGAATTTATCTAAGCTTTTTTTATATAAATAAGTAACTTATTTAGAATATGTATAAAGTTTTATATTCTATTTAATACTAGAAACCATAACCATTTCATCTGCTTCAGCATCGTAATTTACACCATCAAAACCAAAACCAAATAAATTTAAAAAGTCTTGCTTGTACCCGGGTAAATCACCTATTTCTGAAAGGTTTTCTGTAGTAGCTTTAGTCCATAATTCAGAAACCTTTGCTTGAACATCGTCGCGCATTTCCCAATCATCTATTCTAATTCTACCTTCAGAATCGATAGGGACGTCTTTTCCAGTATACAATCGCTGACTGTATAATCGCTGAATTTGCTCAATACATCCTTCGTGAATTCCTTCAGCTTTCATTATTTTATACAATAATGAAATGTATAAAGGAATAACCGGAATAGCAGAACTTGCTTGAGTTACCAATGCTTTATTTACAGAAACATATGCTTTTCCATTTAATTCTTTTAATGAATCAGTAATAGTAAACGCAGTTGCTTCCAAATGATCTTTTGCTCTACCAATAGTTCCTTTTCTATAAACCGCTTCAGTAACTGCCGGCCCAATATATGAGTAAGCAATAGTAGTTGCTCCTGGAGCTAACAAATTAGCTTCTTTTAGATCATGCATCCATATAGCCCAATCTTCACCACCCATTACGACAACGGTATTATCTATATCTTCCTGATTAGCAGGTTCAATTGAAACTTGAGTTACATTACCAGTATGAAAATCAACCGTTTTATTTGTAAAAGTTCCTCCAATTGGTTTCAAGGTTGAACGATGTAAAACTCCAGTATCTGGATGCATACGCACTGGAGAAGCCAAACTATAAATCACCAAATCAATTTGACCTAAATCTTCTTTTATAGTATCAATAACTTGTTGCTTAACTTCTTTAGAAAATGCATCACCATTAATACTTTTTGCATAAAGTCCTGCATTGTGCGCTTCATTTTCAAAAGCTGCAGAATTATACCAACCCGGAGAAGCAGTTTTACCTTCAGTTGGTGGTTTTTCAAAAAATACACCAATCGTAGAAGCACCACAACCAAAAGCACTTGAAATTCTTGAGGCTAATCCAAATCCTGTGGAAGCACCTACAACCAATACTCTTTTAGCACCATCAATTGGTCCTTTAGATTTTACATATTCAATTTGTTTTTTTACATTTTGTTCACAACCCTTTGGATGTGCTGTCAAACAAATAAAGCCACGCATTCTTGGTTCTATAATCATAATTTGAATAATTTCTTGTTTAAAATTTGCCGTTGTAATTCACACCAAAAACAGCAAACAAATATAATTCTATTTTTTAGTTAAGCAATTCCTTAGCATGATTTAATGCGGTCTCGGTTACGTTAGAGCCGGATAGCATTTGAGCAATTTCCATAACCCGTTCATCTTTAGTAAGTAATTTTAATTCTGACAAAGTTTGATTGTCTTTAATAGCTTTATAAACTTTAATGTGCTCCTTTCCTTTTCCTGCAATTTGAGGCAAATGGGTGATGGCAAAAACTTGCATGTTTTCACTCATGTGTTTCAAAATATCTCCCATCTTATGCGCTATTTCACCCGATACACCTGTATCGATCTCATCAAAAATTATGGTTGGAAGCTTTGAATATTCAGATAAAATTGATTTAACCGCCAACATTATTCGAGACATCTCCCCTCCCGAGGCAACCTTTTTCAACAAACCAAAATCAGATCCTTTATTTGCCGAAAACAAAAATTGTATTTCATCTCTGCCATTGTTAAAATAGGTCTCTTTTTGACTAATCTGAATATCAAACCGTGCGTTAACCATTCCGAGAGTGGCTAATATAGCTTCTAATTTACTAGTTAAAATAGGTAATGTTGCAATTCTATTTTTATGTAATAGAGTAGCTAAATCATTTAATACTATTTCAGTATTTTTTATTTGAAGTTCTAAAGCATTTATTTCCGATTCTAATGTAACTGAAGAAATAACTTTTACATCTAATTCATTTTGAATTTCAAGCAGCTCCTCAACAGTATTTACTTGATGTTTCTTTTGTAAGGAATAAATTAATTGTAATTTTTCATTTAGAATTTGAAGCGCTTCTGGATCTGAACTAATAGTTTCTGCCAACTCAGTTATCTCCTTATCAATATCATCAAATTCTATTAATAAGCTTGAAATTCGATCACTTAAACCGCTAAAATCTTGAGAATAAGAAGCTATTTTTTGAATAGCCACTTTAATGTCTTTAAGATTTTGAATTACTCCATATTGCTCTTGATTGGAAAGCGAAGAGATACGCGCTAAATTCTCATTAATTAACTCAACATTATTCAGTTTTTCAAATTGAGATTCAAGTAATTCTTGTTCACCAGATTTTAATTTCGCAGAAAGTAATTCTTCTAATAAAAACGAATTATACTCCTGCTCTTTTGCTAAAGAAAGTAACAATTCTTTTTTAGATTTAATATCAGAATTAAGTTTTTTATACTCTTTTAATTTTAGAGCATACTCTTTTAAAACATCTGCATTAGAGGCAACGGAGTCAATTATTTGAAATTGAACTAAATCATCAGAAAGTTCTTGCGTTTGATGCTGCGAATGAATGTCAATTAAATAATTACTTAATTCTTGTAATTCGTTTAAATTAACTGGAGTATCATTGATAAAAGCTCTTGACTTTCCTGAAGGTAGAATTTCTCTTCGTATTATTGTTTCCTCCTCATAATCTAAATCATTTGTAGTAAAAAAATCTTGAAGGTTGTAATTGCTAATTTTAAAATGAGCTTCAATTATGCATTTTTCTTCTTTGTTTTTTAGCGAAGACAAATCGGCTCTTTTTCCTAAGACCAATCCTAAAGCACCTAATAAAATAGATTTTCCAGCTCCTGTTTCTCCTGTAATAACTGAAAATCCATCAGAAAACCGGACGGATAATTTTTCAATCAAAGCAAAATTTTCAATGGATAAGGATACTATCATAAATTGATTTCCTATTTAATATTAGCCCATTTTGAAGAATTTGTAGGGGAAATTCTTGATAATTCATCCACCAAACCATCTAATGGCACACTTGGTCCTGCAGTGAAAATTGAAACTATTTCATCTGCTTTAGCATCAAAAAAGATTCTTGTTAAATAGGCATTGGGTCTAATTTCATGTAATGCACTTAATGAATTAAAAGAACTTAATATCGCTTCTTTAGAAGTTTTTAAATCTTTATGCATCATGTCCAAACCATTAAAATGATATTGAAACATTACCTCTCTAATAGGCTTGAATGTTGTAGATAAAAAGTCGTTTACTAAATAATACCGATTATTGGTTTTATTAGTTTGTGACCATCCTGCTCCTCCAGTTGGGGCAGCAAGATTAAGTATTTGCTGAGCCGATTGAAAGTAATCAACCCCACTGTCAAGATCAAAAGTTTCAGCATCTGCACCTAGTATAATATAACTGTAAAATGCAATTGTAGATATCAAATTTGATTCATAACTATTTGGACTATAAAACAAATTTTGAAATTCTACATACTGAAAATTAAAATCATTATCATTAATATTTAATACTGGTGTTGTAAAACTTGAATTATAAACCGGTCTAGAACTTTGAACTTGAATAGTAGCCTCAAAATTATTGGAGTCATACGAATTTAGAGTAATAAACATAGAGCAATTAATTCTCTCATTAGGTTTATATGTTTTTTCTGTCCATGCTGTTTTATTCACAAACTCATTTAAGGAAGTCTCTAAACTCTTGAATATTTGGTTGTTGGTATTCGTAATTTTATCATAATTAACAATCACTTTACAGTTTAACTCTTGTGAATGAGCAACTGTAAAAAAACAAATAAAAAGAAAACTGAAAATTTTACGCATGATAATGTTTTATTACTTTATTCAAAATGTCTTTAGCCACTTCTTCCTTCAACTTTAATTCTTTTGGCTCAATATTGAAATCACTATCAATAAAGGTCACCTTATTGGTTGAACCTCCAAATCCTGCACCAGCATCCTGAAGCGAATTTAGAACTATCAAATCTAAGTTTTTTTTCTGAATTTTCAACTTTGCATTTTCAATTTCATTTTCAGTTTCTAATGCGAAACCTACAAGATATTGTTTTGTCTTCAATTGCCCTAGAGTTGCCAATATATCTTTGGTTTTTTCAAGTTCTAAAGAAAAAACTTCTTCCGATTTTTTAATTTTTTGTTTGGCACTCGTTTTTGGTTTATAATCTGCAACAGCAGCTGCAGCAATTAGCACATCCATAATTTCATATTGAGACATGCAGGCATCGTACATTTCTTTTGCAGAAACTACATGAATTACTTCAATAGAATCATTTGTTACTTTGAGATTTGTTGGGCCAGAAACTAAAACCACTTCTGCACCAAGATTTGCAGCCTCATTTGCTAAATCATAACCCATTTTTCCAGAAGAATGATTACCAATAAAACGCACAGGATCTATCGCTTCGTATGTAGGGCCAGCAGTAATTAATATTTTTTTTCCTTTTAAAGGCAAATTCTTCGATAAATCAGCTTCTAAAAAAGCTACAATGTTTTCGGGTTCTGCCATTCTTCCTTCACCACTCAAACCGCTTGCTAATTCTCCACTTTCAGCAGGAATCATAACATTTCCAAATTGAGTCAATGTTGAAAAAGTTTGGAGGGTTGAGGGATGTTTATACATATCTAAATCCATCGCTGGAGCAAAATAAACCGGACATTTAGCAGATAAATAAGTAGCCAACACCAAATTATCGCACGTTCCATTTGCCATTTTAGACAACGTATTGGCAGTTGCGGGTGCAATTACCATTAAATCTCCCCAGAGTCCTAAATCGACATGGTTATTCCATTTAAAACCGTTTTCTTCATCAAAAAAAGTAGAATAAACTGGGTTTTTAGATAGTGTTGCAAGCGTTAAGGGGGTAATAAAATCTAAAGAAGCAGGTGTCATAATCACTTGGACATGAGCACCTGCTTTTATAAATAATCGAACTAAATTTGCTGTTTTATAAGCGGCAATTCCACCAGATATTCCTAGTATAATTTTTTTACCCCTTAATACAGACATAGCTCGCTATTGGTTTGTTTATTCTTTATAATAAATCTTTCCGTCTAACCATTCTTGCACTGCAAGTGCATGTGGCTTAGGAAGTTTTTCATAGAATTTTGAAACTTCAATTTGTTCTTTGTTTTCAAAAACCTCTTCCAAGCTATCATTATAAGTTGCAAACTCCTCTAATTTTTCAATTAGTTCTTTTTTAATTTCAGAATTAATTTGATTAGATCTTTTAGCAATAATAGTTATCGCCTCATATACATTACCTGTTGGCTCTTCAATAACATTCTTATTGTAGGTAATTGTATTCACTGGCGCATTAGTTTTCTTTAAATCCATGGATATCTTATTTAGAAAATTGTTGTAAATCTTTGTCAATTTTAGCTAACATTTCATCAGCTTTAGTTTTGTATTTGGTATCTGCTTTAAACTTATTTAAACTTGCATAAGCCGATTTTGCACTTCGTAATCTTTCTTCCATTTTTGACGGAATACTATTAATTGCCAATTTATATGCAGAATCAAATTTATAAAATAAGGCATCTTCTTTGTATATTGTTCCTGGAAAATCAGAAATGAAATTATCAAACGCAATTTGTGCCGCTTTATAATCTGAAATAGTATTGTATTGTTTCGCGTTTTCAAATGCTTTTTTCTCTATTTTGTTTCGCATCTCTTTAACCATTGTATTTGCTTCTGGCATATACGTGGAATTTGGATAGGTATCAATAAAGTTTTGAAGTTTATCAACCGCTTTATCAGTATCGGTTTGATCTAAACTATACATTGGCGATAATTTGGTAAAACATTTGGCACCAAGAAAAAGAGCTTCTTCTTGCTTTTCACTTTTTGGATAGCTAGAAGCAAAACTTTCAAACTGATAACCTGCTAAATAATATTGCTCTGTTTTGTAATACGCTTGTGAATACATGTAAAACAATTTCTCTGCCTGAGGCTTACCCTTATATGAAGGAGCAATTTGTTCAAACAAACGAATTGCCTTTTCGTATTTCGCTTTATCATACATTTTAACAGAAACATTATATTTAACTGCAATGTCTTCTGATTTTAATGCTTTTTGATATTCGCTACATGACGAAATAAAAACAACCAATACAATAAGAGAAATTATTTTTTTCATTTTTTTTCTTAAATGGATTTCGTAATTTTTAAAAGCATTTTTTAGGCTCCAAAAAACGAACTGCAAAATTAGTTAATAATTAGTTACAATAAAAGATTTTTTTATTGTTTTATTTCAAATGATTACTGATTATTCGTTATGAAATTTGAAATTCTATTCGATAAATCAGAATTTACATTTACCAAGGGTAAACGAAGTGTGTTTTCAGACAAACCAAGCAGTTTATGAACCTCTTTGATCCCTGCAGGATTTCCTTGTTCAAAAATCATATCAATAGCATCTGCAAGTTGGTAATGGATTTTGTAGGCTTCATCCACTTTTCGATCTAATCCCAGTCGAACCATATCAGAAAACTGTTTTGGAAATCCTTCTCCAATAACAGAAATAACACCACTACCTCCGGCCAAAACCATTGGTAAAGTAATCATATCATCGCCCGAAATCACCAAGAATCCTTCTGGCTTACTTTGAATTAATTTCATTGCCTGAACCATATCTCCAGCTGCCTCTTTGATTCCAATAATATTTTTGAAATCATTTGCCAATCGAATCACCGTTGAAGGAAGCATATTGCAAGCTGTTCTGCCGGGTACATTATATAAAATAACTGGTATAGGCGAGGCTTCGGCAATAGCTTTAAAATGCTGATAAATACCCTCTTGTGTGGGTTTATTATAATACGGTGATACCGATAAAACAGCCACAAAATCAGAAAAATCTCTTGTTTTTAATTCTTCTACAAGTTTGTGCGTGTTGTTTCCTCCTACCCCAAGAACCAAAGGAAGTCTTTTGTCATTAGCGGCAATTACGGTTTGAATCACCAATTCTTTTTCCTCTTGACTTAATGTAGCGTTTTCGGCTGTTGTACCAAGAACTACAAGGTAATTAATCCCATTGTCAATTTGAAAATTTACTATTCTAGTTAATGCTTCTGTATCTACAGAAAAATCTTTTTTAAATGGAGTTACAAGCGCAACACCAGTTCCTATTAATGCTTGCATGTTATATTTTGTTTAATATTTTTAAATATTTAAATAATTCGGTAATGAAAACTCTATAATTTTCGGCATTGGTATCAATCATAAAATGATTTAAACGCTTATCAATACTAGAAAATCCTACTTTAAATTTTGCTTTTGAATGATTTGTAGTTTGTAACAATCCTGCTTTTTCAATATCATAATAACTTATTAGCAAGTCAAATTCTAATTCAATAAATGCTACAACGTCACTTTTTTCTATCAATCCGGACCAACTTATGTCTCTGTATGAAAAAAAAGGAGAATCAATATTTTCATTTTTCTTGATTACATCCTTAAAAATTAAGATCGAAACATTTTCTGCTTCTATACCATTTTGAATTAATTCAGCAATTAAGGCTTCTTTATCAGAAAAATAAGACTCATCAATTACAATCCCAACCTTTTTTACAAAAGAATTTGAATCTAATTGCTTCACGTTTAGTAACTTTTTCTTAACGATTTTTTTTGCCCAATATTCCTTTATTTTATTCAAAACATAGTACTTTTACAAGATTACAAATTTAACTTATTTTAGTTGTAAATTATGGTAAAACTAAAAAACTATAACGATGAAATAAAACATTTTGTTTTATTATTAACATTTACATTATTAATTTCTTGCTCAAGTCACCCCTTTTATGTTTCTAAAATTGAAGGAAAAAAAATAAGCGTTAGTAAAGAACAAAGTGGTATACCTGAAATTGAGAATTACATAAAACCTTATAAAGAGCATATTGATAAAGAATTAAGCGAAGTATTAGCTTATAGCCCTGAAACTTTAGATAAGACAAAAGGAGAATGGCAAACAATTATTGGTTGTTTTCTTGCGGATATTACTTTAGAAAAAAGCAATCCGATTTTTCTAAAAAGAGAAAATAAAAACATTGATGTTTGTTTTCTAAACCATGGTGGAATTAGAACTATAATTCCGAAAGGAGATGTTACTGCTAGAAATGCTTATGAAGTAATGCCTTTTGAAAATAGTGCCGTAGTTGTAGGCTTAAAACAAGAACAAATTATTGCTATTGCAAATTATATAATTTCAGAAAAAAAGCCGCATCCCTTATCAGGAATGACTTTTACCATTTCTAAAGAAAACAAACCTATCAATATTTTGATTCAAGGGAAACCATTAGAAGAAAATAAAATTTATTACGTAGTTACTTCCGATTATTTATCTAATGGTGGAGATAACATGACCTTCTTTAAAAATAATGTGGAACGACATGATTTAGATTACAAATTGAGAAATATCATGATTGATTATTTTAAAGATGTTGATACCATTAGAGTGAATAAAAATATCAGAATCACAAAAGAATAAAACGATGAAAAGAAGAGATTTTATACAAAAAACAGCTGCAACTTCTGCCTTTTTAGGATTAACAAGTTTCTCCTTAAGTAGTTTTAAAAGTGAAAAAATAAAACACATTACCATTCTTCATACTAATGATGTGCACAGCTATATCGATCCGTTTCCAGCTGATCATCCAAAAAATCCTGGCCTAGGAGGCGTTGCCAAAAGAGCTGCCATTATTGAAACCATCCGAAAAGAAAATCCTAATCTTCTTTTATTAGACGCTGGAGACATCTTTCAAGGAACTCCCTATTTTAATTATTACGGTGGGGAATTGGAATTCAAATTAATGAATATGATGGGCTATGATGTTGTAACCCTAGGTAATCATGATTTTGACAACGGAATTGATGGTTTACTCGCTCAAATGCCCAATGCAAAATTTGATTTTGTTTCCAATTATGGATTTCAAAATACGGTATTAGATGGCCGTGTAAAACCCTACCAAATTAAACATGTGGACGGAGTTAAAATTGGAATTTTTGGTCTAGGCGTTGAATTGCAAGGATTAGTAGACAAGAAAAACAGTAAAGAAACCGTTTACAATGATCCTATAGAATCAGCTACCGATATGGCTCGAATCTTAAAACACGAAAACAAATGCGATTTAGTTATATGTCTCTCGCATATTGGCTACAATTACAAAGAAGAACCAAACAAAGTATGCGATCTTATGCTTGCTAAAAAAACGAAAGACATCGATTTAATTATTGGTGGACATACGCATACCTTTCTTGACAAACCAGTTATAGAGAAAAACCTAGAAGGAAAAGAGGTATTAATTAATCAAGTAGGGTGCTACGGATTGAATTTAGGTAGAATTGATTTTTATCTTACTTCCGATAATGAAATAGCAAGCCACGGAAAATCAATTGTCATTTAATTTATTTTTTGATTTAAATAAAAAGGGTAACGCTAAGCGTTACCCTTTTATCATTTCTACAAAATCTTGTTCAGAAATTATCAGAATTCCTAATTGGTTGGCTTTTTCCAATTTAGCCGGACCCATATTATCTCCAGCTACCACATAGTCGGTTTTAGCCGAAATAGAACTTCCTACTTTACCCCCATTATCCTCAATAGATTTTTTCAAATCATCTCTTGAGAACAATTCAAAAACTCCAGAAACTACAAAGGTTTTTCCAACTAATTTATCGGTTGCATTTGGATTGAATTTTTCAATGATTTCAAATTGTACTCCAAACGATTGCAACCTTTCTATAATCTTTATGTTATCTTGATTTTCAAAAAACTCAATTACACTTTGAGCTATTCGATCGCCTATTTCGTCAACCAAAATTAAATCCATCAACGAGGCCTGACTTAAAGATATAATTGATTTATAATGTTTGGCTAATTTCTTTGCTACAGTTTCTCCAACATAGCGGATTCCGAGTGCAAATAATACGCGCTCAAAAGGTACTTCTTTTGATTTTTCAATTCCATTAACCAAATTATCAGCACTTTTTTGAGCCATTCGCTCCAATGGAATTACTTGATCAACCGTTAATTCATACAAATCGGAATAGTCTTTTACCAATCCGTTTTCATACAATAAGGAAACAGTTTCCCCTCCTAAGCCTTCAATATCCATGGCTTTTCTAGAAATATAATGCTGAATTCTACCTATAATCTGTGGTGGACAACCATAATAATTTGGGCAATAATGTTGGGCTTCGCCCTCTTTTCGTGTTAACTCCGAATTACATTCTGGGCAATGGGTAATATATTTTGTTGGCGCTGCCTGATTTCCTCTTTGTGATACTCCTATAATTTTCGGAATAATTTCCCCTCCTTTTTCCACAAAAACGGTATCTCCAACTCGAATATCTAATTTTTCTATTTGATCAGCATTATGCAAAGAAGCGCGTTTTACAATTGTTCCCGCTAATTGAACTGGCTCTAAATTTGCAACTGGAGTTATAGCACCTGTTCTTCCAACTTGATATGAAATGGAATTTAATATAGTGGTTACCTGCTCCGATTTAAATTTATAAGCAATAGCCCAACGAGGTGATTTTGCGGTATAACCTAATTCATTTTGCAAATTAAAATCATCAACTTTTATTACTACACCATCCGTTTCATAGGGTAAATCATGGCGGTGCACATCCCAGTAATTTATAAATTCAAAAACCTCGTCTAAGTTAGCAGCTAACTTCGATTGACTTGGGACTTTAAATCCCCAGTTTCTTGCAGCTTCCAATCCAGAATATTGGGTTTGAAAAGGTAAATTATTACCCGTAATAAAATACAATAAGCAATCAAGTGGACGCTTGGCAACCTCAGCACTGTCTTGTAATTTTAAACTTCCCGATGCGGTATTTCTTGGGTTTGAAAAGGGTTGTTCTCCGATTTCAATTAATTCCTGATTCATTTTTTCAAATCCCTCTAACGGAAGAATGATCTCACCACGAATATCAAATTTTGAAGGGTAATCACCTTGTAATTGCAAAGGAATCGAACGAATAGTTTTAATATTATTAGTCACATCATCTCCTTGAAAACCATCACCACGAGTAACTGCTTTAAGCAGTTTCCCATCTTGATAGGTAATCGAAATGGAAGCGCCATCGTATTTAAGCTCACAAGTATATTGCAAGGGCACGTTTCCTAAAACCTTCTGAATTTTGGTTTCCCAATCTTGCAAATCTTCTTTAGAATAGGAATTATCCAAAGAATACATTCGGTTTTCATGAACTACCGTTTGGAAATTCTTAGTAATAGCTCCACCCACGCGTTGTGTTGGGGAATTTTCATCAAAAAATTCGGGATGCTGCAATTCAAGATCTTGAAGCTGCTTTAATTTCGAATCAAATTCAAAATCAGAAATAGTTGGATGATCCAACACATAATAATTGTGATTATGTTGGTTTAACTCCTCTCGTAATTGCTGAATTTTTATTTGAATTTCCATAAAAAAAGTAATGGCTATTTAGTTCTTTTCGCGTACTAAAATAGCCATTTATTTTGAATTTAAAAAAGAAAAAACTATTGAATAATAGAATTAATTTGAAGATACAATTGACCGTCACTTAATATAGCACCTTCCTTAATTAAATTGAATATTGAAGCGTTTCTATCTTCGTCATACTCTTTTTTTCCAGTAAGCATTTCAACGGTATCCGTAAATAAATTATCACTTAACCACTCCATTCCCGATTTTTGCAAAAAATCAACATCTGTAACCAGTGATTTAATTACCATTGAATCAATATGATTGTCTTGACAATGAAATAAGAAAATATGATTTTTAGAAAAGTGCTCTAAATACTGTGCGTTTGTCAATACGTTTTCCCAAATCAAATCGGAAAAAACATCCAATTCTTGTTCAGCAACTTCTGGAGTGTTCACTTTAATTTCATCCCATTCTTTTTTATCAATAGATTGGGTTGCTAAGAATGTTGCAAATTCTTGGTGCAATTCTTCAAATTGCTCTTTGGTTAATCTTTTATATTTCATAAGTAATGATTTATAAAAAAAGTCCCGATTTACATCGAGACTTTTTAATTTATAGTAGAAAGTTATTAAACTTCAGCTACAATTTCATAAGGTAATTCAACTACTACATCTCTGTGTAATCTTATAGATGCAGTGTATTTACCAGTTCTTTTTACAGTTCCACTAGTGATGAATTTTCTTTCAATAGTTTGACCTGCTTTTTCTAATGCTTCTGCAATATCAATGTTGGTTACAGAACCGAATAGTTTTTCACCACCTGCTTTAGAAGTAATTTTAATTTCTAACGCTTTTAAAGCTTCAGCGATTTTGTTAGCATCTGCTACAACTTTAGCTTCTTTGTGCGCTTTTTGTTTTAAATTTTCAGCTAAAACTTTTTTAGCAGAAGGAGTAGCTAATTGAGCAAATCCTTGTGGTATTAAGAAATTACGACCGTAACCAGCTTTTACTGTAACTACATCGTCTTTAAATCCTAAATTCTGAACGTCTTGTTTTAATATAAGTTCCATGTTGTTGTCCTTAATTATAGAAGTTAGGTTCCCTTATTGGAGAAACCAACAACTGTTGATTTTAAATTATTTTAATAAATCGGCTACATATGGCATTAAAGCTAAGTGACGTGCTCTTTTCACAGCAACTGACACTTTTCTTTGATACTTCAATGAAGTTCCTGTTAAACGACGAGGAAGAATTTTTCCTTGCTCGTTAACGAATTTTAATAAGAAATCTGCATCTTTATAATCAATATATTTGATTCCAGATTTTTTGAAACGACAATACTTTTTAGTTTTGTTAGTTTCTATGTTCAAAGGCGTTAAATATCTGATATCTCCGTCTTTTTTTCCTGAAGCTGATTGTTGTAAATTTGCCATGATTAAGCTTTTGCTACTTTAAGTTTTTCTCTTCTTCTTTCTGCCCAAGATATTGCATGTTTGTCAAGACTTACAGTCAAGAAACGCATAACTCTTTCGTCACGTCTAAATTCAGTTTCAAAAGCAATTAAAACCTCAGGTGACACTTGGAATTCAAATAAATGGTAAAAACCACTTTTTTTGTTTTGGATTTCGTAAGCTAATTTTTTTAAGCCCCAATCCTCTTTAGATACCATCTTTGCTCCTCTACTTGTAAGAAAATCTTCAAATTTGCTTACTGTTTCCTTTACCTGAACTTCAGATAAAACGGGATTTAAGATGAAAACAGTTTCGTAATGATTCATAATAAATATGTTTTTAATTATATAAAATTGGGTGCAAAAGTAAGCATTATTTATAAATAAACAAGCCTAAATCAATATTAATCGCTAAAACGCAAAAAAAAGCTACAAAGATTAGGTTCACTCTTTTAAAAAAAATATATTAGCAACACAAAATCAATAAATTAATTGATAATGAAATTAAACTGCGTTGTAATTGAGGACAGTTCTTTACAAAGAATAGTTATTACCAAATTGGTAAACAATCATCCTAATCTTAAATTAGTTGGGGATTTTTCAAATCCTATTGAAGCTAAAAACTGTATTACCGTAAATGCTGTAGACTTGGTTCTACTAGATATTGAAATGCCGGTTATCAATGGATTTGATTTAATTGACAGCTTAAAAGTAAATCCGCAAATAATTTTCATCACAGCCAAAGCAGAATATGCGCTTAAAGCGTTTGATTATAATGCAACTGATTATCTTCAAAAGCCTGTCTTACAAGATCGCTTTAATTCGGCAATTAAAAGAGCATTAGAATTTCACCAATTAAAGAAAGAACATATTGAAGAAGATGGTGATCATATTTTTATAAAAAGCAATCTAAAAAAATTAAAAATTTTCACCAATAGAATCAAATGGATTGAGGCCTATGGTGACTATGTAAAAGTAGTTACTGAAGAAGACACTCATTTAGTACTTTCAACAATGAAGTCATTTGAGAAAGATCTACCTATTGAAAAATTTATTCGAGTTCATAAATCATATATTATCAATATAGAGAAAGTAGAACGTTTTAACAGCAAATTTGCTGAAATTGGTCCAACCAAAATTCCGTTAAGTAGAAATAAAAAAGAAGGATTAATTAAAGCCCTTTATATAGATTAATAATAATCTACATTTAAAGTAACTTTAATAGAACGGTATTGTGCAACCGCTTCAAAACTATTTAGAATTTTCTGAATAGTTTTTTTTGTAGTTACCAATGCGCCATCTTGTGGAATTTTAACCATTATGGTTCGTATGTACTCATTACGAATTCGATTTATTCCAGGCTCCTCTGGGCCAAGCACCGGAATTGGCAAATTTTGACTCAATACTTGATACAACCACATGGAACCTTCTTTTAGCTTATCAAAATCTTTGTGCTTTAGAGTCAATTTAATTAATCTAAAATAAGGAGGGTATTTATAAATTAAGCGCTCATAAAGTTGCTCTTTATACATTGAGCCATAATCATTGTGAGTAACTTGTTGAATAATATTGTGATTCACATTATAAGTTTGGATAATCACTTTACCGCGTTTATCTGCTCTTCCTGCTCTTCCTGAAACTTGAGTCATCATTTGAAAACTTCGTTCAAAAGCTCTGAAATCTGGGTGATACAACATAGTGTCGGCATTCATAATTCCGACCAAAGTAACATTATCAAAATCCAATCCTTTAGCGAGCATTTGGGTTCCTACTAAAATATCTATTTCTCTATTTTTAAAACTATCAATTAATTTCTCAAAGCTGTATTTACCACGAGTGGTATCTTGATCCATTCGCTTGATGTTTTTTGTAGGAAATAACTCAGCCAACTCCAATTCGATTTGTTCGGTACCAAATCCCTTGGCTGTAATATCTACACTCGAACACGCATGACACTTTGTTGGTTTTGCAATTGAATACCCGCAATAATGACAACGCAATTGATTTTTGAATTTATGATAAGTTAAACTCACATTGCAACTTGTACATTGTGGAATATGTCCGCAGGTAATACATTCTAAAACCGGAGAAAATCCACGTCTATTTTGAAAAAGAATTACTTGCTCTCCGACAGCCAATGCTTCGGCGATAGCCTCAATTAAAGTCAAGCTAAAATGACCTTTCATCCTTTTTTTGAAGTAGCTTTCCTTTAAGTCAACCAATTCTACCTCAGGCAAAGGAGCCTTACCGTAGCGCTCTTTGATAGATATCAATCCGAATTTTCCTGATTGTGCATTGAAATAAGTCTCTATACTTGGCGTAGCCGAACCCAATAAAACTTTTGCTTTTTGAGCTTGCGCTAAAACAATAGCGGCATCACGCGCATGGTATCTTGGGGCTGGATCTTGTTGTTTGAACGTTTGTTCATGTTCCTCATCTATAATTACCAAACCTAAATTTGAAAACGGCAAAAACAAAGCCGACCTCGCTCCTATTACAATTTTTGCTTTATCCGATTTTTCAAGAACTTGATTCCATACTTCGATGCGTTCGTTATTTGAATACTTCGAATGGAAAACGGCCACTTCATTACCAAAATGCTGGGTTAATCTAGAAACCAATTGGGTAGTTAAAGCTATTTCAGGAAGCAAATACAAAACCTGCTTTCCTTGAGCCAGGTAATCTTCTATGAGCTTGGTGTAAATTTCGGTCTTTCCAGAGGATGTAATTCCGTGTAATAAGGAAACTTCTTTGGTTTTAAAACTTTCAATAATTTCAGAATAAGCCCTGCCTTGCGCCTCACTCAATTGTAAATTTGAAACAGCTTTATTTGCGTCAAAATTTACTCGATCGTGCTGCAGAAAATATTCTTCAAAGATATTTTTATCAATCAGTGCTTTAACTATAGCTGCCGAAGTTTGAGATGCTTCAATCAATTGTTTTACAGAAATTTCTTTCTTCTCTTTCGCATTCAACTGAAAGTAATGCATCAGCACTTCCTTTTGTTTGGCCCCTTTTAATGAATCCAATAAAGCAATCAAATTACTTTCAGAAGTATGTTCCTCATTCAATCGAATATACCTGTGTAATTTTGGTTTGTATTCTTCTTGAATTTCTTCATGAAGCAATAAAATATTTTTGTTAAGCAATTTTTGAACAATCGGAAATATATTTTTTTTATTCAAAATCGCCATAATATCCTGCACCTTCAAAGAACTTTGTTGCTGCAAGGCTTCATAAATTAAAAATTCTTCATCGGACAAATCACTAACCTCAACCGCAGTTTCTTTATGAGATGAAATAGTAGTTTCGCTTTCTAAAATAAATGCCGACGGCATGGCACCTCGATATACATCACCAATAGCACACATATAATAAGACGCAATCCATTGCCAATGCGCAATTTGGAATTCATTCACAATGGGATTTTCATCTAAAATTTGATGAATTTCCTTGGCTTCATATAAAGTTGGTGCAATTTGATGCAAATCAATTACTAAAGCTGTATATATTTTATTTTTCCCAAAGGGTACTGCAACACGCATTCCTTTTTGAATATAGTTATACTCTGCCTCCGAAACGCTGTAAGTGAACGTTTTGGCTAAGGACAACGGTAAAAGTACTTCAATAAAATGCATTATAGTTTATAGATTTGGGATTCGAGTTACAGCTTTTTGTTAAATAAAACATTAACTCTTAGCTCTATACCAATATTGCGTTCTTCCTATTAATGAAAATCCGATATATCCTCTTACTTTTAGCTTGTCTTTAGAATCTAATGAAATAGAACATTTATATAGTTTTCCATTCTTTGGATCTAAAATTTTTCCGTTTGAATATTCCTCGTCGTCTTTGGTAAGACCTTTTATAATAACCAATCCTTGAATAGCTTTATTTTTATCCTCACCTTCACATTGATTGCATTTCTTATTCTTGTTCTCTGGATCTAGTATTTCTAAAATTCTACCGAATATCTTTCCGTTTTTTTCGAAAATTTCTACAATTGATTTTTCTTTTCCCGATTCATCATCAATAGTTTTCCACTTCCCAACAATATTTTGAGAATAAGACAATTGAACAAAAAAGATAAAAAGTATTAGAATTTTATTATTGAATTTGATCATTTTTATTTTGTTTTGATTGTTTTTTTAAACTATGAATTGTTGCATTAAGTTCGAATCCCAATAATAGAATCATACTGTTAATCCAAATATAAAACATAATAATTAACAAGGTTCCTATAGATCCGTATAACTCGTTATATTTAGAAAATTTGACTACCCATATTCCGAAAAAATAAGATGAAAGAATAATCAATATTGTGGTTAAAACCGCACCAATAGAAAAGAATGATCGTTTTGTTTCTTGCTTTGTTCCAAATTTAAACAATAGCGAAGTTGTAATTAAGATCATTAATATTAAAAAAGCATATCGCCCCATTTCAATTAAAGGAATACTGTCTGAAAGCACATCCTGAATTTTGGTTTTTTGGATAAAAACTTGAAAAATCACAATAGTTGCTACAGTGATTATCAATATTAAAGAAAGAAGAATTGACAAGGCCAAGGCAATAAAATATTGTTTAAAATAGCGTCTTTTTAGAGTAACATGATGGGAACTTTCAAAACCACCCAAAATTGCATTAACTCCATTTGCCATAAGGAAAATTGCCATAAAAAAACCAGTTGAAATCAACCCGGAATGACTGTTATGTAAAATATCGTTAATGATTTTGGATACGGCATCAAAAGTAGTTGGCGGTACACTTTGCTGAACGAATCCCATAAAATCCTCTTGAAATCCAACAATAGGAATAAACGGAATTAGATTTAAAATAAAAAGTGCAAAAGGAAAAAGTGCCATGAAAAAACTAAAGGCAATAGCCGCAGCGCGATAGGAAACAGCTCCTTCTACTATTCCTATGAAATAAAGTTCTAATAAATCGTAAAGTGATAATCCGTGTAACCATGGCAATTTTATTGATTTACCAAGTTGAACCAATTGTTTTATAACCGGAATTTTTACTAATTTATTTTCTATTTCAGTACTCATTATTCAACGGCTTTTAAACTTAAATCCATATTGTAAACAGAATGCGTTAAAGCACCAGAAGAAATATAATTCACGCCACATTCGGCATATCTACGAATCGTATTTTCGTTAATATTACCTGATGATTCGGTTTGACATTTGTTTCCAATTAATGCCACAGCCACTTTAGTATCTTCAAAATTAAAATTATCTATCAAAATACGATGTATTCCTTCATTTTGAAGAATTTCTTTAATTTCATCCAAATTTCTAGCTTCCACGATAATTTTTAAATCTTTGTTATTTTGCTTCAAATAGTTTTTTGTTTTATTAATTGCATTTGTAATTCCGCCAGCAAAATCATTGTGATTATCTTTAAGCATAATCATATCATACAATGCAAATCGATGGTTTTCACCCCCACCTATTTTCACAGCCCATTTTTCGCATGCACGAAATCCAGGAGTAGTTTTTCGAGTGTCTAATATTTTAGCAGTAGTCCCCTGTAATAAATCGACATAACTTTTTGTTTTGGTTGCTATAGCACTCATGCGTTGCATAGAATTTAGAACCAACCGTTCTGCTTTTAAAATAGATTGCGAACTTCCAGAAACAACAAATACCACATCTCCATAATTAACTTCTTCTCCATCTTGAATGAAGATTTCAAGTTTTAAACTCGAATCTACAAATTCAAAAATCATTTTAGCAAATGCCACACCAGCAATAATACCTTTATCTTTAACCAATAATTTAGCTTTCCCTTCCGCAGAAACTGGAATACAAGCCAATGAAGAATGATCACCATCGCCAACATCTTCTTGAATGGCATTTTGTATTATTAATTGAAGTTCATTTTGGAATTGGATATCAGTAATCATAATCGTATTTTGATTTGCTAAAATAATTAAAAAAAAGGATAAAAAGAAAGTGAAAATATCAGCATTCATTTTTTTTACTACATTTACCTAATTAGCAATTCATTTAACAAATTAGAAAAAATGGCAAAAAGTCAAGATGCAAAAAAAAACATAAAGAAAGAACCTCTAAAAACAGCTAAAGAAAAAAAGGAAGAAAAGAGAACTAAAAAAAACGCACCTAAAAGGGATTAAATTAAACCTTTGCTGTATTTATTTGTCCTATATAGATGATTAACAAATATCAAAGCCCAATGTTATACATTAAATTATGTAAAAAATAGTACTTTTGCACTATGAAAAAAGCCCTATTTCTAGCTGTTATATTAATTGCTTGTATTTCAAATAATTGCTTTTCGCAATTTAGTAAAACACATTATATACCTCCCTTATCGAATTCAAATAGTCAAGAACCTCAAGGTCAATATATTTATATTTCTTGTCCTAGCGTAACCCCTGTAAGCTTTGTTATTCAAGAAATTGGGGGAAATTCTTTTACTGGGACTGTAAGTAGAGACACACCTTATGTTTATACAATTGGAACTGGTTTTGATACCCAATTATTGATATCACAAGGTGATGTAAATACGATAAAAAACAACAAAGGCTATATTATTAATGCCCAAGATTTAATTTATGCCAATGTAAGATTAACCTCTACTCAACAAAACAATCAAGCGGGTGGCTTAGTATCAAAAGGTAGTGCTGCTCTTGGAACCCATTTTAGAATTGGTGGCTTCATTAATACAGGAGTTTCTGCAACTACCACCAATCATTATACATTTGCTACGATATTAGCTACAGAAAATAATACTACAGTTTCATTCGCTGACATTAAACCTGGGGTACAACTATTAAATAATACAGCTGCAGGCAACAATCCAGCAAGTATTACTCTTAACACAGGACAAAGTTTTGCAATAGCTGTAATTGGTCCAACAAACGCAAACAGAGACGGATTAATTGGAGCATCCATTACATCTGACAAACCAATTGTAGTAAACTGCGGATCCTTTGCAGGCAGTAATGGTACCACATCGAATCTTGACCTTGGAATGGATCAAATTGTATCGGCAGAAAGAACCGGAATGGAATATATTTTTGTAAAAGGTGCCGGATTAGATGTGACTGAAAGACCATTATTAATTGCTGATTCTGATAATACTGAAATATATTTAAATGGAAGTACTACTCCAACTACTACTCTAAATTCAGGACAATATTTAGCACTAAGTGGTACCGATTTTTCTGCCAATGGCAATCTGTATGTTAGAAGTTCAAAAAATATTTTTGCTTTTCAAGGTATTGGAGGTTCCGATAGTCAAGCGAATCAAAACATGCATTTTGTGCCGCCTTTAAGTTGCCAAACACCAAAATCAATCAATAATATTCCGAAAATAAATGAAGTTGGCGGTTTAACTGATTTTAGTGGTACTGTTTGTATTGTAACTAAAACAGGGGCTAATTTAACCTTCATCATCGATGGGGTAAATTATACACTGGGAACTTTACCCGCAAGTTTAAACTTAATTGGTCCTTTAACCGTTAACGGAAATTCCAATTTTGTTACTTACACAATTGATGGCCTAACCGGAAATGTATCTATTTTCTCAACTGAGCAGGTATATGTATCTTATTATGGATCAAGTGGCGCTGCTACCTATGGTGGATTTTATTCGGGATTTACTTTTAAACCCGAAATTGTTTTTCAACCAGTAGTCGCATCTGTTTCAAATTGTATTCCGAATATTAATTTAAATGTGAATGCAATAAGTAATTTTGATTCCTATCAATGGTACTTTAATGGAACTGCTATTTCTGGAGCAAACTCAAATACATATTCTCCTTTACAACCTGGTTATTACAAAGTAAAAGCTTCATTAACTGATTGTGGAATTGATTATTTTTCAGATGAAATTCCCGTAAGTTCTTGTCCTTTAGATACAGATAACGATAGTGTAATAGACAATCTAGATATTGACAACGACAATGATGGAATTACAAATTGTACTGAATCAAATGGAGATCAAGCTATTTCATTATTAAATACGGCAGCAGGAACTGTTGCAGTTTCAAATTATTCAAATACTTTTACAGGAACAATTACCACCACAGGAGTAGCAAGCGCTACGCCGTTTATGGGAAGTACAGACGGTAGTTTTATTTCTGAACTTCCTGCCGGAAAAACCAACCAAGTTAAATATGAAATGACTTTTACCCAACCCATTTCATTAGATTTAGAATATGTTACCACAGCAAATTCATCTGATTTAATTAACTCAAATGGAAGTTATATCATAAATTCCCCTATTAATAAAACTATAACCGTATTAAATCCTACAAATCAATTATTAATTGACACCAATTACGATGGAATTTATGAAAGTGGAATTACTCAATATTCTTCCTTTGAAATTCGATTTCGATTGAATAGCACTACTCCATTAGCAGCTGGAACAGGTACATTTAAATTTGTGTCAAATTTTTCAAATACTTTAATTTTTACGCATAATAATTTATCTGATTCTGTGGCAGATAAAGCAACCTTCAAATTAAAAGCAACTTGCGTATCAAAAGATACGGATGGAGATGGAATTTCAAATCAATTGGATTTAGATTCCGAAAATGATGGAATTCCCGATTTAATTGAAGCCCAAGGAGCCAATGCAATTGCAAGCTCTGGAGTAGATGCAAATCATGATGGATTAGATGATGCTTTTGGAACCGGAATTACACCTAAAGATTCTGATACAGATGGTGTGGCTGATTATATTGATTTGGATTCTGATAATGACGGAATATTTGATTTAAATGAATCGGGTTCTGGCGCTACAGATACTAATTTAAATGGTATAATTGACGGAAACAACTTTGGCACAAATGGATTAGCCAATTCATTAGAAACCACTGCAGATAACGGAATATTAAATTATACAGTTGCCAATACGGATGCTGATGCTTTTTACAATTATATAGATACAGAAAGTGATAGCGATGGTTGTTTGGATGTTACCGAAGCCGGTTACTCTCAGTTTGATAGTGGTTCGGGCACTTTAGGAACAGCTTTTCCTGTAACTGTCAATCCTCTAAATGGTATAGTAACAAGTGGACCTGCCTATATCTTACCTAACCAAGATTATGTTATTGGAGCTCCAATAATAATAAATACACAACCCCAGGATGCAATTACTTGTGAAAATCAGAGCGCTACTTTTACTATAGCAACCAATACGGTAACTTCTTATCAATGGTTAGTTTTTAACGGAACTACTTGGGCTAATGTTACCAATAATGCAATTTATTCTGGTGCTACTACCAACACACTAAGCATTTCAAGTGTAAGTTTATCAATGATTGGCTATAAATACAAAGTTATTTTAACTAAAAACGGAAACCGATGCGGAATGATTTCTGCCGCCGCAACCCTAACAAGCTATCCTAAACCTGCACTTACAAGCCCTATTACCGTGAAGCAATGTGACGATGATACCGATGGGATTTCTAATTTTAATTTGACTGTGAATAATCCACTGATTTCTAGCAATTACGCAACCGAAACATTTACTTATTTCACTACTCCAGCAGGAGCCAACACTAACGATCCATTAGTAAAAATAAACAATCCAATTGCGTATACTAGCGGAACAGGAACAGTATGGGTGCGAGTGGAAAACAACTTCGGATGTGTTAATTTTGGGCAAATCAATTTAATTGTTTCTGCTACGCAAATAAATGCTGCAACATTTCATAGAAATTTCACTTTGTGTGACGATGTCGTTACCGGAATTTCTACAGACACCGATGGCACCTCTGTATTTGATTTTAGTAGTGTAACCAATGATATTAATGCCATTTTACCTCCTCCAAGCTCCAATTATACCATAAAATATTATGCAAACAATGCAGATGCCTTAGCTCAAGTTAATGCTATTAATCCTAGCTCCTATCGAAATACGGTTGTAAATCAGCAGCTAATTTATGTTAGAATTGACAGCAACAATTTTCAAGGATGTTATGGTTTAGGACCTTTTGTAACTCTAACTGCAGAGGCACTTCCAATAGCTACGCCTATAAATCCAACCAATACTATAAGACATTGTGATGACGATCAAGATGGAGTATTCTCTTTTGATACTTCTACGCTTCAATCTAGTATATTAAACGGGCAAACCAATAAAACAGTAACCTATTACGATGCAACTGGAGGAGTAATTAATCCAATTCCTACATTTACAGTAAACACAACACAAACTATTACCGTTAGAGTTACCAATAACATAACTCAAGCTACAAATGGTCCTTGTTATGATGAAGAAACAATTACATTTATTGTAGATAAATTACCTCAAATTTTCCCCGTAGCTGCATTTCAATTAATTAAATGCGACAATGAAATTAATAATCCGGCACTTCAAAATGGAATTTACCCATTTGACACAAGTACTTTTGAAAGTACCCTTTTAGGAACTCAAACCGGAATGGAGCTATCATTTACATTAGCAAACGGTCAAGTACTAGCACATTTACCAAATCCATTTAATACGCCAACACAAAATGTAACCGCAACAATTGTGAATCCATTAAATACAAGTTGCCCTGCTACGAGTGTATTGAATTTTGTAGTACATCCAATTCCAAAAATTGATTTGAATACAAATGGTCAAGCGAATGAGATTGTGTGTACCAATCTTCCAAGTTTTAGTGTAACAATTAACGCTGGAGTTCTTCCTGGCACACCAACTAATCTTTACACCTACCAATGGTATTTTAATAATGTAATAATTCCTAGTGCGACACAATACAACTTAACGGTTTCACAAGCCGGAAATTACGCCGTTGTGGTTACAACAACAGCTGGTTGTAGTGAAATTAGACCAATTACCGTTACTGCCTCTGTTATAGCTTCAATTGATCACATAAACGTAGTTGATTTATCAGACAATAACTCGGTAGAAATTATTGTAAATAGCAACGGTAACTATGTATATAGTATTGAAGATTCTTATGGGCCCTACCAAGCATCCAACTATTTTCCAAATGTTACCATGGGATTTCATACGGTGTACATTAAAGATTTAAATGGATGTGGTATTACCGAACAAAACATTTCAGTGCTGGGAGTTCCTAAATATTTTACTCCAAATGGAGATGGTTTCAATGATACCTGGAATATTAAAGGCGCTAATAATAAGTTTTACTTCAATACTCTAATTAAGATTTTTGACCGATACGGGAAATTCATTAAGCAAATATCACCTGTTGGTGAAGGCTGGGATGGTAATTATAATAATGCTTTGGCCCCAGCAGATGATTATTGGTACAACATATTGTTAGAAGATGGTAGAAATGCCAAAGGTCACTTTAGTTTATTAAGATAATGAATTCACTATTTAAAGTTATAGCAAAGCTAAACAAGTTACTATTACCAAGTTTTACCAAAAAAGAACTTGATATAGCCAAAGCAAAAAAATGGCAATTAGCAATTATTGGGTGGCGTTATTATGTAACTAAAAGAGCCTTAGAATAATACTCTAAGAATTTCTAGTTAGTTACTTTTTAAGATTGAATAATTTTAAAATTAGATTTGCAAATAACATATTAATCGCTATATTTGCACCCACAAAAAAGGCCTCGTGGCGCAACTGAATAGCGCACTTGATTACGGCTCAAGAGGTTACTGGTTTGAATCCAGTCGAGGTCACAACAACCCTTATAAACTATGTTTATGAGGGTTTTTTATTTTAACTCTTCTTCTTTTTTGTGATCAAAAGTAAATTGTCGCAATTGAGGTACTTTCATAAAGGTAAATGCAACAACTCCTAAAGTAAGACATCCACCTACAACAACCGCTCTAACAGTTCCTAACCAATTGGCCATTACCCCACTTTCAAAATCGCCAAACTCATTAGACGAACTAATAAAAATGGTATTCACAGCAGAAACTCGTCCGCGCATAGCATCGGGAGTAACCAACTGCAATATGGTGCTTCGAATTACAACACTCACGGCATCAAGCATTCCTGACAATAATAACATCGCAAAAGAAAGATAGAAATTGGTAGAAATTCCAAATATAATAATAGACAAAGCAAAACCGGTAACACATAGAAATAATTTTCTACCTGGATTTGTTTTTAACGGAATAAACGCCAATAAACCCAAAGTAAGTAGCGCACCTATTCCTGGAGCAGATCGCAAGATTCCAAAGCCAATTTCGTTCACATGCAAAATTTCCTTTTGGTAAACAGGCAATAAAGCAACAGCACTACCAAAGAATACCGAGAACATATCTAAACATTGCGCTGCCAATAAAGTTGGTGTATTCATAACAAATTTCAAGCCTTCTTTAATGCTTTTTAAAACGGGTTCTTTTTCTGGCTTTAAAATTGGTTTGATTGTAATATTAAATATCGGAATGTAAATAAGTAACAAGAAAGCAATTACCGCTAAAAGTCCTGCCGTAATTCCCAATGAGGCTATAAAAACTCCAGCAATTAATGGGCCAAGTACCGATCCCATTTGCCAGGACATACTACTCCAACTTGTAGCATTGGGATAATATTCTCGGGGAACTACTAATCCGAAAAGAGAAAACATTGAAGGCCCAAAAAAAGATCGAAGAATTCCGCCAATAAAAACAAAAAAATAAATCAAACCAACTAATACAGAAACAGAAAATTCTTTTTGCACAAAAGGAAGCGCTATTGCAAATAAACAAATTGCCGTAATTAAATATCCAGAAATACATCGGACAATCATTTTTCGTTTTTCATTTTGATCCACAAAATGCCCAGCAAACAAAGAACAACCAATTGCCGGAATCACTTCGGCAAGACCAACAAAACCAAGAGATAATTTACTATCTGTAAGTGAATACACCCAATAATACAAAATAGTAGATTGCATGTTTAATGCAAAAATTAATCCAAAACGAGTTATAAGAAACGCTTGAAATTCTTTGATTTTAAGAGCTGGATTTTTATAAAAAAAACCAGATTCTGAAACCGATGAAGGATTAATTTTATTCATAAGGTATCGTTAGACTTTTTCTAATTTGCTATTTTTCAAAAGTACCAATTTTGTTAAAATAGAATGGGCTTAAAAAAGAAAATTATCAACAAATAAAAACCTATATCAAGCTAATTTTAGTAGTTTTACCTACTTAATTTTTAACATGCACACCGATTATATTTTAGATCAAGAGTTCAGAAACGAAATTTTTGACGATAACAACACCAAATACAAGGATTTTGAAAACTGTAATTTCTACAATTGCGATTTTAGAAACTGCACTTTCAAAACTATTACCTTTATTGATTGCAATTTCTTTGATTGTAATTTTCAAGACACCAAGATTAATTATGTCTCTTTGAGAGGGGTATTTTTCAATAAATGTAATTTTACAAATGTGAATTTTGCTATGACAGACCAAGTTATTTATGAATTCCACTTTACGGATTGTTTGCTTGATTATGCTAAATTTTATGCTTTAAAGCTCAAAAAAATGAAGTTCATTAATTGCAGTTTGATTGCTGCCGACTTCATGTCGAGTGATTTAACCGAAGTGTTATTTGACAACTGCAATCTAAGAAGAGCTGTATTTATTGACACTATTGCAAACAAAGCCGATTTTTCTACCAGCTACGACTACGCTTTTGATCCAGAAAAAAACAAAATCAAGAAAGCCGTTTTTTCAATGGAGGGTCTAAAAGGACTTTTAGAGAAATACGATATTGTTGTAAAATAAGCCATCCCTACTCTACAATTTTTCAATTTTGTTATTTATTACAAATTAATCCGTAAATTTGTATATACAAATGTTTTCAAATTGAATCGTTTTGAATTTATTAAATTACTAATTGGAGGTGCGACAATGACATCACTACAGCCTTTTTATGATTGGTCGAAAGAACTAAAAGAAGAAGATATTAAACTTCCGACCTTATTTATAGGACATGGCTCCCCTATGAATGGTATTGAGAATAATGAATTTTCACAAACTTGGAAAAATTTTGGCAAGGAAATTCCAAAACCAAAAGCAGTTTTAGTAATTTCTGCACATTGGCTAACAAATGGAACCAAAATAACAGCCATGGAAAACCCAAAAACAATACATGATTTTGGCGGCTTTCCACAAGCGTTGTTTGACGTGCAATATCCTGCAAAAGGTGATCCTAAATTAGCTATTGAAACTAGTAAATTAATAACATCTACCCAAGTGGAACTTGATCACGAATGGGGTTTAGATCACGGAACCTGGACGGTTGTTAAACATATGTATCCCGATGCAGATATTCCTGTGTTACAATTGAGTATTGATTTCAATAAACCAGCGCAATACCATTATGACTTAGCTAAACAATTGGCCTCTTTGCGCAAAAAAGGTGTTTTACTAATTGGAAGCGGAAATATGGTTCACAATTTAAGAATGATAGCTTGGGACAAACTTAACGAGAGTAATTACGGTTATGATTGGGCCATTGAAATGAATTCGATTTTTAAAGATAAAATACAATCTGGTGATGTAAAATCGCTGATAGCCTATGAAAAATTAGGAACCGCAGCCCAACTAGCTATTCCAACTCCCGATCATTATTTTCCTTTGCTTTACAATCTTGGACTGCAAGATGAAAATGATGCGATTCGTTTCTTCAATGACAAATCAGTGGGAGGCTCTTTAACCATGACATCCGTTAAAATTGGATAATATTCCAAGTGGCGTATAACTAAAAAAGTCCTGATTTCTCAGGACTTTTTTATATTAACTAGTTCAAAATTTATATTTTGAAACGTTTTCTTTCGGTTTCAGTCAAATAGATTTTTCTTAATCGAATTGACTTAGGAGTAACCTCCACATATTCATCTTTTTGAATGTATTCTAAAGCTTCTTCTAATGAGAAAATAACCGGTGGAATAATTCTTGCTTTTTCATCATTTCCAGAGGAACGAACATTAGATTGTTTTTTCTCTTTAGTTACGTTTACACACATATCATCACCACGAGAATTTTCTCCAATTACTTGACCTTCGTATATTTCTGCATTTGGTTCAACAAAAAACTTACCTCGATCTTGCAATTTATCAATAGAATACGGAATAGCTTTCCCTTTTTCCATAGATATTAATGACCCTTTATTACGTCCAGAAATTTCTCCTTTGTAAGGCTCATATCCAATAAAACGGTGTGCCATAATTGCTTCACCTGCAGTAGCAGTAAGCAATTGGTTACGCAATCCAATAATTCCACGAGATGGAATGTTGAATTTTATAATCATACGTTCTCCTTTAGTCTCCATACTTAGCATTTCTCCTTTACGGAAAGATACAAACTCTACAGCTCTTCCAGAAAGTGATTCCGGTAAGTCAATAGTTAATTCCTCTATTGGTTCACATTTTTGACCATCAATTTCTTTAATAATAACTTGAGGTTGACCAATTTGTAATTCATATCCTTCTCTTCTCATTGTTTCAATAAGAACAGACAAGTGAAGTACTCCACGACCAAAAACCATGAATTTATCAGCAGAATCTGTTTCACCCATACGCATTGCAAGGTTTTTTTCTAATTCTTTTGTCAATCTTTCTCTAATATGTCTTGAAGTTACAAATTTACCTTCTTTACCAAAAAATGGCGAGTCATTAATTGTAAACAACATACTCATCGTTGGCTCATCAATAGCAATAGTTTGTAAAGCTTCTGGATTTTCGTAATCAGCAATTGTATCACCAATTTCAAATCCTTCTACTCCAACAATTGCGCAAATATCTCCAGCAACTACTTGTGGAACTTTTTTACGTCCAAGACCTTCAAAAGTATGTATTTCTTTAATTCTTGACTTCATTATTGAACCATCTCTTTTACATAAAGATATTGGCATCCCTTCTTTAAGAACTCCTCTTTCTAATCTACCAATCGCAATACGACCTGTAAAAGATGAAAAGTCTAAAGAGGTAATCAACATTTGAGGTGTACCTTCAGAAACTTTAGGTGCAGGAACGTGTTCTACTACCATGTCTAGAAGTGGCTCAATATTGTCCGTTATATTTTCCCAATGATCCGACATCCAATTGTTTTTTGCTGAACCATAAACCGCTGGAAAATCCAATTGCCATTCTTCTGCACCCAATTCAAACATCAAGTCAAAAACTTTCTCATGTACTTCTTCTGGTGTACAATTTTCTTTATCTACTTTATTGATAACTACACAAGGCTTCAACCCTAAGTCGATTGCTTTTTGCAAAACAAAACGTGTTTGTGGCATAGGACCTTCAAAAGCATCTACCAAAAGGCAAACACCATCAGCCATATTTAACACACGCTCTACTTCACCACCAAAATCGGCGTGACCAGGAGTGTCAATAATATTAATTTTAGTACCTTTATAAACAACTGATACGTTTTTAGAAGTAATGGTAATACCTCTTTCACGTTCCAAATCGTTGTTGTCTAATATTAAGTCACCGGTATTTTCGTTATCACGAAAAAGTTGACAGTGGTACATGATTTTGTCAACCAAAGTAGTCTTACCGTGGTCAACGTGGGCAATAATTGCAATGTTTCTGATAGATTCCATCTTGTTTTTTTAGGAGGTGCAAAGGTACACTTTATTTTGACAAAAAAAATCTAAAGCTAAATACTTTACATTTTAATAATCAAATAGAACGATATTGACCATTAAGAATAATGAAAAGACAGATTAGGAAAGGTATTAAAACAAAAAAACTCCCATTTCTGGAAGTTTTAATTGTATTTTAAAATGAAAAATATTACATTTTCGCAACGTGCTTTGTTAATTTAGATTTTAAATTAGAAGCTTTGTTATCGTGAATGATATTTTTCTTAGCTAAACGATCAATCATAGAGATTACACCAGCTAATTTAGAAGCAGCATCTGATTTATCAGTAGCTACTCTAAGTGCTTTAATAGCATTACGAGTAGTTTTATGTTGGTATCTGTTTAATACTCTTTTCTTTTCGTTACTTCTAATTCTTTTTAAAGCTGACTTATGATTTGCCATTTTATTTTTTTTTAAATAATTTATTTTGTAGCCCGTAGGGGAATCGAACCCCTCTTACCAGGATGAAAACCTGGCGTCCTAACCGATAGACGAACGGGCCTACTGCTTAAATGCGGATGCAAAAATACAACTATTTTTTATTCGTACAAGTGTAGTTGTAATTTTTTTTTATTTTTTTTTAGTATGCCTTTGCAAATAGCACTCTACCAGATGATTTGCCTCCAGAAAAAATACATTTTCCTTCCTCTAATTTTCTATCTAAAGGTATACATCGGATGGTTGCCTTGGTTAAATCCTTAATTTTTTCTTCCGTTTCTGCAGTTCCATCCCAATGCGCAGAAATAAATCCGCCCTTGTTTTCTAATACTGATTGAAACTCTTCAAATGAATTTACTTCAGTAATATGATTAGTTCTGTAATCAATTGCGTTTTGAAACAAGGTATTTTGGATTTCCTCCAACAATTCTCTTATGTAGGTAACCACAGTATCTTTTGAAACCACTTCTTTTGTTAAGTTATCTCTTCGAGCTACTTCGTATGTTCCGTTTTCTAAATCTTTTGGTCCAACGGCAATTCGAACTGGCACTCCTTTTAATTCCCATTCTGCGAATTTAAATCCAGGTTTTTGGGTAGTTCTATTATCAAACTTAACAGAAATGTTTAACTTCTTAAATTCGGTCATTAATTCAGTTACAACATTTGAAATTTGATCAAACTCTTCATCCGTTTTGATGATAGGAACAATTACCACTTGTATTGGAGCTAAATTTGGAGGCAACACCAATCCGTTATCATCAGAATGCGTCATTACTAACGCGCCCATTAATCTGGTTGAAACACCCCAAGAAGTTCCCCATACAAATTCTTGTTTACCTTCAGCATTAGCAAACTTCACATCAAATGCCTTAGCAAAATTCTGACCTAAGAAATGAGAAGTTCCAGCTTGTAACGCTTTTCCATCCTGCATCAATGCTTCAATACAATACGTTTCTTCGGCACCAGCAAAACGCTCCGTTTCTGTTTTTAATCCTTTCACAACCGGAATCGCCATAAAGTTTTGAGCAAAATCAGCATAGACATTCATCATTTTTTCAGATTCTTCAATAGCCTCTGCTCGTGTTGCATGAGCAGTATGTCCTTCTTGCCATAAAAACTCTGCCGTACGCAAGAACAATCGTGTACGCATTTCCCAACGCACCACATTAGCCCATTGATTAATCAATAAAGGTAAATCTCTATACGATTGCACCCAGCCTTTATAAGTAGACCAAATAATTGCCTCGCTAGTAGGTCGAACAATAAGTTCCTCTTCTAACTTTGCATTTGGATCTACCATTAATTTTCCTGGTCTGTCTTCATCGTTTTTTAGCCTGTAATGAGTAACAATAGCGCATTCTTTTGCAAAACCTTCCGCATTTTTTTCTTCTGCCTCAAACATGCTTTTAGGCACAAATAATGGAAAATAGGCATTGCTATGACCTGTTTCTTTAAACATTCGATCTAGTTCTGCTTGCATTTTTTCCCAAATTGCATAGCCGTAGGGTTTAATCACCATACACCCTCTTACTCCAGAGTTTTCGGCTAAATCTGCTTTAACCACTAGTTCATTATACCATTTGGAATAGTCTTCCGATCGCTTTGTTAAGTTCTTACTCATGAGAATTAGTTTGGCACAAAAATTGTTTAACTTATTTTAACTAAATAGTTCCGCAAAACTAACTATTTTTGTATTGTCCAACAATAAAAACGCTATACTTATGAAAACATTTTATTTTTCGCGTATGAATATCTCAGTCTTATCACTCTTTGGGATACTAACATTAGTAGCAACTTCTTGTGGCTCCTATCAAAATTCTTCTTATTACGACAATGATGGCGTTTATGGTTCTGACGATAATTCAAGACCAAGAGTAAGTGAATCTAATAATAGTGGTTACTATAAAGAATACTTCAGCAACTTAAACAAAGACAACGATCAAGTTATTACTAATGTAGATAATTATTCTTCAGTAAATGATTCGATGAAAAAACAACCAGAACCAGCTACAAATTCAAATTATGCGGGTTGGGGGTCTAATAGTAACGACAACATTACCGTTAACGTATACAATAATGGTGGATGGAATAACTGGGGTTATTACAACAGTTGGGCCGGAAACAATTGGGGATACTATAATAATTGGGGATGGAATAATGGCATGTACGGAAATTACTGGGGGTATAACAACTATTACTATCCAGGTTGGGGTTTAGGTTGGAATTCTTGGTATGGACCTAGCTGGTACGGCTATTATGGTGGTGGTTATTATGGTGGCTACTACGGCGGATATTATGGATACAATTACAATAATTGGGGTTGGAATAGCGGTCAACTAGGTCATTACTATGCTCATTCTGGCGGAAGAAGAAACACCAACTACATAGGTGGATCTAATGGTGGATACATTTCAGGTGGAAGAGGTAACATGACAAATGGCGGTAGAAATTCTGGAGTATTTGGCTCAAGAGATTACAACAATCCTTCTCCTAGAGGCAACTATAACAACAACTCCCCGAGATCTAATTATAACAATTACAACACTCCAAGAACCAATAATAACAATTACAACACTCCGAGATCTAATTATAACGACACTAACACTCCGAGAAATTATACGCCAAGCGGATCATCAAATAGTCCGAGATCCTATACTCCATCATCAACCAATTCAACACCTAGAACGTATACTCCCTCCAGTGAAAACTATTCTTCACCTAGATCGTATACCCCATCTACTCCATCCTACTCTTCACCAAGATCTTCGGGTGGTGGTAACTATGGCGGTGGCGGTGGATTTGGCGGCGGCGGTGGCGGTGGAAGATCAAGTGGTGGTGGCGGAAGACGCTAATTATTAAAATATAATTTTTTATAGATATGAAAAAAATAATTGCAATTGTATTATTAAGCGCAGCGCTTAATTCAACATACGCTCAAGACATTAATGACGCGATGCGTTTTGCCCAAACCGACCTTAATGGAACTGCTCGATATAAAGCAATGGGCGGCGCATTTGGTGCTGTAGGAGGCGATTTTTCTTCTTTGAATATTAATCCTGCAGGGTCGTTGATATTTGCTAACAATCAAGTTGGGTTTACTTTATCTAATTTCAACATCCATAATAATTCTAATTATTTTGGAAATTCAACTTCTGATAGCAAGCATTCCTTTGACATAAATCAAGCCGGAGCGGTTTTTGTATTTAACAATCAAGACAACGGAAGTGATTGGAGAAAGTTTGCTTTTTCAATAAACTATGAAAATGCAAAGAATTTAGATAACAATATTTTATCTGCCGGAACCAACCCCAATAACTCGGTAGACAAGTACTTTTTAAGTTATGCTAATGGTGTTGAGCTTGGCAATATAAAAAATTATTATTTTGATGAATTGTATTACAATGAACAGCAAGCTTATTTAGGATATAATTCCTACATCATTGACCCTGCTTCAACCGCTAATTCAAATACAAGTTATTACCCAAATGTTGCAACCGGAACTCCAAGTAGCAATTACTACCAAGAAAACAAAATTCATGCTACGGGTTACAACAGTAAAGCCACCTTTAACTTTGCTGGTCAATACACTGATAAATGGTTGTTTGGATTGAACTTGAATTCCCACTTTTTAGATTACAGACAATCAAGCAACTTTTACGAATCAAACAGTAATCCAAAATACACAACAGGTTCTACGGTTGACGTTATTCGTTTTAGCAATGATTTATATACTTATGGAAGCGGATTTTCTTTTCAATTAGGAACCATATACAAACCAATGAAAGAAATACGTCTTGGCTTATCCTATGAATCACCTACCTGGTATCGATTAACAGATGAATTAAATCAAAGAATCGTTACTTCGGGTTATGGTTTAAGTGCTACTCCAAATGTTAATCAATATTCAACAGTAGTAACAGACCCTAATACCACGATGATTTTTGTACCTTATAACTTACAAACTCCAAGTAAATTATCTGGAAGTTTTGTTTATATTTTTGGTAAACGCGGATTAATAAGTATTGATGTTGCTTCTAAAAATTATGCAAATACCACCTACAGACCGAAACAAGATTTTACATCTACAAATGCGTTGATGTCGAATACATTAACTACTTCAAGTGAAGTTAGAATTGGGGGTGAATTCAAAATTAAAAAAGTAAGCCTTCGCGGAGGATACCGTTGGGAACAAAGTCCCTACAAAGACGGAACTACGATTGGAGACCTTACCGGTTATTCTACTGGATTTGGCTACAACTTTGGAAGTACTAAATTGGATGTAGCCTATGCTTATGCAAAACGTGATTACAACCAACAATTTTTCTCTCAAGGTTTAACCGATGCGGCTCGAATTAAATCAGTGAACAACACTATTAGTGTGACGCTTTTATTTGAATTATAATACAAATAATAAATAAATTGAAAACCATTCGTGAATCGGATGGTTTTTTTTTATGGACTATGAATTAGGCCTAGCCCCGATTGAGCTGATAGCTCTCGTGAAGGTACAGAACGAGACTAAAGGCGAAAGCGGGAAATGCAAAACCAAAAATGCCCTAAAGTTTCGCTCCTTAAAATAAATACTGTAATTTTGTAATCCAATTAAATGAAGGTATGAGAACCAAATCGGTAAAGAAAAATAAAATAAACGTAATTACGCTGGGTTGTTCTAAAAACACTTACGACAGTGAAGTATTGATGGGGCAATTAAAGGCAAGTGGTAAAGACGTTGTACATGAGCAAGAAGGTAATATTGTGGTGATTAACACCTGTGGTTTTATTGATAATGCTAAAGCAGAATCGGTAAATACCATATTAGAATATGCCGATAAAAAGAAGAACGGTATTGTAGATAAAGTTTTTGTTACTGGTTGTTTATCAGAACGATACCGACCAGATTTAGAAAAAGAAATTCCGAATGTAGATCAATATTTTGGAACTACCGAATTACCGCTTTTATTGAAAGCGCTTGGCGCCGATTACAAACACGAATTGCTTGGAGAACGATTGACTACAACTCCAAAAAACTATGCTTATTTAAAGATTGCCGAAGGCTGTGATCGCCCTTGTAGTTTTTGTGCTATACCATTAATGCGTGGCAAACACGTTTCACAACCCATTGAAAAATTGGTTAAAGAAGCTGAAGGTTTGGCAAAAAATGGTGTAAAAGAATTGATTCTTATTGCTCAAGATTTGACATATTATGGATTGGATATTTATAAAAAGCGTAATCTTGCCGAATTGCTTGAAAACCTAGTTAAAGTTGAAGGAATTGAATGGATTCGTTTACATTATGCCTTCCCTACTGGTTTTCCAATGGATGTATTGGAATTGATGCGAAACGAGCCAAAGATTTGTAACTATATTGACATTCCATTGCAGCACATTTCAGATAGCATCTTGAAATCGATGAAGCGGGGAACTACAAAAGAAAAAACAACTAAATTACTTCAAGATTTTAGAAAAGCAGTTCCCGGAATAACGATACGAACAACTTTAATTGTGGGTTATCCTGGTGAAACGCAAGAAGATTTTGAAATTATGCGCGACTGGGTTCAGGAAATGAAATTTGAACGATTGGGTTGTTTTACCTATTCACATGAAGAAAATACCGGTGCTTATGCTCTTGAAGATGATGTTCCTGAAGAAGTAAAGAAAGCACGCGCTGCTGAAATAATGGATTTACAATCGCAGATTTCTTGGGATTTAAACCAAGAGAAAATAGGAAAAACCTTTAAATGTGTTATCGACCGCAAAGAAGGTACCTATTTTATTGGTAGAACTGAATTTGACAGTCCCGATGTGGATAATGAAGTATTAATTGATGCATCTAAATATTATTTAAAAACGGGAGATTTTGTTTCAATCAAAATTATTGATGCCACAGAATACGATTTATATGGTGAGCCAGCATAACTATATATTTTTTTATATCTTTATAATATAAATAAACAGCATATTATGAAAACTTTAAAATCAACTTTATTATTAAGCCTTATTTTTTTTGGAATTACTACTTGTACGGCACAATATGGGGGCATGTATGGAGGTGGTGGAATGAACGGCGGTATGTATGGCGGCGGAATGAATAGAATGCAAAACCAACAAAGCATGCAAAACACCAATAACTACGGTAGAAATAAAAGTCCTGAAGATATTGAAAAGGAAAGAGAAGAAAATCTAAATAAAAGTATTGATAAAATAACCAAAGATTTAAGTCTTGATGATCTTCAAGTTATTGTGATTCGTAAAGAAATTGAAGCAAGTTCTAAAAGTATTTTTGCAGTATCTAAAACTGAAATTTCAAATGAAGAAAAAATCAAAGAAATGGATGCTATTAACGAAAAAACAGACAGAATAATTAATACATACCTTAATCCAGATCAGAAAATCAAGTATAAAAAATACATTGATGATCGAAAAGAACGCATGGATAAATACCGTATGTCGCTTCGTAATTAATACTTTAAACAATTACAAACTATCTGGAAAAATCTTACCTGGATTCAAAATGTTATTTGGATCAAAAACGTATTTAATTCGTTCCATTAATTCGAGGTGTGTTTTAGAAAAAGCAATATCCATAAAGTTCTTCTGCACATAACCTATTCCGTGTTCTCCTGAAAGTGTACCTCTTAACGATACCGTTAATTCGAATATCTCTCTAATTCCTTTAGGAACTTCTATTTTCCAATTGGTTTCACTTAATGTACCTCGAATGATATTCACATGAAGATTACCATCGCCAGCATGTCCATAGCAAACGGATTGAAATCCGTATTTATTTCCAATATTTTTAATCCCTTGCAGCAATTCGGGCAAAACATACCTTGGCACAACGGTGTCTTCTTCTTTATAAATAGAATTTGCTTTTACAGCCTCTGCCACAGAACGGCGCATTTTCCATAACGCATTTTTTTGATCTACGGTATCTGCAAATAGCACTTCATCAATTTCAAACTCCTCTACCACTCCCATTATTTTTTCTGCCTCGAGCATCAAAATTTCAGGGTAATTACCATCAACTTCAATTAGCAAATGGGCTTGAACATCCTCTTTTACTTGAACATTTAATCCATCAACAAATTTTAAAGTCCAATCGATCGCATCTCGCTCCATGAATTCTAATGCACTTGGGATAATTCCGGCTCTAAAGATTGCCGAAACTGCTTCACATGCTTGGCTAGCATGATAAAAAGGAACAAGCATTAATACATTGTGAGTATTTTGTGGAAGTAACTTCAATACAATTTTGGTAATTACACCAAGCGTTCCTTCGCTACCCACCATCAATTGCGTTAAATTATATCCCGTAGAATTTTTTAAAGTATTGGCTCCAGTCCAAATGATTTCTCCGTTTGGTAAAACCACTTCTAAGTTCAGTACATAATCTTTGGTAACCCCATACTTCACGGCACGCGCACCTCCAGAATTTTCAGCCACATTCCCGCCTATCCAACAACTACCTTGACTACTTGGATCAACTGGATAAAACAAGCCTTTTTCGGCAACTGCTTCACGCAAAACCTGAGTAATAACAGAAGGCTCAACTAGTACTTGTAAGTTTTGCTCATCAATTTCAATAATTTTATTCAATCGTTCCATCGAAAGTCCGATTCCTTCATAAATACTCAATGCACCACCACTCAACCCAGTTCTTGCACCAATTGGCGTAGTAGGAATTTTATAATCATTTGCTATTTTTAATATTTCAGAAATTTCTTTTGCGTTAGCAGGCTTCACGACTACACTTGGCGGAAAAACATAATTTTCGGTTTCATCGTGACCATAATGATTACGGGTTTCTTGATCGGTAAAAATATAGGCATCACCAACAATATTGGCTAGTTTTTGAAGAATTTCGGCGTTAATTTGCATGTTGTAAATTTGAATAGTAAAAATAATAAATAATTGACAATTGACAATTAATAATTACTAATTGAAATTGGAATATTGATTATTGGGCTATTTTTTTATGTAAATTTGTATTTAGAAATTCAATAATTTGAAACAAAACTCTAAAAAATCGGCGTTAACTGAAGTAGACGGTATTAATCCGCCTCCAAGTGTAAGCACTTCATCACTTGAGGTGATTCAGCAATTGCGCCGAAACCAACCTTCTGCTCAAGAATTAATTAACGGAATTCTCACTAAAGACAAAACAGCTTTAAGTAGAGCAATTACTTTGGTTGAAAGCACGAATCCAGATCATACCGAAAAGGCAAATACAATTATTCAAGCATGTTTACCTCATGCAAATAAATCGTTTCGAATTGGAATTACTGGGGTACCTGGAGTTGGAAAAAGTACCTTTATTGAAGCATTTGGTAAGCATCTGACTTCGATTGGGAAAAAAGTTGCCGTATTGGCAGTAGATCCAAGTAGCACCATTTCACATGGAAGTATTTTAGGAGATAAAACCCGAATGGAAGAATTGGTTAAAGATGAAAATGCGTACATAAGACCTAGCGCTTCTGGGGAAACCCTGGGTGGAGTTGCTAGAAAAACGCGTGAAACCATAATACTTTGTGAAGCAGCAGGATTTGACACCATTATTATTGAAACGGTTGGAGTTGGACAAAGTGAAACTGCCGTTCACAGCATGGTAGATTTCTTTTTACTTCTTAAAATATCGGGGGCTGGAGATGAACTTCAGGGGATCAAACGCGGGATTATGGAAATGGCAGATGCTATTGTCATCAATAAAGCAGACGGTGATAACATCAATAAAGCCAAATTAGCAAAAACCGAATTCAACCGAGCTTTGCACTTATTCCCTGCAAAAAAATCGGGATGGATACCAACGGCTGCCTCGTGTAGTTCGTATACGAAAGAAGGAATTACAGAAGTTTGGAACACCATTTCTGAATACAACACTTTAGTACAAACCAACCACTATTTTGAACAAAAAAGACACGATCAAAATCAGTATTGGATGTTGGAAACGATTAACGAGCACTTACAATCCAATTTTTACAACCATCCTGAAATCACAAAGCTATTAGAAGAAAATAAAAAAGCAGTGCAAAATGATGAAATATCACCTTTTGCAGCTGCTATGAATTTATTAAAAGCTTACGCTAAATAAAAAACTATTCTTCGTAAAGTTTCATTTCTTTATCATAAAACTCACCGGCAAGAGTAATTAAATGCTCCATTTCGGATTCTAATTCGGTTTCATCCTCACCTTCTAGATCTTCTAGAAATTCTACTTCGTCATCTTTTAAGTTAATAATGAAACGAGGGAAATCTAAATGAATGATGAAAATATCTTCAGGAAAATCAGAATTATCTGCTATTACAAATTTAGGAAGTTGCATATTTATAAAGTTTGGAGTTTAACGTATTATTTATCGGATAAAATTACAGAACCATTGTTTTTTCCCATAAAAATGATTTTAGTATTTGGGGAAGCGGCCAATTCTTTTTGGGCTTTAATTTGTTCGTATTGTAATTGTTTATCTGTTAAATTGGTTGAAATGATTCTTTGATAATCGGCAATACCTTGAGCTTCTACACGCTTACGCTCAGCTTCTTGTTTTTCTTTTTGAAGTACGAATTGCATTTTTTGAGCGTCTTGCTCCGCGTTAATTTTACTTTCAATAGTAGTTTTAACCGAAGTCGGTAAATTGATATTTCTAATCAACAATTGCTCTAAAACCAGACCTCTTTTTTTGAAGTCGTCCTCTATCGTTTTAAAAATTCGTTGTTGAAATTCATTTCTTTTAGTAGAATATAATGCCACTGCATCATAATAAACTGCGTTGTCACGAATACGGGTTCTTGTAATTGGACGGACAATTTTATCCGTATAATTTTCACCGATTCCTTTAAGAATTTTTGGAGCTTCATTAGGAATAACACGGTATAAAACAGTTAAGTCAATAACTACTTCCAAACCATCATTAGACAATACTCTGATCGCATCATCACCTTCTTGCGCACCTTCACTATGAATAGCCGACATAGTGTAGTTTTGCGTTTGAATATCAAAAACGGTAATATCCAATAACGGATTAATTACATGCAATCCACTCTCTAAGACATCTGACTGTACATTTCCGTAAAGGGATTTTACCCCTACTTTACCCGCGTCAATTTGTTTGAACATAGACGATAAAATCCCTAGTCCAATAACTAAAAAACCAATAATACGGATAGTTCCAGAAAATTTAGATAACGGATTAGTATTGTCCTTCAAAGAAAAACCAGCAATAACCAAAATAAACCCAATAATAATTAATAGTATCATTTTAAAATGTTTTAATTTATAGTTATACGAAGCTTTTGAAGAATTGTTACAAACGGAAAGCTAGGAATTCTCTTTTATTAACTTTTTAGTAATTAAATGGAATCGAATGTATAGAAATAAAGCTGCAGCTGATAAACCTGCTAATAAACCAATCCACACTCCCACTGCTTTTAATTCTGTGTATTCGCCTAAATAATAAGAAATAGGAAATCCAATTACCCAATAAGCAACGAATGTTAAATACATAGGGATTTTAACATCCTGCAATCCGCGTAAAGCACCTAACACAACTACTTGGATTCCATCGGAGATTTGAAAAACCGCAGCAACCAAAAGTAATTTTGCAGCAATAAAAACTACCTCTTTATTATCTAATAACTGATTAGCATCGCTCATATCTAAAAAAAATGAAGGCACGAGGTTATGCAAAACAATAAATAAAATGGCAAAAACTATTTCGATTAAAATAACTAATAAAAATATAGATCGCGCTACAACAACTAAGTTTTTATAGTCGTTCAATCCTTTTTGATTGCTTACTCGAATCATGGAAACCACACTCAATCCCATGGCAAACATAAAGGTCATGGAAGCCAAACTCAATGCAATTTGATTGGCAGCTTGACTTGTTTTACCAATGTTCCCACAAAGCCATATAGCTGCTGTAAAAAGCACTACTTCAAATAACATTTGCAAAGCGGAAGGAACTCCTAAATTGACAATTTTTTGAATGGTTTCTTTTTTGATTTCAGAAAAACTAAAATTATGGAAGTATGTTTTTAACTGCTCTTGTCTAGACAATATGATGTGCATAAAAACAACCATAGCAATCCTAGAAATTACCGTTCCCAATGCAGCGCCAACAATGCCCATTTTTGGAAAAATCCAAACTCCATAAATCAAGCAATAGTTAATTATTACATGAAGAATATTCGCCATCACTATGGCATACATAGAATATTTGGTCATGGATAAACCATCAGCAAATTGCTTATATCCTTGATAAATTATCAATGGGACCAGCGAAAAACCAACCCAATCTAAAAATGGTTTGGCCAAAACGATTACTTCTTTAGGCTGGTGCAACATTTCCATAATTGGTTTACCTAATACAACTAAACCAAACAATAGAAACCCTAAGATAACACACAGGAATAATCCATTATGAAAAGCGGAACGTATTTTTTCGGAATCTTTTTCTGCATCGGCTTCACCTACTATTGGTGTTATCGCTGTTGAAAAACCTATTCCAAGTGATAAAGCCACAAAAATCATACTGTTTGCCAATGAAACCGCAGCCAATTCGGTAGAACCCAATTTACCCACCATGATATTATCAACAATCATAATTAAAGTATGCCCAAGCATACCCAAAACCACTGGATAAGCTAGCTGCAGATTGTATTTAAACTCTTTGGTATATTGGGAAATATTCATATTTATTTTTCAATCTCTTTTAAGGAATCCATTTTTTTATGAGCTAAGAATCCTTTAATATCTTCAAAATGTTCCTTCACTCTTTTATTGCCAAATTCAAAAACTTTGGTGGCTAATCCATCAAGAAAATCTCTATCATGTGAAACCAAAATTAACGTTCCGTCAAAATCTCTAAGGGCATCTTTAATAATGTCTTTAGTCTTCATATCCAAATGGTTAGAAGGCTCATCTAAAATCAAAAGATTAACTGGCTCTAACAATAATTTGATCATTGCTAAACGGGTTTTTTCCCCACCTGAAAGCACCTTTACTTTCTTAGTAACATCATCTCCATGAAACATAAAAGCACCTAAAATATCTTTAATTTTGGTACGTACATCACCAACGGCTATATCATCGATAGTAGAAAAAATGGTCGCATTTTCATCTAATAACGAAGCTTGATTTTGAGCAAAATATCCAATTTGGGCATTGTGTCCAATTTCAACCGAACCACTATTGATTTCAATTTCCTTCATGATTGCTTTAATCATGGTCGATTTTCCTTCTCCGTTTTTACCTACGAAAGCAACTTTTTGACCACGCTCAATAACAATATTGGCATCTCTAAAAATTTCTTTTTCACCGTATGCTTTACATAAATCTTTAACAATTACCGGATAATTTCCAGATCTTACAGCAGGTGGAAATTTTAATTTTAGAGCAGAGGTATCTATTTCATCTACTTGAACAATTTCCAATTTTTCCAACATTTTAACACGAGATTGCACCGCGTCAGTTTTAGAGAATGTCCCTTTAAATCGATCAATAAACGCTTGATTATCAGCAATCATTTTTTGTTGCTCATCATACGCTTTTTGTTGGTGTAATCTTCGGTCTTTACGCAATTCTAAGTAATGAGAATACTTTGCCTTATAATCATAAATACGACCCATAGTTACTTCAATAGTTCTATTGGTGATATTATCAACAAAGGCTCTATCGTGTGAAATCACAACAACTGCCTTGGCAGAATTAATTAAGAAATCTTCAAGCCACTGAATACTTTCGATATCCATGTGATTGGTTGGCTCATCCAACAAAATTAAATCGGGCTTTTGCAAAAGAATTTTAGCCAATTCAATTCGCATTCTCCAACCACCAGAAAATTCAGAGGTTTGACGCGTAAAGTCTTCTCTTTCAAAACCTAATCCAACTAATATTTTCTCAACCTCAGCTTCGTAGTTTATTTCTTCAATAGCATAAAATTTTTCACTCAGATCGGAAACTCGTTCAATAAGTTTCATGTAAGCATCACTTTCGTAATCCGTTCGAATGGTTAATTGCTCATTGATTTCATCAATTTCAGCTTTCATTTTGAAAATTTCTCCAAATGCTTTTGAAGCTTCTTCCATAACAGTTGCTCCGTCTGTAGTTAGTAAATGCTGCGGCAGATAGGCTACTACTGCATCTTTAGGAACCGAAACAGTACCAGTTGATGGTTTTGAAGCTCCTGCAATAATTTTTAAAAGCGTTGATTTACCGGCGCCATTTTTACCCATTAAGGCAATTTTGTCGTTTTCATTTATAGCAAAAGTAACATCGCTAAATAAGGTAGTTCCGCCAAATTGAACGGAAATATCGTTAACTGTAATCATTTTTATAAAGTTGGAAGTTAGAAGTTGAAGCAGAAGCTCCAATCGACTAATTTTTTAAAGGTGCAAAGATAGATTAAATGTTTAGAATTAAAGTTTATACCAATTCTAATTTTTAATAATAAAAATCCATTTCCATTGGCTTGGATCTCCAAAACCTACACCAGGAGTGTACTTGAATAATTTTACAGTAGCATTGGGGTTGCTTGCTCTGTATTGATTAACAATTTCTAAATATCTAATTGAATTAAATATTTCTGAATAATTGTAATTAGTGTTATTAGGATTATATACATTTTCAAATACCGGATCAGCAATAGGCACCAATGTATTTAAAAAGAGGTATTGATTTGCAGGCAAAAAAGATGTTGGAAAATGAATTTGACCACTACCCATCCAAATAATATCGCCATCAAATATTTTAGTACTTAATTCGCTGTAAAACAATTTTATATTTCCAAAATCTCCTGGTGGAATAACTTGTTTTGTTACGGTAAAAGTTGAGGTTGAATTTGGAAATACTGTCTCATTTCCACCTTCAAAAGTATTCGTTTCATAATCAACTTTTAACAATAAAACTTTATTCTGTTGTATTGGTGTAGCCGAATCATCAGAATTAGATCCAGTAGTACAAGATACTTGAATAAATAAAACCGCAAAAAGAAGTAAATATTTCATGGCATTTTTTTATAAATTACAAAATTTGAAACAAATTCAAAATTATCATTTAATAACTAAATTTAAATACTCAACCTAAATTCTTCAATAATAGGATTAGCTTTACCAAAATTAACTTCTTGGATAAACAATTCAACCGCCTTAGGTGTAGAAATACTTGGCAATACATTTGCCTGATTATTATTTCGAATTACTACTTCAATTGCTGCCTCTTCCAATCGTTCTTTTAAACTCACCGCTAGAATTTCTTCCCCCGAAAATATTTTAATTAGTCCCATGCTTTTTTATTTAATATTGTTTTATTCCTCTTCTTCCATTTCAAAGAACAAGGGCTCAATCATGATTTTATCTGCCAAAACTTCTACTCGTTCTGTTATTTCGGAGCAAAAGAAAATTCGCTGTGTTTTATCGATACTTGCCGACAATCTTAAAATAACCGAATCCATTCGGTTTCTAAATAATATTTCTGAATCATCTACTACAAACATTCGGATGGTATTGATATTAAATCCGGCAGAAGAAAACAAAGCATTCACTCGATTTGGGGTACCAATTAAGATATCTAAACCTAAAGAAATAATATTTTTATCGTAATCAATATCGCCTTTATCATGAACTCCTAAAATACTTAAATCAGTATAAGTACCTAGTTTTAAAAAGAGCTCTTCCATCTCTAGCACCTTTTCTTTATTCTCGACAATGATTAAAGCACGAGTACACTCGCCCACTGTTTTTTCTAAACGCTGAATCACATTTAGCACAATAGTTGTAGTCTTACCAGATCCTTTAGGCGATTGAATCACCGCATCTGCCCCACTTTTTATTGTTGAAAAAGTTTCTTGTTGCATTTCATTGGCTTCTGTTAATTCATGTTCCAGAAGTGCTTGTTGAAGATTGGGATTTATTTTTTTTAATTCCATTTTATACTTTATTTACTAGCAAACAATTTTACATCTTGTTCAGATATTTCGTTTCCTCCAAGGATTATCAAACGTTCAACAACATTTCGAAGTTCACGAATATTTCCGGTCCAATCATAAACTTGTAATAATTTTACGGCTTCTTTTGAAAATTTCTTAGTTGCATTTCCTTGTTCTTCTGCAATTTTTGCAGCAAAATGTTCTAAGAGCAAAGGTATGTCATCTTGACGTTCATTTAACGAAGGAACTTTAATTAATATTACTGCCAACCGGTGGTATAAATCTTCTCTAAAACGACCTTCTTCAATTTCTTTTTTAAGGTCTTTATTAGTAGCCGCAATAACGCGCACATTTACTTTAATATCTTTATCGGCACCTACACGTTGTACCAAATTTTCTTGTAAGGCTCTTAATACTTTGGCTTGTGCAGCCAAACTCATATCTCCTATTTCATCCAAGAAAATTGTACCTCCATCAGCAGCCTCAAATTTTCCTGCTCTGTCTTTAACAGCAGAAGTAAAAGCACCTTTTACATGTCCAAATAATTCGCTTTCTATTAATTCAGAAGGTATTGCAGCACAGTTCACCTCAATTAATGGAAAATCGGCACGCTCACTTTTTTCATGAAGTTGGTGAGCAACCAACTCTTTACCGGTCCCGTTTGGCCCCGTAATTAATACACGAGCATCAGTTTGGGCAACTTTCTCAATCATTTGTTTGATTGCGATAATTGGTTCCGAATTTCCGATTATTTCATAATTCTTACTGACTTTTTTCTTCAGGATTTTATTCTCAACTACCAGTTGTTTTTTATCTAAAGCATTACGAACCGTATTCAATAACCGATTTAAATCGGGTGGTTTAGATATATAATCAAAGGCTCCCAATCGCATCGTTTGAATTGCCGTTTCCATATCACCGTGTCCAGAAATCATGACCATCGGAATTTCAGGTTTGATTTTCTTCACTGCCTCAAGCAATTCTACCCCATCCATTTTTGGCATTTTAATATCACACAAAACCAAATCGTAATCGGTGATTTTAATTTTTTCAAGGCCTTGCAATCCATCCTCGGCTTCGTCTACCAAATAGGTATCGCTCTCCTCAGAAAGAATTTTGGTTAAAACCCTTCTAATGGAGGCTTCGTCTTCTATGATAAGTATTTTCGACATCTTATTTTTGTTGCTTATACACTAAGGCACTAAGCTATTTTTTGTTTATTTGCTAAATTCAGATTACAAAAATACAAATGGTTTTCTAATTAAGCCGATAAATAATGAAATGGGAGTTATTTCTTTATTAATTTCTTCACTAGCGTTTCGGCATCAGTTTTAATTTTAACAAAATAAACTCCGGAAGCTAACTCCTTTGTATCGATTCTGTAATTAGTTGAAGTTATTTTTTCTGATTTACAAATGATTCCAATCTCGTTATAAAATTCTACCATCGAATCAGTTGCATATTCATTAATTAACTGAATAGTTACGGCATCTTGGGATGGATTTGGATAAATACTAAAATCAAATTTTTCAAAATGAGCATTTGACAACGGAACACTTGAATAGATGGCTTGGGAATTAAATTCTGAATTGATAATTAATGACTTTGCACCACCCTGCAATTCAGTAATTGTGTAGGTAAAATTACTAATTGTAGCTGGATTTCCATTCAAGTGGTTTAGAAATGGAAAGTACTTGTTATTTTCATAGGATTCGGCTACGGGATTAGTACACCAGCATAAACAATAAGCAAAATTTGTAGCCGAAAAATTTGTTGTATTATTCTCAAAAGTAACCGTTGCAGCTAAATCTAAACAAGCATGCGCAATAAGCATTTGAGAGTCAAAACTAATTCCCATGGTAGATGTTGGCGGAATATTAGCTACTCCATTTTCAACAATATTGGTTAAATACCAATAATTATCAAAAAGACGAGGATCTTGCGAATAGGAAAAGTTAGTTAGACTAATTAATATTATTATGTATATTTTTTTCATCTTATTGTATTTGATTTTCAAATATTTAGCTAAACAAATATATACAAAGTTTTCTAAATAGCCCTGATGCAAAGGAAAATCCTCGCTTGCGAGATTTGGAAAAGCAGCAGGAAATACCATTACCGATAAAGCCCGAGCCATTCGCTTCAACTAATTAATACTTAAGCCACTTGTAGAGTTCTTTCCAGGTTGGTTTTTTACCATACATTAAAATTCCAACTCGGTAAATTTTGGAGGCAAACCACACCACTCCCATAAAGGTTCCAAATAAAATAGTTATTGATAGTACAATTTGCCACAAAGGAACTCCAAAAGGAATTCGCATCATCATTACTATTGGAGAGGTTAATGGCACCATAGAAAATACGGTAGCTACGGTTCCGTGTGGATCATTTACAACCGTAAAGAAACCAATATAAACTCCCAATATTAAAGGCATTATGATTGGCATTAAGAATTGCTGCGAATCGGTTTCATTATCAACAGCCGCACCAATAGAGGCATAAAAAGAACTGTATAAAAAGTAGCCGCCAATGAAATAAATGATAAAACAAGTTAGGATGGTACCTATTGGAAGATTCCAAATTTCATTTAAGTACAATTGCAATTCTCCACCCATTTGATTTTGAGCTGTTTGCAAGGCTTGCGCCTCAGCACCACCACTAGCACCCATAGGAGCACCAAATACCGACGACATTACAAACATAGCCGACAAACCAAGGATGGCCCATATTAAAAATTGAAGAATTCCTGCCAAAGAAGTTCCTATGATTTTACCCATCATTAATTGAAATGGTTTTACAGACGAAATAATTACTTCAATAATTCGGGAAGTTTTTTCTTCAATTACGCTTCGCATGACCATATTTCCATATAAGATAATGAACATCATAATTAAGTATCCAAAAGCACCACCAATAACAATTTTAATTTCATTCAACCCTTTTAAGGCGCTTTCGCCTGAAGCTTTGGTTAACTGAATAGAAACATCTGCTTTAGCTTTGTTAATTTTTAACGTATCCAAACCTACTCTCTGAAAGTTTTCGGCTGTCATTTTTTTAGCAATAATTTCTTCCAGCCCACTAATGTAATTTACGCTTGGACTATCATTTGAAATGTATTGCACTTTACTTTGCAAGGAATGGTTTTGGGCAGAATTAGGAATTACTAAAAGACCTTCATAGCTTTCATGAAGCACACTATCTTTCAAAACCTTTAAATCTACTTGCGATAAATTAAGGTATTTGAACTCTTGATCACTTTTAAATTCATTTACAAACCTTCCGGTTTCGTCATGAATTGCAATCGTTTTTAGTTCGGATTTCATGTTGCTTAAATACCCAACAAATAAGCCAATACCAACGAAAAGTAACGGACTTAGAAAAGTCATTACTATAAATGATTTATTGCGGACTTTAGCAATAAATTCTCTCTTAACAATTAAGGCTAATTTACTCATTACTCGGTTACTGTTTTAATGAAAATATCGTTTACACTAGGGATTTTTTCCACAAAATGGGTTACCTGACCACGTTGTAATAATAATTGCAACAGGTCATTTTGAGAGCCTGAATCCAATTGAATTTCTAATTTCAACTCTTCATTTAATGAGTCAAAATTGGTTGGATTTACTTTGAATTTTTGAGACAACTCCTGCATTACAGTTTCATTGTTATCACACAAAATACCCACTTCATAACTGTTTGTTCGAAATTGTTTTTTTACATCGGTTAGTTTACCTTCAATTAACTTATTCGATTTATGAATTAAGGCAATGTGATCGCACATTTCTTCTACGCTTTCCATACGATGTGTAGAAAAAATAACCGAAGTGCCTTGTTTGTTTAACTCAATAATTTCGTCTTTTATCAAATTGGCATTCACTGGGTCAAAACCTGAAAAGGGTTCGTCTAGGATAAGCAATTTAGGCTGGTGCAATACCGTTACCACAAACTGAATTTTCTGGGCCATCCCTTTGGATAATTCCTGAATTTTTTTATCCCACCATCCTTGAATTTCCAACCGTTCAAACCAATATTTAAGTTGTTTTTTGGCATCCGATTTAGATAGTCCTTTAAGCTGAGCTAAATACAAACACTGCTCCCCAACCTTCATTGACTTGTACAATCCACGCTCTTCGGGCATGTAACCAATGTATTGTACATCTTCGGGTTTTAATAGTTGGCCATCTAAAATAATTTTCCCACTATCGGGCATGGTTATTTGATTGATGATTCGAATTAATGAGGTTTTTCCGGCACCATTAGGACCTAAAAGTCCATAAATACTTCCTTTTGGAATAGTTAAGGAAACTTCATTTAGTGCAGTGTAATCGCCATATTGCTTAACTACCTTGTGAACTTCAAGTATGTTACTCATAAATAATAGTGTTGTGCTTTTGTACTTTGTAAAAGTAAAGAATTAGTATGAATATCGATTGAAATGTTACAAAAAACCCACCCTTATGTAAACACAAGGATGGGAAAAAATGCAAGTAAAATCAATACTTAAAAAGTAAATTTATTTTAATTGCAAAAAAAATTAAGAAAACATATCTTTTACTTTATCAAAAAAGGATTTATCGCCTTTTTCTGGATGCGGAATAAAATTCTCATCCGTCAATGAATTTTCAAAGAAAATGCGTTGTTCTTTACTTAGTGTTTTCGGAGTCCATACATTAATATGAACTAATAAATCTCCGTTCCCGTAACTGTTTAAACTTGGAATTCCTTTTCCTTTCAATCGCAATATTTTTCCAGATTGAATTCCTTCTTCCAATTTGATTCGTACTTTTCCGTTAACTGCTTCAATTTCTTTTGAAACTCCTAATACGGCCTCTGAAAAACTAATATATAAATCGAAATGTAAGTTTTCTCCTTCACGTTTTAAAAATTCGTGTTCTAATTCTTCAATAGCAACAATTAAATCACCGGCAATTCCATTACCTGGAGCATCATTTCCTTTGCCTGAAACTTTAAGTTGCATACCATCCACTACACCCGCAGGAATTTTAATAGAAACCGTTTCGTCTTCTAGTATCATCCCGTATGCATCGGCATTATTTGGTTTACTTTCAATTGTTTGCCCTGCACCACCACAAGAAGAACAAGTGGCAGAAGTTTGCATTCTACCTAAAATGGTGTTGGTCACTCTAAGTACTTGCCCTTGACCATTACAGGTAGAACAGGTTTTATATTTTACACCAGGTGCTTGAATTTTTCGTTTTACTTTAACTTTTTTCTCCACTCCATTTGCGATTTCCTCTAAAGTAAGTTTAACTTTAATTCGAAGATTGCTTCCTTTAACGCGACGCGCTCCTCCAGAATTTCCTCCGAAGCCACCGCCAAATCCGCCACCAAAAATATCTCCAAACTGGCTAAAAATATCATCCATATTCATGTGATGACCACCGCCACCGCCAAAACCACCACCGCCATCAAATGCCTGGTGTCCGTATTGATCGTATTTGGCTTTTTTACTTGCGTCACTTAACACTTCGTAGGCTTCGGCACAAGCCTTGAAATTTTCTTCTGCTTTTGCATCTCCAGGGTTTTTATCCGGGTGAAACTCTAAAGCTTTTTTTCTATATGCTTTTTTAATTTCATCTGGAGAAGCACTCTTAGTGATACCTAATATTTCGTAAAAATCTTTTTTCATAAATATAGTTTTGAACTAAATTTCATTACAATAAAATTAATTCCCAATAACAACTTTTGGAAAGCGAATAATTTTATCTCCTAATTTATATCCTTTTTCAAGTACATCAACAATTTTTCCTTTCATAGCATCTGATGCAGCAGGTATTTGTGTAATTGCTTCGGCATAGTCGGCATTAAAAGCATCACCAGCACGAACTTCTACTTCTTCTAATCCTTTAGATACAAGAGTAGATTTGAATTTTTCATGAATTAAACTTACTCCTTGCAACAAAGCATCATCTTGAGATTTTCCAATTTCAACTAAAGCTCTGTCAAAATCGTCAAGTACTGGCAACATGGCTTGCAAAACTTCTTGATTGGCAGTTTTAAATAAATCCATTCGTTCTTTAGTAGTTCGTTTTTTATAATTTTCAAACTCCGCAAAAAGACGTAAAAATTTATCTTTTTCTTTAGATAATTCTAATTCTAATTTTTGTTCTGTAGTTAGGTTAACTTCCTCAACTCCCCCATTATCATCACCTAATACCGATTCTTCTGAAGCAGCTGCTTCTGTATTAAGATTCATTTCATTTTCAAGAATTTCTTTGTCCTTTTTTTCCGTACTCATGGTATTTTTATTTTTAAATATATCTTTAATATTCATGATTTATTTCTATTCGCAATTCGGATTGCAAAAGTACTGCCATTTCTGCAAAAATGTCAAATTGTCACTTAAATTTATTTTTACAAAAAAGGGGATTAAAAAAGATAAAGAAACTTTAATATAATTTTATGATTTTCATATGAAAGTTCTACCTACATTTGAATTATAAAAGGTTTACAATAGGCCGAAAGGCAACAAATAGCATTAATTCAAAAAGAAAAAAGTTCTAGCGATAACTAGAACTTTTTTTTATTTTATTAGATTGGATAAAGCCAACTCTGCCGTAGGATAATCAAATTGAAATCCCGAATTCAATGCCTTTTTTGGAACCACATTCTTGTTATTAAACAATAAAATATGCATGTCGCCTAAAATAAGTTTCATTAGGCTTTTAGGTAAATTGGGTAAAAACAATGGACGATGTAGTCTTTTAGCAATAATGTTTGTCAATTCTTGATTGGACACCGGAATTGGCGCTACCGAATTTACAATACCTTCTATTTGATTTTGAATTACAAAAGAATACAATCGGGCAATATCTTTGATATGAATCCAAGATTGCAATTGTTTTCCGTTTCCAAATCCAGTCCCTACAAACATCTTAATTGGTTTAATCATTTCTCTTAGCGCACCCTTTTTGTTTGAAAAAACAATGCCGGTCCGCATTTTAGTTACTTTAATATTGAGCAATTTAAATTGGTCTGCACTAGCTTCCCATTTTTCAACTAATTGGCCTAAAAACGATCTGTCTGAAGCATTTGCCTCTTCATCGTAAATTGCCGAATCACTATCTGGATAAATAGCGGTTCCCGAAGCGGATATGAACTGTTTTACCTGATTTGGATTTTTACTTAGTAATTGAAAAAGTAATTCAGCCGATTGAATTCGGCTTTCTACTAATTCCTTTTTGTATTGTGGTGTCCACTTTTGCGAAATAGAAGCTCCCGCTAAATGGATAATTACGTCAACACCTATTAGGCAATTTTCATCAATCTTACCCGCTTTTGGATTCCAACTAAATCCAAAATAATTATGACGTCGATGACTTTTAAAAGGTCTAGTTGTTAAATAATGAACAATATGTTTTTCTTGCAAAAGTAAATTGGTTAATTCTTGACCAATTAAACCAGTAGCTCCCGTAATTAATATTTTCATTAGTTAATTTTTATTTTGATTTGATAAAAATAACTATTAATTTAAATAATTGTTAAATACCGGATGCTATTTTTCAATAATTAGCTCATTTTTATTGATTTATAAAAAAAAATACACTTCTTAAAAAAAAATCCCAACAAATGTTGGGATTTTTGCAAATATTTCAAAACAATGTAGTTACGAAAAAAGTAATGCTATTGTAAAGGAGATTAATATTTTGACGCAAAACAGTACTAGCTTTATCATAATTAGAAAGTTTGGGTTTTAGTTACGGTTTTAATTATTTTCTTTCCATCTTTAACTTGAACTGTAACCGTTTTAACTGAATCACCCTCCATCTCACTAACATCTTCAGTAAGTACCTCTAAATCATCATGATCATTTTCATTCGATGGGCAATTGGTACATTTTACTTTAGCATCCATAACTTTATAAATGTAGTTTTCAGATGTATAATGCATATTAAAATAATCATTTTCTGATTCATCAAATTCTTGAACACTTTCTTCTGTTTGGAACTGTATCCCTTTTGGAAGATACAAGTACAATTCAATTTTTTGATTTCTAAACTTAGAAGCCACTTCACTCAATAAATAATTATCTAATATTAATTTATTTCCTTCAATTTTATAACCGTATTTTATTTTATCAGCGCGCATTCTTGCTTCCTGCATTGATTTTCCTAAAGCAATTTTTTCAATTTGCAAATAAGGGACGGGCTCTGAAGTTGGAAGTACTTTAAACGAAATATTATTTGAATAAATTACATCTTTATTTGACTCATCCTGAGTTAATTTGAAGTCAATTTGATTGTCTTTGTTTCTACCATAAAAATCGTTGTTTTTAAAACTAATTCTCAAGGTATCATTTGGAGTAATAGATAATAACTCTTTTTTTACCACTTTCCCTTCAGAAGAAATTTGAGTAAACTCTTTAATTCCAATTGTAATTAATAAGGAAAGTGCAATGCTCCATACTGCAATTAGCGTATATTTTGCAACATTTCCAATTGATTTATAATTAGTAACCACTAATTTTAACCCTAAGATAAATAAGAAGAAAAATGGAATTCCAAAAGTTAACAAAAACAAGATACCCTGAATCCATAAGGGTGTTTCTAACCCTAACGGCGTTCTTATATGATTAATTAATGTGTTTTGTGGCAAAGAACTTGAGAATACAGCAACTCCAGATACGATAACTATTCCAAATAAAGCCATAGATGAAAAAATTAACATAAACACACCAACTACTTTTGCGAAAGCTTCAAAAATGGTTTGAAAAACTCCTCCTAATTTGCTTCCAAAAGTTTCTGCGCCATTTTTCACTCGATTACCTAATGCATCATAATCGGCATTTTTTATTTTTCCGGATACTTTATCAAATTCTTCTTTTACCTTTTTTTCAATTTCAGAAATGTTAACTGGTTTTCCCGTCATTTCTAACTTCTCCGCAGTTGTTACCGCTTTAGGCATGGCAATCCATAAAACAATATAGGCAATTACCCCTGTTCCAAAACCGAAAAACAACAATAAAAAGAACAAACGCAACCAAACAGAATCTATTCCAAAGTAATGTCCAAGTCCTGAACAAACCCCTCCTACCAACTTATGATCTTCATCACGGTATAATTTTTTTCTTCCGGTATGAATGTAATTATAAGAAGCTGCTGCTTGGGCAGCGTCATCGTCTATTCTATAATCTTCGGGCTGTCCCATTACAGCAATAACATCATCAACATCTAAACTATTGATTACATGTTTTTCACTGATTTGTCTTTCGGTGAAGATTTCTGCAACACGCATTTCAATGTCTTTCATAATCTCCTCTTCTCCAGATGAATTTGAAAGGGAGCGTTTTACTGCTTCAAAATATTTTGACAATTTTTGGTACGCATCTTCATCAATATGAAAAAATAAACCTCCTATATTAATATTTACTGTTTTGTTCATGATTTCTTATTTTTTATTAGTTATTATAGAAACAGCATCTGATAATTCTGTCCAAGTGCCATTTAATTCGTTTAAAAATGTTTTTCCCAGCTCGGTTAATTCATAATACTTTCTGGGTGGCCCAGAAGTAGATTCTTCCCAACGGTAATTTAGCAATTCATCGTTTTTTAATCTTGTCAACAGCGGATAAACCGTACCCTCTACTACAAGTAATTTGGCGTTTTTTAATGTGTCTAAAATCTCTGAGGTGTAGGCTTCTTTCTCTTTTAACACCGATAAGATACAAAATTCTAAAACACCTTTCCGCATTTGAGCCTTCGTGTTTTCAATATTCATGATTTAATTGTTTTTTTTGAAATGTATTCTTCTTGTTTTGTTTCGAAATCAACCTTACTGTACTTAGTCTATTAATTTCTTATGCAAAGATACAACCTTAAAAAAGTATTATGCAATACAAAGTACTTAAATTTAACAAATTATTAACAAATGCTACTTTATGAAAATTAGTTATATTTACATTAAAAAAAATATGAAGTGGACGCTATTCAAACTCAATGCTTTTCTATTCTTTAAACTACCTTCGGCCTTTTGGTGTGGCGTTCGATTAAAAGAAATAACTGCAAACTCTTGTACTGCAACCGTGAGAGAAAACTTGATTAATAAAAATCCGTTCCACTCCATTTACTTTGCCGTGCTTGCAATGGGAGCCGAATTAACAACTGGAGCTTTAGTGTTACAAGAGATCAAGAACAGCAAAAGATCCATATCAATGTTGGTACTAAACTCAAAAGCTTCCTTCTTCAAAAAAGCAAATCGAACAATCCATTTCACTTGCAATAATGTAGGAAATGTCTCAGAAGCGATCCAAAAAACAATCGCAACTGGCGAAGGTCAAACCGTATGGCTCAAATCAATTGGTACTAACAAACAAGGCATTGTGGTTGCTGAAATGGATTTTGAATGGAGCATTAAACTTAAAGCTTAAAATTGTTCTGTCAGCAATAAAAAAAATTATAAATTTGTAGGATAAACAAAATCAAACATGAAAAAAATAATCTTACTTATTGTAATCGTTTTAGCAACTTCCTTTGCTTATTCTCAAAAGAAAGAAAAAATAAAAGGATCTAAAATTGTAACCACAGAAATTAAAAAAATTGAAAGCTTCACTACTTTAGAAGTGGCTGATAATTTGGAAATTTTCTTAGTGAAAGGAAATGAATTTGGATTAGAAATTGAAGCCGATGATAATTTACATGAGGCTATAGATGCTACTCTAAGTGGTTCGACCTTGCGTTTATCAACCTTAAAAGACATTTCAAGTTATAAAAAACTAAGTATCCGTGTAACTTACACCAACGACTTTAAACAAGTAGTTTCTCGTAATGAATCCGTAGTTAGTGCAATTGCCGAAATCGAATTGGATGATGTTACTTTTAAATGTTACGATTATTCGAAATTGTTTTTGAATTCAAAAGCTAAAAACTTCACTTTAATGATGGATGATAAATCCAAAGGGGAATTAAACGAAAAAGGTGAAAATGCTGTAATCAATTTAAGCAAAAATGCTTCTTTAAAAGCTTTGGTTACTGCAACCAACCTAACTTTGGATTTGTATCAAAAAAGTGATGCACTTGTGAACGGTGATGTTGCCCAATTAAAAGTTCGTTTAGATAACAACGCCAAATTAGAAGCTAAAGATTTAACTGCAAAAAATGCAGAACTTACTTGCGAAGCCTATTCTTCGGTTAGTTTGTTAGTACAAGGTGCTTTATCAATTGATGCTTCTGGAAAATCAGAAATCAATTTGTATGGAGATCAAAAAATTGATATGAAACGATTTGTTGACAACGCCGTGCTGACCAAAAAGCCAACAAAATAAAATAGTAAAACCGAGTTTAGACTCGGTTTTTTTTGCACTCTGTATAAAAGTAAAAAGTCCTTTCATAAAAATGAAAAGACTTTTGTCGGGGTGGCAGGATTATTATATGATCCTCTAGGGGATGTTTTGCAAATTAAAGCGGTGCTTTAATTTAAACAAATCCTTTCACTTTTTATCAAAGTAAACTTTATAAAAAGTTCCACGCTTTATTTGTCGGGGTGGCAGGATTCGAACCTGCGGCCTCCTGCTCCCAAAGCAGGCGCGATAACCGGGCTACGCTACACCCCGAAAGCGAGTGCAAATATAAAAACAAATAATCGGTTCTCAAAATGTTTTTAATTATTAATTTAATTAATTTTCACATCGATATTTCTAATAGTAATATTAGGGATATATTTCAATAAAAACTTACCTTTGTATTTCTTAATATTATAAGTTATGTCTGATACTATCGAAAAAATCAAATGCCTAATTATTGGCTCAGGACCAGCGGGATATACTGCTGCCATATATGCTTCAAGAGCAAACATGTATCCAGTATTGTACCAAGGTACACAACCTGGAGGACAATTAACAACCACTAATGAAGTTGAAAATTTCCCGGGAAATCCAGAAGGAATTACTGGACCTCAAATGATGATCAACCTGCAAGAGCAAGCGCAACGATTTGGAACAGATGTAAGAGATGGTTGGGTTACCAAAGTAGATTTTTCAGGGCCGGTACATAAAGTATGGATCAACGACGAGAAAGAAATTCATTGCGATACCATAATTATTTCTACAGGTGCTTCTGCTAAATATTTAGGATTGGACTCCGAACAACATTATTTAAAAATGGGTGGTGGCGTTTCGGCATGTGCGGTTTGTGATGGCTTTTTCTACCGCAATCAAGAAGTAGTAATTGTAGGTGCTGGAGATTCGGCTTGCGAAGAAGCACATTACTTATCTAAACTTTGTAAAAAAGTAACTATGTTGGTGCGTAGCGAGCAATTTAGAGCTTCTAAAATCATGGCAGAGCGTGTACGAAAAACCGAAAACATCGAGATTTTATTAAATACCGAAACCGATGAAGTATTAGGTGACGGACAAGTTGTAACTGCTGTTCGTGTTAAAAACAGAGTAACTGGTGCAACCCAAGAAATTCCAGCAACTGGATTTTTTGTAGCTATTGGACACAAACCAAATACAGATATTTTCAAAGATTATTTAACACTAGACGAAACTGGTTATATTGTGAATACTCCAGGCACTTCTAAAACGAATGTTGCGGGTGTATTTGTTGGTGGTGATGCTGCCGATCATGTGTACCGCCAAGCAATTACTGCCGCAGGAACCGGTTGTATGGCTGCTTTGGACGCCGAACGCTATTTGGCAAGTAAAGAGTAATTACCAAACTTATTTATATAAAAAAGGAGCTGAATTTCAGCTCCTTTTTAGTTTATTACATGGGCACGGATTGCAAATCCGCGCTATCAGGTTCTTTCTCTATTTTCTCGTTTTGCGTATTTTAATAAAGCAAATTGGTCTTCATAATAAAGAAATTCAAACTCATAGTTTGTTTAGTATTGTGAAGACTTTCCAAGCACAGCGTCTTCATAGCCCGATTTATATACATAAACGTCCGCACCCGTAATATCTTGATGATTTCCCAAAAAATATTGATATGACGGAGCTGAAGGGTCGCCATAATTTAACGAACCATCTTGATATCCTGCACGGTAAGCTTTTTTTGACACTTCTAAACTTGCATCATTAGTTGATGAACTATCGTTATTACTTGAATTACTTGACTTATTCCCATTAGCATTTGCAATTACTGCAAACGCAAAAATACCTGTAACAATCCATCTAGTTGACTTAGACCACATTTCATTTTTCCACATAAGATACAGCCCAACAGGGAAGAAAAAAATTAATAACAAGATAACTGGAGTTGTTTTTTGATGCCATTTAAGTTCTGTTTTATTTTCCATAAATTAATTATTTTTGATTTTTCAATTTCCTACTCATTTGGCTTTTCAGAATTCGCCCCGTTTTTTGAAGTTGTTTCTGGGCTCAACTTTTGTTTGTAAATTTTTCAAAATATCGTTTAAGAACTATCAAAGTTGTCCTTTGGTGGTTCTCTTGTCTGACCGTTATTTTTTTTAAACTTGCCCATAACGTTTTGCGTGCAGGCGATCGTAGCCCTGTGTTGCGCCTGCGGCAGGGCTATGGCGCTTGCACGCTGTTAAAGGCTGTTTAATTTTATTGCAAATGGGAAATTCATGTTTACTTCTCTATTATTCAAAGTTACAATTTTTGGATTCTGATCAAAATTTGATTTGAATTTCAAATACTGATGAGCTAAATCATTCGCCCCATTTATAGATAATACGCTTTGATTATTTTGGTTATCATACCATTCCAGAGATGTTTTTAGCAATGAATAAGTATAATCGCCTCCTAATTCTGTATCATTACTTATTTCATCAACAGAGCAAGAATAAGCTATAGAAATACCATCTGTACTTTCAGAAATTATTTGCATGTATTTTTCACTAGAATTTGGTTGATTTAAAGTTGATTTAAAGGATAAATATTCAGGGCCTGAGAAACTTGAGTATTCTTCAACTAAGGATTTTCGGCAAGTATCAATAATTATTAGTGCTTTAGGTGCTTTTATAATCGAAATTAGTTGAGAAATAGAAATTGATTCGGAGTCGTTTATTGCAATATTCGTTTCTTTTAAATCTTGATGACCATGGCCGGAAAAATATACAAGTAAGAAATCAGTATACGTACTTTGGAATAATTCAATCAAATTTTCAGATGGGCATTTAAACAGTCCTGCAATTTCATTATCCTCCCAAGAACCACCAATAGTTGATTTTAAAAAACTTACAAAGTGATGTAAATCTGTGTCTACGCCCTTTAAATACTGCTTAGTATTTTTTGGTCCTGGTGAACCTATCATTATAGCTTTTCTTGTCATATTTTAATTGCCTTTAACGTGTCGCCGCTTCACGAAGTTGCGGATTTTCAACACTTTTGATTACAAATATAGACAAAATTTAGTTTCAAAAATTACCAATTCTGATAAATCCCAAGCCCCGCAATTTCGTGAAACGGCTGTGCTTGTTGCACAACTCCAACAAATATAGCAAAAAACACTTGCAAAAAAGCACAAAAAAATGTATTTTTAAACCATGCAAGGAAGAAAAGAACTCATGCCAAAAATGCTCTATCAAGTTCATTTACAGGACTTGATTCCCGAGTATAATTTTTATAGATTGCTTGATAAAGCTATCGATTTTCATTTTTTATATAAAGCCACAGCCCAGTATTATGGAGACGAAGGTCAAGAAAGTATTGACCCCGTAGTATTCTTTAAAATCTGTTTGGTTGGTTATTTGAACAATATTAATTCGGATAGAAAACTCATCGAATATTGCTCCAATTGTTTGGATGTTCGTTTGTTTATTCGCTATGACATTGATGAAGCATTGCCTTGGCACAGCACCATTAGTAGGACCCGACAGTTGTATGGAGAAGAAGTATTTTTAACCTTATTCAAATCCGTTTTAAAACTATGCGTTTCCAAAGGGATGATTCGAGGCAAACGTCAAGCTGTAGACAGCGTTTTCATCAAAGCCAATGCCAGTATGGATAGTTTGGTAGAGAAAGAAGTTCTGGAAGATGCCAGTGCCTTTGTAAATGAATTGGAAGAAAATAGCGAATTCAAAACCACAAGCACCAGAAAGAAATTAGTAGAACAGCACCACGCTTGGAAAGAAGAAGCCTATAAAGACCAACCCAATCCCAACTTCAACATCGATAAAATAGATGAACACGGTAATTTAATACGCCCGAGATTTGTATCGAATCACACGCATTATTCCCCCACAGATAGTGATGCAAGAGTGAGTGTAAAGCCCGGCAAAGCACGTCAATTAAACTATTTTGGACAAATTGCCGTAGACGATGCTCATCATGTAATAACAGGTGCCTGTTCTGATTTTGCAGATAAAAGGGACAGCCAGTGTATCGAAAAAATAGTAGAACTTACAGAAAAAAACCTTAACGAAAACGGCATTGAACTGGAAGAGCTTTTAGCCGATGGCGGTTATAGTAGTGGAGAAGCTTTAAAGTATTTGCATCAAAAAAATATCAATGCCTACATACCCAACTTCGGACAATACAAACCCGAGCGCGAAGGCTTTATTTTTAATAAAGAATTGCATCAATATGAATGTATAAAAGAAGGAGGAAACAAAGCTATTTTACCCTTTAAAGGCGAAAAAACCGATAGCAAAGGCTACACCAAACGCACGTACAGAAGTAGTGAGAGTTCTTGCAAAAATTGTCCACTGCGAGAACAATGCTGCGGAAAAACCACCAAGTTCAAAAAGATAGACGATAGCATTCATAAAGAACATTACGACCGCATGCACCAAAAACTCACACAAAACCCCTATTATGCCAAGAAAATGGTACGTGTGAGAAGCAAAACGGTAGAACCTGTAATTGGAACATTGGTCAATTTTACCAATATGAAGCGAGTAAACACAAGAGGAATCAAGCAAGCCAACAAACACGTTTTGATGGCAGCATTAACCTATAATCTCAAAAAATATTTGAAGTTTATCACCAAAAAAGTCAAAACAAAAGCTGGAGTTGTATGCGAAATAGAAACAAAAGCATCAATTTCTCAGAAAACCGTTTTCTATAACTTGAAAAGCTTGTTTTTAAGCCTTTCCTTTTTTACAAAACTCAACTTAAATCCAAAAATTAACCTCGCTTAAATTGACTTAAACGAGGTTTAATTTTATTCTTTTTTTTGAAATTTTACTTTTTAGGAGAGTTGCGCAACAGCTACGGCTGTTAGCAGCTGGCTTTTCAATTTAAGTAAAACTTTATTCCTTTGTAAATTCCAACTAAAAATGCTAAAAAGAAAAGAATGCCAAAAATATAAGCTCCTATTTGTGCGCGAGTATATATTATATAATTTGGTAAATTTTCGGTTTCATTATTTCGTTTTTTCCGTTTTAGAAAGTAGTAAATTAAAATACATGCAAATAAAGGAAAAACTATGTTTGTAAAGATAGCTTCATTTTCTGCAGCGGAATGTTGAACTTTTAATATTACCATTTTTTACTTTGTTTTTTCTTTTTGGTGATTTTGTTTTTAGCCTTACAAGTCATGTTAATTCCATTAACCAATGTCTATTTTCTATTATCTATATTCAGTTAGGTTCTTGAATTCTCCGCAATTTTGTTGAGCTTGCTGCTAACTCAAATATATACGCAACTCTATTGCGCATATACATCTATTTTGGGTTGCTAACCCCAATTATATACCCTATTTTTATCAAATATATAAATTATTTTTTATTTTTCAGCATAAGATTTCTCTTACATAGGAATGACGAGGTGGTGATTAACTCTATTTTTACAAAAGACCATTACTTTTTAGCCCCGATAGGAATGGAAACAAAAAATGTCCCGATGGTTTCGGGACATTTTTTTGTTGTAAGGTATAGCGGGAAAGACGTTTACGGCAATGCGCAAACGATTCGCTTCTAATCGTTCATAGAAATCAAAAATTCATCGTTATTTCTAGTCTTTTTGATTTTGTCGTTAATGGTATCCATAGCTTCCACTGGGTTCATGTCGGCTAAGAATTTTCTTAAAATCCACATGCGTTGCAGTGTTTTCTCGTCAAGTAACAAGTCGTCTCTACGGGTACTAGAAGAAGTCAAGTCGATCGCTGGGAAGATTCTACGGTTGGCAATCTTACGATCCAATTGCAGCTCCATGTTTCCAGTTCCTTTAAATTCTTCAAAAATTACCTCATCCATTTTAGAGCCGGTTTCGGTTAATGCTGTTGCGATGATACTTAGCGAACCTCCGTTTTCTACATTACGAGCCGCTCCGAAGAAACGTTTTGGTTTTTGTAATGCATTGGCATCTACTCCCCCACTCAAGACCTTACCAGATGCCGGTTGCACCGTATTGTAAGCTCTTGCTAAACGGGTAATTGAATCTAAAAGAATCACAACATCGTGACCACATTCTACCAATCGTTTTGCTTTTTCAAGCACTATATTAGCGATTTTTACGTGTTCTTGCGGCTCTCTATCAAAGGTAGAAGCAATTACCTCTCCACGCACACTGCGTTGCATGTCGGTTACCTCCTCTGGACGCTCGTCAATCAATAAAACAATTAAATATACTTCGGGATGATTGGCAGCTATGGCATTGGCAATATCCTTAAGCAACATGGTTTTACCGGTTTTTGGCTGTGCCACAATCATTCCACGTTGTCCTTTACCAATTGGCGAAAACAAATCGATTACTCGAGTCGAAATACTGGCTTGCTTGTCGGCAATATTGAATTTTTCTTTAGGGAAAATTGGTGTTAAGTGATCAAAAGAAACACGATCACGAACCACTTGCGGATCGTGTCCGTTAATTTTTAACACCCGCACCAAAGGGAAAAACTTCTCTCCTTCTTTTGGTGGGCGCACTACTCCTTTTACGGTATCTCCGGTTTTTAATCCGAATAAACGAATTTGTGAAGTAGACAAATAAATATCATCTGGCGAAGCCAAATAGTTATAATCGGAAGATCTTAAAAATCCGTAGCCATCGGGCATCATTTCTAAAACACCTTCACTTTCAATGATTCCGTCAAACTCATAATCAGAATCTCTAAAATTGGGGCTTTTTTTAGCTTTAAAATTCGGATTTTGATTTGGGTTTTGGTTTGGATTCTGATTTGGATTTTTATGCTTTTGATTTGGATTAAATGGCTTTGCAGGCGCATCGGCATTTGTCTCTCCTTCTGGAGCAACTGGTTCTTCTGTTGCTACTGCTTCAGCATTTGTTTCGGCAGCCTCTGGTTGATTTTGCTTAACAAATTTCGGTTTCTTTTGGAAACGTTCATTTTTAACTGGAGTGACTGCTTCGGCAGGAGTTTCTTTAACTGGCTCTTCCGAAAATAAATCAGTAGAATTTGCTTCGGGTTTAGCTGCATCAACAGGCGAAATTCGAGCTCTTTTTACTTTATCCTCTTTAGCAGGAGCAGGACTTGCAACATCGGCTGGCTTAGCCGCCGCTTCTTGATGTGCTAAAATTTGATCAATTAAGACCTCTTTTTTTACGCCGTTAAATTTTATGGTTTTTGCCAATTTGGCAATTTCTTGAAGTTCGGATAACTTCATTCCTTTTAATGCTGAACTATCAAACATAAATGTTTATTAAATATATTTTTTTTTGGGAAATAAGTGACAATACAATGTTGTGTGGTAATTTTTTCTTGTGAAAACATCCGTGTTTATGAAGTACTTACGGATTTCTATTGCAATAATACGAATAAATTTCATTCGAGCAATAGTTTTTTAGAAAAAGAAAATATATTTTTGCTACACAATTTAGTAATTATGTTACAACGAATTCAAACCGTTTATTTAGCAATTGTATTTATTCTTGCCGGAATTCTTCCGTTTGTATTTCCATTATGGAAAACTATCGGTGGTAAAGATTTCTACTTTATGAATGCCATGTTATACCAAATACTACTTGGATTGAGTACTACACTTGCGTTAATTAGCATCATTACTTTCAAAAAAAGACAGCAACAATTTGTTTTAAACAGATTGAATATGATATTAAATTTAATTTTATTAGGATTGTTTGTTACTCGTTCCCTAAATCTATCCGGAGGAACTGCTACAGTTTCGGAGAAGGGTATTGGGATGTTTCTACCTATCTTTTCTATCGTTTTTCTAGTCTTGGCTAACAAGGCTATTAAGAAGGATGAAGATCTCGTAAAATCTGTGGACCGATTGAGATAAACCTATAAACTTAGTTTATTAGTGCGAAGAAAATCCCGAACGAAAGTTTGGGATTTTTTTGTTTAACCTGTTACTTCTTCCCTATTTCGATTACTTCTAAATTTGAAATTTTATCGCCTTCTATTTCAAAACGAAGCATAGTTCGAATTTGGTGAAAGCCTGAAATCCCAGCTGCACCAGGATTCATATGGAGTAAATTCAGACTTTTGTCAAACTGTACTTTTAATATGTGTGAATGCCCACAAATAAATAATTTAGGCGGATTGGTCCTAAGTTCTTCTCGAATGGCTTGGTTGTATTTTCCGGGATAACCACCAATATGGGTTATCCAAACATCAACTCCTTCACACATAAACCGATTGTGCAACGGAAACTCCATTCGGGCTTTATCATCGTCGATGTTTCCAAATACCGCTCGCAATGGCTTTATACTTTTTATAGTATCGGCAACAATCAAACTCCCAATATCGCCTGCATGCCATACTTCATCTGCTTGATTCACATATTTTAATATGGTATCATCAATATGACTGTGGGTATCGGAAAGTAATAGAATTTTCATCATGTTGTCATTGCGAAGAACAAAGAAATCTAGTTCATTTTTTTCACTTAGCAGCAAAGTTAATTATTTATTACTACTTTAAACATCCAATAAAAAACCTTTGTACCTTTGCAACTTTGAATCTGTGAACCCAAATGAGATACTTTTTAGAATTTGCATATAAAGGAACTAATTACCACGGCTGGCAATACCAGCCCAATGCAAGCTCTGTTCAAGAAACTTTAAACAAGGCACTTTCAACACTTTTCAAAACAGAAATCGATTTGGTTGGAGCAGGTAGAACCGACACCGGAGTTCACGCCAAACAGATGTTTGCCCACTTTGATTTGGATTTTGAAATTGATGTTCCGCATTACATTCACAAACTCAATTCGTTTTTACCTGCTGATATTGCAATCCTAAATATCCATTTAGTTGCAAACGATAATCATGCTCGGTTTGATGCAAGTAAACGCACTTACGAATACCACATTCACACTTCAAAAGAGGTGTTTGGTACTGATACTTCTTGGTATTATCACAATGAATTAAATGTTGAGCTTATGAATGCGGCGTGCAAAGAACTTTTTAATCATACCGATTTTGAGTGTTTTTCTAAAGTGCACACCGATGTCAATACCTTTAATTGCAAAATAATGGAAGCCCATTGGCAGCAAAATGGAAGTAAATTAATTTTTACTATAGCTGCCGATCGATTTTTAAGAAATATGGTTCGCGCAATAGTAGGAACTTTGGTGAATATAGGTTTAGAAAAAGTATCTTTGCAAGAGTTTAAACAAATTATAGGAAGTAAAGACCGAAGAAACGCGGGATTTTCAGTTCCGGCACACGGATTATACCTTACCAAAGTGGAATACCCTTATCTTTAAAGAGTAATAAAATAATAGCATACAAGACCAAAAAAATAAATGAAAGCAAAAGCATTCGATATAAAATTATTCAAACGTATCTTAAAATACACCAAGCCCTATCAATTTAGGTTTCGTGGAGTAATTTGGTTCGCTATTTTATTATCGATTTTTGCAGCATTGCGTCCTTTATTTCTTCAAATTACCGTGGATACTTTTATTAAACCTGGAAACAAATCAGGTTTATTACTGTATGCTGTAATTATGGGATTGGTCTTGCTTTTAGAAGGGTTATCTCAATATTACTTTGTGTATTGGGCCAATTGGCTTGGACAAGACATTGTAAAAGATATACGAACTAAACTGTTTCAGCACTTTCTAACCTTTAGAATGAAATATTTCGATACAGCGCCTGTAGGCCAATTAGTTACAAGATCGGTTTCCGATATTGAGCAAATTGCAAGAATATTTAGCCAGGGATTGTTTATGATCATTAGTGACTTAATGAAGATGTTCGTTTGTTTGTTGGTTATGTTTTATATGAATTGGCACTTAACGGTTATTGTAATTTTAGCCATGCCAATATTAGTTTATATCACTCGGATTTTTCAAAGAAAAATGCAGGTTGCTTTTGAAGAAGTTCGAACGCAAGTAGCCAACTTAAATACTTTTGTACAAGAGCGTGTAACCGGAATGAAGATTGTACAACTTTTTAATAGAGAAAAAATCGAGTACGAGAAGTTTAAAGAAATCAATCAAAAACACAATGTAGCTTGGATAAAAACTATTCTGTATAACTCTATTTTCTTTCCTATTGCCGATATCATTTCGTCAATAACACTTGGAGTTATTGTGCTTTATGGAGGATTTCAAATATTAAACGGGAATCCGTTTACCACAATTGGTCAAATGACGGCTTATACCATGTTCATTGGGATGCTTTTTAATCCGCTAAGGCAAATTGCAGATAAATTCAATGAGATGCAAATGGGTATGATTTCTGCAAATAGAGTATTTGATATCATTGACACAACCGATGAAACGCAAGTAAACGGAACCGAAGTTGCCAAGCATTTTAAAGGAAACATCATTTTTGACAAAGTCCGTTTTAGCTACATCCCAGAGGAAGAAGTAGTAAAAGGCATTTCATTTGAAGTAAAAGAAGGACAAACTATTGCTATAGTCGGAGCTACCGGCGCAGGTAAATCAACCATAATTAATTTATTAAATCGTTTTTACGAAATTAATTCGGGTGCCATTTATATTGATAACAAAAATATCAATTCCTTTACCTTAGAAAGTTTGCGAAGCCAAATTGGAGTTGTTTTACAAGATGTATTTTTATTTGCCGATACTATATTTAACAACATTACATTAAATAATTCGGCCATTACCAAAGAAGAAGTTATTGCTGCCGCAAAAAAAATAGGCGTCCACGAGTTTATTATGAGTTTGCCCGAAGATTATGACTATAATGTGAAAGAACGTGGAGTGATGCTTTCATCGGGACAACGCCAATTGATTGCATTTTTGAGAGCTTATGTGAGTAATCCGAGCATCTTAATTTTAGACGAAGCTACCTCTTCTATCGACACCTACTCTGAAGAATTGATTCAAAAGGCTACCGAAACCATTACACAAGGACGAACTTCTATTGTAATTGCCCACCGTTTGGCAACTATTTTGAAAGCGGAGACTATCATTGTTATGGATAAAGGTGAAATTGTGGAGTCGGGGTCGCATGCACAGCTAATTAACAAGGAAAATGGGTTTTATAAAAAACTATATGATTCCCAATTTTCAACTTCAATTTAGAACTTAATTATTTAATAACTTAAGTCCTTTATTATAGCATAAATAATTAACTTTTTTTTCTAAATTTGCATTCACAATCAATCAAAATGACAGGAGCAATTGCGACTGCATTTTATTCCAAAAAAAATTAAACTTTACAAGATGAAATACGATATTATTGTTTTAGGAAGTGGACCTGGAGGATATGTTACCGCAATCCGAGCTTCACAATTGGGTTTTAAAGTAGCTGTTATTGAAAAAGAAAACTTAGGTGGAATCTGCCTTAACTGGGGATGTATTCCAACAAAAGCACTTTTAAAATCGGCTCAAGTTTTTGATTACCTAAAACATGCATCGGATTATGGATTAACTATTAAAGAATTTGATAAAGATTTTTCTGCTGTTGTAAAACGTTCAAGAGATGTGGCTGATGGAATGAGCAAAGGTGTTCAATTCTTAATGAAGAAAAACAAAATCGACGTAATTGATGGTTTTGGTAAAATCAAAGCGGGAAAAAAAGTGGATGTAACTGCAGCCGATGGAAAAGTAACGGAATACAGTGCTGACCACATCATTATTGCAACTGGTGCTCGTTCTAGAGAATTACCTAATCTTCCTCAAGATGGTGTTAAAGTAATCGGCTACCGTCAAGCAATGACATTACCAAATCAACCTAAAAAATTAATTGTAGTTGGTTCGGGTGCAATCGGAGTTGAGTTTGCTCATTTTTATAACTCAATGGGGACTGAAGTTACGATTGTAGAATTTATGCCAAATATTGTTCCGGTTGAAGACGAAGACATTTCTAAACAAATGGAACGTTCTATGAAAAAAGCGGGTATAAACATTATGACGAATGCTTCTGTAGAACGAATTGATACTTCTGGAAAAGGAGTAAAAGCATTTGTAAAAACGGCTAAAGGAGAAGAAGTTTTAGAAGCAGATGTATTATTATCGGCTGTTGGAATTAAAACAAATATTGAAAATATAGGTCTTGAAGAAGTTGGAATTGCAACTGATAAAGACAAAATATTAGTTAACGCCTATAACCAAACTAATGTTCCTGGTTATTATGCAATTGGCGATGTTACTCCAGGTCAAGCATTGGCTCACGTTGCCTCTGCAGAAGGAATTAATTGTGTTGAAAAAATTGCAGGATTGCATGTAGAACCTATTGATTACGGAAATGTACCAGGTTGTACTTATGCAACTCCAGAAATTGCTTCAGTTGGTTTAACCGAAAAACAAGCAAAAGAAAAAGGATATGAATTAAAAATCGGTAAATTCCCATTTTCTGCTTCTGGTAAAGCCAAAGCAGCAGGTGCTTCAGACGGATTTGTTAAAGTAATCTTTGATGCCAAATATGGCGAATGGTTAGGATGTCACATGATTGGTGCTGGTGTAACCGATATGATTGCAGAAGCAGTAGTTGCGAGAAAACTTGAAACTACAGGACATGAAATCTTAAAAGCAATTCACCCTCACCCTACCATGAGTGAAGCGGTTATGGAGGCTGTTGCAGATGCTTATGGTGAAGTAATCCATTTATAAGAATAAAAATTTAGATTATTATTGAATCCGTTTTGTTAATGCAAAGCGGATTTTTTTATTTAGAAATATTGATTTTATTAGTTTGAATTAAATAATAATTTATAATTTTAGCTAATTCAACAATCTACCATGAGTGAAATAAATTTAGAAGAAGAAAATAAAGCTTTAACTAGAGAATACAAGCAGCTTTTACGTATTAGTTATCAAACACTTACCCCCGAAGATAAGAAGTTAATTCGTAAGGCATTTAATGTTGCTGTAGATGCACACAAAGACCAACGAAGAAAATCTGGGGAAGCCTATGTTTTTCACCCCATTGGCGTTGCTAAAATTGTAGCTTCCGAAATTGGTTTAGGTCCAACTGCTATTGCTGCAGCTTTACTTCATGATGTGGTAGAAGATACTCCCATTACCCTTGAGGAAATTGAAAAAATGTTTAATCCTAAAATTGCCCAACTGGTAGAAGGATTAACTAAAATTTCTCAGGTTAAAAAAGACATGAACATCTCAATGCAAGCGGAAAATTTCCGTAAAATGCTACTAACTCTCAATGATGATGTTCGTGTAATTTTAATAAAATTAGCCGATCGTTTGCACAACATGCAGACGATGCAATCAATGCCGGAATACAAACAAGTAAAAATTGCATCGGAAACTTTATATATTTACGCTCCACTTGCTCATAGACTGGGCTTATATAATATTAAAACTAAACTTGAAGATTTAGGTTTAAAATACACCGAACCAACTATTTACAATGATATTGTTAGCAAAATAAAGGAAACTAAAGAAGAACAAGATGACTACATAAAATTAGTTTCCAATGTACTTAAAAAGACCTTAAACGAAGAAGGAGTAGATTACATCATCAAAGGAAGACCCAAATCGATTTATTCCATTCGAAGAAAAATGCTTGCGCAAAATGTCAGTTTTGATGAGGTATACGACAAATTTGCTTTGCGAATCATCTACAAGTCCAATCAACATGATGAGAAATTCTTGGCTTGGAAAATATACTCCATTGTAACTGATCATTATAGACCGAGTCCTAGCAGGCTGCGTGATTGGATATCTTCTCCCAAAACAACAGGATATGAAGCGCTTCACGTTACTGTAATGGGTCCGAAGGGAAGATGGGTCGAAATCCAAATTCGTAGTGAACGAATGGATGAAATTGCCGAAAAAGGATATGCTGCACATTACAAATACAAACAAGGTGTTAATGAAGAAAACGGATTAGATATTTGGCTGAATTTACTAAAAGAAGCACTTGAAAATTCAGAAACCAATGCCGTTGATTTTGTTGAGGATTTTAAAATGAATCTTTATGCAAAAGAAATATTTGTATTTACACCGAAAGGTGAAATAAAATCCCTTCCTAAAGGGGCAACTTCATTAGATTTTGCATTCAGTATTCACTCCGAAATCGGAATTAAAACTAGAGGAACTCGAGTAAACGGAAAATTAGTTCAGCTCAATCACGAGTTAAAAAGTGGTGATCAAATTGAAGTCATCACCTCCCCTAATCAAAAACCAACCATCAACTGGTTGGAATACGTGACTACTTCTAGAGCCAAGAACAAAATTCGTAATGTACTTAACGAAGACACAAAGAAAATTGCTGAGGAAGGAAAAGAGTTACTAACAAGAAAACTAAAACATTTAAAAATCAATTTAAATGAATCGATAGTAAATGAATTGGTTAATTTCTTCAAATTAAAAACCAGTTTAGATTTATTTTACCGAGTGGGAATTGGCGCGATTGAAAATCAACAATTAAAAGATTATGCATCGCAAAAGAGCAACACTTTAATCAATTTCTTTAAAAATAAAATTAAGCGTTCGCCAAATAACAATAATGAAGATGTCTTTAAACAAGAATTAAGTAGTAACTATGATTTGCTGGTTTTTGGTAAAGAACAAGATCGATTGGAATACAAACTTTCTAATTGCTGTAACCCTATTCCCGGAGATTCAGTATTTGGCTTTGTAACGATAAATGAAGGTATAAAAGTTCATAAAAAAGATTGTCCAAATGCCATTTCAATGCAGTCAAATTACGCCTATAGAATTATGCAGGCCAAATGGATAGATTCTTCACAACAGGAATTTAAAGCCGTATTAAAAATTACTGGAATGGATATCTTAGGACTTACAAATGAGTTGACTAAGGTGATTTCCAATCAAATGAACGTAAATATTCAAAGTATTTCATTAAGTGGTGAAGCTGGTATTTTTAATGGTCAAGTTGCGGTAATTGTCCAGAATAACACCATTCTTAAAAAACTAATTGATAATATTAAAAAAATAGATGGAATTGAAAAAGTAACTAGAGTCTACAAAAACTAGATCTGATTATTAACAACTGGTTTATAACTTTAAACTTTTAAATTTTAATTCTTCTAAACTAAAATTTATCTTTGCCCTACTATGACACAAATCACGACCGATAATAGTAAAAATCAGGAAATTGTAAAAAATGTTTTTACGACTTACCTTGAAGTAAAAGGCCATCGCAAAACGCCTGAACGCTATGCTATACTCCAAGAAATTTATGAAAATCAGGAGCATTTTGATATTGAAAATTTATATATCAAAATGAAAAACAAAAACTATCGTGTGAGTAGAGCTACGCTTTACAATACCATAGAATTGCTGTTAGACTGTGGATTAGTTCGTAAACACCAATTTGGTCAAAACCAAGCTCATTACGAAAAGTCCTATTTTGACAAACAACACGATCACATTATCATGACGGATACCGGCGAAGTAATTGAGTTTTGTGATCCAAGAATACAAACAATTAAGCAAACAATCGAAGAAATTTTTGGCATCGAAATAACCAACCATTCACTCTATTTTTACGCTAATAAAAAGCAATAACTACCACATTTAAAAATAGAGATTCAACAAATAATAATTACTAAACACACAATACAATGACAGTAGATTTACTACTCGGATTACAATGGGGAGATGAAGGAAAAGGAAAAATAGTTGACGTTCTTACTTCAAAATACGATATCATTGCACGATTTCAAGGTGGGCCAAATGCTGGACATACATTAGAATTCGACGGAATAAAACACGTTTTAAGAACAATCCCTTCTGGAATTTTTCACGACAATAACATTAATATTATTGGTAACGGAGTGGTAATTGATCCTGTAGTTTTTAAAAGTGAAATTGATGGCTTAGCCAAATTTAATTTAGATATCAAATCAAAGTTAATAATTTCAAGAAAAGCGCATTTAATTCTTCCAACCCACCGATTATTAGACGCTGCTTCGGAAGCATCAAAAGGAAAAGCCAAAATTGGTTCTACACTTAAAGGAATCGGACCAACTTACATGGATAAAACCGGAAGAAACGGAATTCGCGTTGGAGATATTGAATTAGCTGACTTTAAAGAGCGTTACCGTTCTCTAGCAGACAAACATGAGGCCATGATTGCTTTTTATAATGTAGAGCTTCAATACAACTTAGCCGAACTAGAAACCGAATTCTTTGAAGCTATTGAAGATTTAAAAAAGTTAACCTTTATTGATAGCGAAGAATATTTAGCACAAGCACAAAAAGCAGGAAAATCTATTCTTTGTGAAGGAGCTCAAGGCTCTTTATTAGATGTAGATTTTGGAACCTATCCATTTGTGACTTCCTCTAATACTACAGCAGCAGGTGCTTGCACCGGATTAGGAATTGCTCCAAACAAAATAAAAGAAGTATTTGGGATATTTAAAGCATACACTACACGTGTAGGGAGTGGCCCATTCCCAACTGAAGATTTTGGTGAAGCTGGAGATGTTATGGCTAAAGTTGGAAACGAATTTGGCTCAGTAACCGGTAGAAAAAGAAGATGTGGTTGGCTTGATTTAGTTGCTTTAAAATATGCCATTCAAGTTAATGGAGTAACGCAATTAATGATGATGAAAGGCGATGTACTTTCAGGTTTTGACACTTTAAAAGTATGTACTTCATACAATTACAAAGGACAAGTAATTCAACATTTACCATATAATATTGAAGAAGAAAATGTAACTCCAATTTATACGGAATTCAAAGGATGGAAAGCCGATTTAACAGGAATGAACACTTATGAAAGCTTACCGCAAGAATTAGTAGACTATATTGAATTCATTGAAAAGGAAGTGGAAGTGCCGATTAAAATAGTTTCGGTAGGACCAGATAGAAAACAAACCATTGTTAGATAAAACAAAAAAAACTCCAAACTAAGTTTGGAGTTTTTTATATCAATTATTCTGGCAACACTCGGTTTACTTGCACAAATGTTCTAGCATAATAAGGTTCGTTTAAGGAAGATACTATAACTCCCGATCCTGTAGAGGAATGGATGAACTTAATTTCTCCATTGGTTACTTCAGTAACCATTCCAACATGGCTTACTCTTCGGCCGCCAAAAGTTGCGAAAAATATTAAATCTCCTTTTTGTGCTTGAACTTTATTTATTTTAACACCATATCCCGCCATTTCGTGAGAAGATCGAGGCAAAGTCATATCTATATTCTGAAAAGTAGAAAACATCAATCCAGAACAATCAAATCCCGCACTGGTGGAGCCTCCACTTCGGTAACGCGTTCCTAAATGCTCTGAAGCTTTTTGTATTAAAAAAGCTGCTTTTTCACTATTTCCTGCAGGAATATCTTTAATTTCAACATCATCTGCGGGAAGTGGAATAGCTTCAATAACCTTCGAATTGGCTGCTCCTACTCCTTTTTTAACAATCAATAAGTAATCAACCGGAAGCCCATTTTCAATACCTGGATTTAATTTCTCTAAATCAGCAACCGTCACTCCGTAGGTCTTAGCAATACGGTATAAAGTTTCTTTGGGTACTACTTTATGGACTAAATCTCCAGATGTATTGGCTTCTGAAGTAGCTTCAGACTTAATATCTTTAGTTGTATTAGTTTCAGAAATTGGAGCCACATCTTGTAGGGTTTCCTGATTTGGAATTTTAAGCTTAATTCCCTTTTTTAAATTTTCTGTTTTTAATATTGGATTCAACTCACATAATGTTTCCATTGTAATTCCGTACTTTTTTGAAATACTATACAAAGTCTCTTTTGAAAGAACTAAGTGGGTTACAAATTCCTCATTAATAACAATTTTAGTTTCTGGTGTCTCTTTAATTGGAAGTTCAGAATTTACTTTCTCGCCCTTATCATTTTTAGTAACCAATTTTTCTTTTTTGTCTACTTTAGAAGGCTTTTCTTTTTCTTTAAACTTTTTATTCGGAATTCGAAGCACTTGATTTAATTGTAACAAAGCGCCTTTTGCCTTAGGATTTAATTCATAAATATCTTTCTCACTCACATCATATTTAATCGCTAAGGCTAATATTGTTTCACCTTTGGATATCTTATGTTTAATCACTTTTTGAGAAAATGAGGATATCGAAAAGAAAAATACTAGTATAAATAATAAATGGATTTTTTTCATGATTTTGAATTTAAACAAAGTACTAATTGTACCTTTTTAGGGGATGCAATTTACAAAAAAATAAAGGTATCTCTATCGCTTTAACTTTATTTTAAATTAAGCTGAAAATGGTTTATTTTTGTTGTGATAACCATCTTTTTTTAAATGAAAATTAGTATAACCATTTTACTTTTATTTAATGCACTTAATTTTTATTGCCAAAGCAAGGCAGAGGAATTAAGAGATTGCTCTTCACAGAAATATTATGTTGAAGATTTTAAAGGATCAATTGAATGCTTAGATAAATTAATTGCTTTAAATCCAAAAGATTCCTCTGCTTATAACAACCGTGGTTTAATTAAAGAAATTCTCAAAGATTATTGTGGGGCAATTAAAGACTATACTTTGCAAATGAATATCGACGCCACTTTTGCTGACACCTACTTTTTTAGAGCCATGGCAAAAGACAAAATAAACGACATAAAAGGCGCTATTTTAGATTACAATAAAACCGTAGAATATGAACCTAAAAATTCAGATGCGTACTATTTTAGAGGTCTGAATCAATTCAAATTGAAAAATAATAATGCAGCACTTAAAGATTATAAAAGAGCTTTAGAAAAAAGAGAAGATAATTATACTGTTTATGCTGATATTGGTTTAATCAAAGCGCAAAGCAAAAACTATAAATTAGCACTGAATTACTGTAACAAAGCAATTGCATTAGATAAAAGATGCGATAAAGCTTACTATTATAAAGGTTGGATAAAAGCGCAACAAAATAAGTACTTTGAAGCCATTAAAGATTTTGAAATCGTACTAAATTACAATCCAAATCTCGAAAAAGAGTTAAACTATGGCAATTTAAAACTGAAATACAAAGGTTTTAAATTGGCACTATCAAAATATAATAAGGAGCTAAATTTTGAGAAAACAGATAGCACTTATTTAAAAAGAGGGCTCTTAAATTATTATTTAAAGGATTACAAAAACACCATCCAAAACTTGAATAGAGCATTAGAATTGAATCCTAATTTGGCTGCTGCCCATATCTATAGAGCACAAGCTTTTGGAAAAACGAATCATACTTACGAAAGTATTTCCGATTATAAAAAATATTTAGAGTTTGATACTAAAAACGACATAGCTTATTTTAATATGGCTTTAGAATATGAAAAAAACAAAGAATTAGATATTTCAATAGTAACAATATCTAAAGCAATTGAAATCAATCCATACGATCCTGAATATTATCTAAAAAGAGGTCAGTTACTACTTAAATCTACTAATGGAATTAAGGGCTGTGAGGACGTTATTACATCAAAAAAGCTTGGAGGAATATACCAATTTGACTATAAAAAATACAAATGCAAATAAATCCTATGTATCATAAAATTAATTACCTCGTATTTTTTTTATTCTGCTCCATTTCTGGCATTGCACAAAAAGACCTTATGCTCGTAGAGGGATTTGCTCAAGGAACAACCTACCATATAACCTATTTGGATAATAACGAGCGATTTTTTAAAACTGAAATCGATAGTATTTTGCATGATTTTGATTTATCGGTTTCTACCTACAACACAAATTCGATTATCTCTAAAATAAATACCAATCAAAAAAATATTATACTTGATAAGTATTTCATAAACTGTTTTACTAAAGCTAAAGAGGTCTACGAAAACACAAAAGGTGCTTTTGATCCAACCGTATATCCATTGGTAAATGCTTGGGGATTTGGACCAGGAAAAAAAGAAAAAATAGAACCAAAAAAAATTGATAGTATTCTAAAATTTGTAGGATTTGACTTAATTGAATTAAAGGAAAACAAAATCATCAAAAAAGATCCGAGAGTTTGTTTGGATTTTAATGCCTTTGCACAAGGTTATTCCGTAGATGTTGTTGCTGAGTTTTTAAATTATAAAGGGATAAGCTCCTATATTGTTGAAATTGGTGGAGAAGTTTTTGCAAAAGGAAAAATGTTAGATGGATCCAATTGGGATATTGCCATTGAAAAACCAATAGACAATAAAGCAGCAGAAAATCCGGCTTTATTACATATTAATATAGATGGCTTTGCTATAGCAACCTCTGGAAATTATAGAAAATACACAATTGAAAACGGCATTAAATATGCACACCATATTGATCCTAAAACTGGATATCCTGCCAAAAACAATTTATTGAGTGTTTCTGTAATTTCAAATAAATGCATTACTTCGGATGCCAATGCCACCGCAATATTAGTAATGGGATTAGAAAAAGCAAAGAAGTTTCTAAATAAACATTCTGAACTAGATGCTCTTTTAATTTATTCGGATGACAAGGGAAATTATCAATTTTATGAAACACCAAATTTTAATACATTTCGTATAAAAGAATAAAAAAAGCATCCGAATACGGATGCTTTTTTTATTGATTAAATAGTTATTTCTATTTATCTAAAACTACTTTATAACTTGAAGATCCTTTATCATCTGCTACATTAATGAAGTAAACTCCATTTGCATAACTAGATAAATCAATAGATTTGGTAGTATCGGCTGTAGCGTTATCAATGTTTTCTTCATAAATGATTGCGCCTAATTCATTTGCAACCGTAATATTTTTTATTTGAGATTTTAAATCTAATTTAAAAATTCCTTTTGAAGGATTTGGATATACAACCACCTCAGGTCCTTTTGAAAAATCGCTATTTGCAGCAACTTGAGGTGTCCAAGTTAAAGAAATTCCAGTAAAATTAGTATCTGCCGTAACATCTGTTGTGTTAGTATATGCAGCAGGTCCTTTTACAAAAGGAAAATATCTAGTAACGGTAGCTGAACCATGTCCCCATGTTTCTTGAATACAAACTCTATAATTTCCATCAGGCTGTAATGTGGTTCCAGCATTATTTGTACCATCCCAAGTAACTGTTCTTGCAGCAAATGAAGTTTGTGTAGTTCCTGTTGTTGCACCTGTCGTACTAGAAGCTGATTTTGAAACCCATGTAGGCAAATGATCGTTTGTACCACCAGACCAATAACGTAATTTAGTTCTAACAAAAGTTGAAGTACCAGCAGTAGTACCTGCACCACAAGTAGCACAACTTTCAATCCAAACAGCTAATACATAAGCTCCGGAAGTCAAATAATTTCCAGTTGTATGCTTAGGCGTAGTAAAGGTAAAAGACATAGATCCTGCAGTTTGTGCATTCATTGTAGCTGAACAAATCAAAATAGCTACCAATACTAATTTGTAGATTTTTTTCATAATCATTCTTTAGTTTAAATATTTAATTTATCTATTATTTATTTTCTAATTCTAATTTAACTGAAATCTTAGCAGTTTCCGCAAGTGTTTTCTTAGCCATAGCAGGAACTTCCAATTTGTAATCATTTAATTTAATTACAAAAGTACCAGCGATTGCAGTTTTTGCTCCAGCAGTAACAGTCATTTTAGTTTTTACTTTATTAGCTACTCCATGAATAGTTAATTCTCCTTCAACATCATAAGATCCTGATTTACCATCATACCCAACTACTTTACCTTTAAAACTAGTTTTTGGAAATTTATCGCTTTCCATATAGTTCTCATTGTAATGCTCTTCCATTAAAGGAGATTTGAATTTAAATGATTTCACTAAACCTTGCACAACAAGATCACCAGTAGCTTTATCAAAAATGGAAGAAACGGTATTGCTCACTGCTACAACAGGATCCATAGCTCCAGGAACAGTTGCATCAAATTTGATTTCACCCGAACGCGTTATCATTTTTTGAGAAAAACCAACTGTTGCAAAAGCGAAACATACGATAGTTAAAATTATTTTTTTCATGATATTTTTTATTTATTAAGTTGGATTAATTTTCTTGGTAACCTTGCTCTATCCAATTTTTAATTGTGTTAATGCTTCCATTTGATAATGGCGCATCACTTTTTGGCATTCTATCTGAAGTACATGAACTAGATTGAACACTACATAACAAACTTGGAACACCAGAACCTTGTGAATATCCATTAGCCCCATTATCTAATTGGTAATCTTTAATATTTTGATAGGTATCTAATTCCGGAAAATTACCTTGCCCATTTTGTGAATGACAATTAACACATTTAGAATCCATTAATGGTTTAATATTCTTCGTGTAAGTCGGGTTAGAAACAATTCCTTCTAAATCTTGTTGTGTTCTAGAATCGCAAGAAACAAAAAATGCAACTCCTAACATCAATACTATAATTAATTTTATATTTTTCATATCTTATTTATATTAAAAAACTCTATACATGTTAAATCCAAAGAATATTCCTTTTCCTTGAGTGATACCTGATGCAGTTGTATAATAAGCTACATCATTCATTGTTTGACTATTAGATAATACTAACTGAAATACATGTCCACCTGTCTCAATATCTAAACCTAAAGTAATTGGATTGTGGTATGTGAAATCATAAGCCTCTGGTAGATTTAATCTTGCAGCATAATCTAAGTTAAGACTTAATCTTTTTGATAATTTACATCGCGCACCAGCACCCAATAAATAAGTGTTTTTTTGCTCAGTAAGCTCATCGTATAGATTTTTATGAACTAAAATAGGATTCACTAATACCGAAAGTGAATTGTTAATTTTTCTAGAAACAATTAATTGAGTGGTATAAGCTAATCGATCGTTGTTTTTTAAATCTGGAAATAAATCTGTTTTTAAATCACTTCTAATATCCATAGTATTGTATCCAACAATAGTAACCGGGAAACCACCATCTTCTTGATTAGCTAATTTGTATTTCGCAGCCAACTCATATGTTTTTTGATACGTTTGTCTAGATAAACCAAGGGAAAGCCAATTGGTTACTCCATAAATTCCACCTAATTTAGTGTAAGCGTTATCCAATCCAAAAAAGTTATTTGCTCCATTTGTTAAATCTCCAAAACGGTGTGATACCAAAAAGTAGAATTCCCCTTTAGCGGGTAATTTAGTAGATTGCATGTTAGCCACTTGCAAACCTTTAAAGGCTGCAGAGGCAATTTCTTTCGTATCTGATTTAGTCGCATTTAATTCGTTCATCAAATCATCTTGTGCATTGGCAAAGCCAAAACAAAAAAGAAAGAAAACTGAAAGTGTGATTTTTAGTAATTTCATTTTTAATTAAGTTATTTATTTATTGAACATTGATCCATATTTACGCTCCCCATTAGGTCATCAAAACCAATCACTCGGCCTTTAACCGATACCGTTTGACCAACAGCTAATGAAGCATCTGCAGCAGTAAAACCACATACTACAACTTCATCCAAAATAACCTCTTTACCATTAATAGAAGTTATGGAACCAGAGATTACAACAGGTTTTTCAAGATATTTTTTGTTTGCCTCTGCTTCTTTTGTAGTGAACTCAGCAACAATATCTTTAGCTTTTAGAGTAAATGCAGTCTCTTCTGATTGCAAATCTCTTTTTCCCATATTGTTAACTAGGTAATCTTTAATCTTAGGACCAGCAATAATGCCTCCTAATAGTAATATACCCACAATAATTAAAATTGTTTTCATTTTTTTATTCATATCAATTTACAAATAGTTATATTAATTTTTTAATTAATACAAATATACACTTTGCCCTGATTTCATTGTGAAAACTTCCTTAATATTTTCTTAAAATTAGAGCGTTAACAAGCCGTTTTGCTTCAATAATTGCAATGGTTTAGAATACCAAAACAATTCAAAATCTTCAAAATTACTTTCGAAATCTGATTTCAAATGACTAATTGTAATCAAAGAAGCTTTAGTTATTGAACATTTTTCAATCATAGCGATCAACCATTGTGCTTTATCTTCTTCTAAAGTAATTTGAAAAGTGTTGGTTTTTGTTTGAAAAGTCAATTCCATCATGTGCCAGCTCATTCCTTTTTTTGACTTGGTAAATGAAGTTACTTCTGGATTTATTCCTAGCCAAAAAACTTTAGCCGAAGGTTTGAAAGAAAAATCTTCGTCTTTTTCTAAACAAGAATAAATATAATCGGAGGCAATTTTAGTATTCGGAATTTTAAAATCAAACCAATCTTGCAAAGGATAATCAAAACACATTCCGTGCATAAAATTATATAAAGATTTCTTTAAGCCGAAGCTAAATTGCTCATGATCAATTCCTGTTTTATCTATAAAGTTAATGTCATTATTAGCGAATGAAATTTCATTTTGTTGAGGAATAACTCCAAATTCCTCTGGATTCAATCCCACAGGAGAATGTGCCGTCATGGCAAATTGATGCCAAAAACCAGATTGGATAATTCCTAATTCAAACATTTGACGCACCATCTCCAAACTATCAATTGTCTCCTGAATGGTTTGCGTTGGGTAGCCATACATTAAATAAGCATGAACCATTATGCCGCTTTCAGTGAAATTTCGCGTTACTTGGGCAACTTGGGCAACCGAAACTCCTTTTTGAATTAAATCTAAAAGTCGATCTGAAGCTACCTCTAGTCCTCCTGAAACCGCAATACAACCCGATTCTTTCAATAAACATGCTAAATCAGCTGTGAAACTTTTTTCAAATCGAATGTTGGTCCACCAAGTGACTACCAATTTTCTTCTAATAATTTCTAAAGCTACTTCTCGCATTAAAGCAGGTGGAGCTGCTTCATCAACAAAATGAAAGCCAGTCTCTCCAGTTTGTAAAATGAGTGCTTCCATCCTATCCACAATAGTTTTGGCAGCAACTGGTTCGTATAATTTGATATAATCTAAAGAAACATCACAAAAAGTGCATTTACCCCAATAACAACCGTGCGCCATGGTAAGTTTATTCCACCTGCCGTCACTCCACAAACTATGCATTGGATTGGCAATTTCAATCACCGAAATATACTTATCCAAAAGCAAATCAGAATAATCAGGGGTGCCAACTTGACTTTGTTTATAATCCGGTTTAGTCGTGTTATTCTTATAAGAAACTTTTCCGTTTTCTAATATAAATGTTCGTTTTAATTCAATTTCGGCAGGCTCAATTTGACCTACTGAATTGTAAATTAATTCCAAAGGGAGTTCTCCATCATCTAAAGAAATAAAATCGAAGAATTCAAAAACGAGTTCGTCTTTCAATTCTCGAAGTTCGGTATTGGGAAACCCACCACCCATTGCAATTTTGCAATTCGGAAAATTTGATTTTATGAATTGGGCACACCTAAATGCACTATATAAATTCCCCGGAAAAGGAACGGTGAAACAAACTAATTTAGGTTGGATTTCATTTATCCTTTCCTCTAATATCTTTAAAGTAATTCGGTCAATATAAGTTGGTTGTTTTTGCAAATGCAAATACAATTCATCAAAAGAGTTGGCGCTTCTACCCAAGCGCTCGGCGTACCTACTGAATCCAAAATTTCCATCAACGCACTCTACAATATAATCAGATAAATCTTCAAGATATAAAGTAGCCAGATGCTTTGCTTTATCTTGCATTCCCATGTTTCCAAACGCCCATTCCATATCATCTAATTGATTAAAACGGGATGCTTCTGGAAGGAAATTTCCGCTACAAATAGTTCGCGCCAAGGACTGATTTTTTCCTTGCAAAAAAGAAACAACCGAATCGATTGTATTACAATACTCTTCTTTTAAGGAATAAATTCTGTTTGAATTAGCAGACTTAGAATTTGAATCAACTTGAAATAAAGTTGTTAAACCTTCTTTTGAAAATAATTCAAGAATAACTTCTATTCCCAAATCCATTTGAAAAGACTCAATACTTTTGGTATTCAAAAAACCTTTTATATAAGCCGATGCAGGATACGGCGTATTTAGTTGGGTAAAAGGAGGAGTTATTATTAGAATATCTTTCAATTGAATTCATTTTTTCGAAAGTAAAAATACTAATTTAGTAACAACTATTTTCTAATCAAATTGAATTTGTAAAATGAATTTGAATTTTAAGTATTTTTGCAAAAAACAAAATAATGCCAACAGATTGTATAAGTTATCAAAAATCGGGATATTTCTCTAAATTAATCGTTGATTATTTAGATGAAAAGTCAGAGCTAAAGCCATTTTACAATCGGTTTCCAAAAATTGAAAATTTCAAGGATCAAATAGCCGAAAAACAACAGAATTTCCCTCATGAAAACCGGAAATTATTAGTTGCCGAACTTGAAAAACAATATTTAAATTTTGATATTTCAGAAGAAACTCAAAAAAACATTCAACTTTTAAAAAGCAATAATGCGTTTACCATAACCACAGGCCACCAATTAAATTTATTCACAGGTCCGTTGTATTTTATCTACAAAATTGTTTCGACAATTAACCTTTGCAAACAATTAAAAAAAAACTATCCCAATCAAGATTTTGTACCTGTTTATTGGATGGCCTCCGAAGACCATGATTATGAGGAAATTAATTATTTTAATTTCAAAAACAACAAAATCCAATGGGAAAAAGAATGCAAAGGACCCGTTGGGAGATTAGCAACTTCGGGATTAGAAGAATTACTTGATACATTTACCAAAGAATTAGGAACAAGTGAAAATGCGAAATACCTTATAGATTTATTTACTAAATCGTATTTAGAGCACTCTAATTTGGCTGCTGCAACACGTTATTTAGCCAATGAATTATTTAAAGAGGAAGGATTAGTGATAGTTGATGGGGATTCGGCTGAATTAAAGAAAATAGTCGCACCCTTTATAAAAGAAGAACTGCTTCATCAAACTTCCTTTGAAAAAGTAACTAAAACAGCTACTCAATTATCGGAATATAAAATACAAGTTAATCCCAGAGAAATCAATCTCTTTTACATTGAAGATGATTTACGTGAACGTATCCTATTAGAAAACGGAACCTACAAAGTAAACAATACGACCATCACTTTCACACAAAATGAAATTCTAAATGAATTAGAAAATCATCCTGAAAAATTTAGCCCAAATGTAATCTTAAGACCTTTATATCAAGAAGTGGTTTTGCCTAATTTATGCTATATTGGCGGAGGTGGTGAACTGGCCTATTGGTTGGAATTAAAATCAAATTTTGAAGCGAACAACATTACTTTTCCAATACTTTTATTACGAAATTCGGTAGTAATTGCTACTACAAAACAAGCTGCAAAAGGATCCAAACTAGGAATCCGTTTTGGCGAATTATTTTTGAATCAACAGGAGTTAATCTCTCAAAAAACAAAAGAGGTTTCTAAATTTTCAATTGATTTTACAATGCAAAAAGAAGCTTTAGAAAATCAATTTAAAGAACTTAATGCTATCGCATTACAAACCGACAAATCATTTATTGGCGCAGTAAAAGCGCAAGAAGCCAAACAAATAAAAGGCCTAGAGAATTTAGAAAAACGATTATTAAAAGCTGAAAAACGTGTCCATACCGAATATTTAAAACAAATAATGGATTTACAAAACGAACTTTTCCCAAACCAAAGTTTACAGGAACGCAAATTGAATTTCAGCGAATTTTATTTAGAATACGGTGCTGACTTAATCCAAAAATTACTAACCGAATTAGAACCTTTAAAACAAGAATTCAAAGTAATCACATTCTAACAGAGTTCCTTTGTTAATCGCAAAAAAATGTCTATTTTTGCACCAAAATTTAAAAATAATACAAAAAAATGGCTACTAATAGAACATTTACAATGATTAAACCAGATGCTGTAGAAAACGGACATATTGGTGGAATCTTAAACATGATTACTGAAGGCGGATTTAAAATTGTTGCTTTAAAATTAACGCAATTAACTGTTGCTGATGCTCAAGCATTTTATGCTGTACACGCTGCAAGACCTTTTTATGGCGAATTAGTTGAATTCATGTCACGCGGACCAATCGTTGCTGCAATTCTTGAAAAAGAAAATGCAATCGAAGATTTCAGAACTTTAATTGGTGCTACTAATCCAACTGAAGCAGCTGAAGGTACTATCCGTAAAAAATACGCTACTTCAATTGGCGAAAATGCTGTACACGGATCTGATTCAGATGAAAATGCAGCTATTGAAAGCGCATTCCACTTTGCAGGAAGAGAGCAATTTTAATTAAGAGTTTATATAAAAAAAATCCCATTTCAATGAAATGGGATTTTTTTATTGCTTAAAGTTTATATTTTTATCTTAAAACTACCTCTTTCACCACTTCTTTTTTTAGCTCTTCATTAATCATGGCAATTATTTTTTGTTTACCATAACTCAATTCTTCTCGCAAAACTGCCGAGGTTAGTTTAACATATAATGTAGTTCCCTTTAAAATCACTTCTTGAGTGTAATTATTTACTCCATTTCCCATCAAGTTTTTCCAAGCTTGTTCTACATCAATTTTATCCATGCCGGTTTCAAGCTTATTTTGCTGAATAAACTGCTGCAATACTTCTGATATTGAACTTTCGTTACTTTGTCTTTTTGCCATTATTTAATTGAAAAAGGGACTTGACGTTTGTAATGGTATTCTAAATTATCTTTATTTTTCAAAACCAAGACACTATCTTGAATTTCAATAATCTCTTCTTTCCATTTACCATAATTAGTAGTATAGTTAATGAAATAGTTACCCTCTTCATTAGTCACTTTGACTATTTCTTTAATATCATTAGTTAAATAAGTTCCGTCTAATTGCGGCATTACTTTTTGACGAAAGCCTTTATGATCTTTTACAGAAAAAAAATCAATGGTTTCATTTACTTTGTACTCTTTCTTTCCTCCCTCAGGAAGTTCAACTTTTTGAATCTCCCAATAACCATTTATTTTGGTAAGATCTGCTTCAGCAACCGAAGGCTTGCAGGAGATTAGCAATAAACTAAACAAGAAAAGGATAAAGGAGTTTTTCATAACTAAAATAAAAACCTAAAATTACAATTATTTTTAAGTATTAAAAAAGTATTTTTGAATAAACCTTTTAATACCCAATAAGTCAAATATTAAAAATATTTTCATGAAAAACCATTTTCCGTTATTACTATTGTCTTTTTTTATTTTTGGATGTAGTTCAGATAAAAATTCTAACTCCAATACAGATGATAGCATGTACTTTCCACCAAATGATGGTAGTGCAACCTGGGAAACTAAATCCATATCTGATCTTGGATGGAACGCTAATGCTGTGCAGCCACTTTTAGATTATTTGCAATTAAAAAATACCAAGTCTTTTATGATTTTAGTGAATGGAAGAATTGTAATGGAAAATTATTTTAACGGACATTCAGCAACTACAGCATGGTATTGGGCAAGTGCAGGAAAGACATTAACTGCTACAGTAACTGGAATTGCGGAACAAGAAGGATTTATAGACACAAATAATAAAGTATCAAATTATATTGGAACAGGTTGGACAAGCGCACCTTTAGCAAAAGAAAACTTAATTACTTGCAAACATTTATTAACCATGACATCGGGCTTGGATGATGCACTTGGCGATGATGTTTCTCCTGCCAATTTACAATATGTTTCAGATGCAGGAACTCGTTGGGCTTACCATAATGTATATGTAAAATTGCAAGATGTAGTAGCGCAAGTAACAGGTCAATCCTGGACAAACTATTTCAACACTAAGTTACGAGACAAACTGGGCATGACTGGCGGCCTGTGGGTAAATGGAACTGACGGAACAAGAACTTACTGGAGTACCACAAGAAATATGGCTCGCTTTGGTTTGATGGCTTTAAACAAGGGCAAATGGAATGGAACTACAGTTATCAATGAAAGCTACTTTAATTTGGAAACCACAACTTCACAAGCAATAAATCAATCTTATGGTTATTTATGGTGGCTTAATGGAAAGTCGAGTTATCATTTACCACAAAGTCAATTTCAATTTAACGGAAATATTATTCCGAGTGGACCAAGTGACATGTATGCCGCTCTTGGAAAAAACGACCAAAAAATTTATGTAATTCCTAGCAAGAAAATGGTTGTGATACGAATGGGAGAAGCAGCAGATACCGTAAATATGGCACTATCTGATTTTGACAATGTACTTTGGCAAAAAATAAATGCACTTTATCAATAAATAGAAATACTAAAACTTAGAATTAAAAAACTTGATTAAAGCATAAATAAACACCACAAAAGTCACTAATTGCAATCCCATAGCAATAGTTGGAAGTTTTATTTCTATGATTTTAGATACTATTTCAGAACCTACACAAAGCAACAACAATATTAGTGGGGACGCTGTTTTGAAAAAATTAATTAGTTTATTCATAGTTATTAATTAAAGAAACTGTCTACAAACTCATATTTATTAAACACTTGCAAATCTTCAATTCCTTCTCCAACTCCAATATATTTTACTGGAATTTGAAATTGATCAGATATACCTATTACTACACCGCCTTTAGCAGTTCCGTCAAGTTTAGTAACTGCCAAGCAGGATACTTCGGTTGCAGCAGTAAATTGTTTTGCTTGTTCAAATGCATTTTGCCCTGTTGAACCGTCCAATACTAACAATACATCATGTGGCGCATCTTCGGTAACCTTTTGCATCACACGTTTCACTTTAGACAACTCACTCATTAACCCAACTTTGTTATGCAATCTTCCTGCTGTATCAATAATCACGACATCAGCATTTTGAGAAACGGCACTTTGAAGCGTATCAAAAGCTACCGATGCAGGATCTGACCCCATTTGTTGTTTTACAATTGGAACACCTACACGATCTGCCCATATTTGTAATTGATCAATTGCGGCAGCACGAAAAGTATCGGCAGCACCCAGGACAACGCTGTAACCTGCTTTTTTAAATTGGTAAGCTAATTTTCCGATTGTAGTTGTTTTGCCTACTCCATTAACTCCAACCACCATGATAACATATGGTTTTTTGTTTGCTGGAATTTTGAATTCGGTTTCTTCCCCAGATTTAGTTTCAGATAAAAGTCCGGAGATTTCTTCTCTAAGAATCAAATTCAGTTCATCTATTCCTAAATATTTATCTGCAGAAACTCGCTCTTCAATACGACGTATGATTTTTAATGTTGTTTCTACTCCAACATCCGAAGTAACTAATATTTCCTCAAGATTATCTAAAACCTCATCATCAACTTTTGATTTTCCTGCTACAGCCTTAGTAAGTTTTGAAAAAAAAGAAGTTTTAGTTTTCTCTAAACCTTTATCAAGAATAACCTTTTCTTGTTCGGTAATAACGGGTTCTTTTTTTTCTGAAGAAAATAATTTTTTAAAAAAACTCATAATCTAAGTTGGTTAATAAAATAAAATTTTTAATAGTAGTGACAAATATAAATAAAAAAGCTACTTCCGTGAGAAAGTAGCTTAGTAATATTTTATAATGGGAATTATTTCTTTTGTAAGAAACTATCCACTTCTTCTGGAGTCATAATGCTTTCAACAAAAGTGTAAGCTCCTGTTTTTGGAGATTTTACCATTTTGATAGCTTTTGTTAATCTCTTAGAAGCTGTTTGTAACGTTGCAACGGTCTTTTTTGCCATGATTCAATGAGTATTTGAATTTTAATAATTCTCTTTTGAGTTTTAATTAAAATGTCTAATTATTTAATTTCTTTATGAACAGTCATTCTCTTTAAGATTGGATTAAATTTTTTAATCTCTAATCTGTCTGGAGTATTTTTTTTGTTTTTGTTAGTGATATAACGAGAAGTTCCTGGAAGTCCAGACTCTTTATGCTCAGTACATTCTAAAATAACTTGAATTCTATTACCTTTCTTTGCCATCTTACTTTATATTTATTTGGATAGGATTATTTAATGAATCCGTTAGCTTTAGCAGATTTTAATACTGCAGCCAATCCATTTTTATTAATTGTTTTTATTGTTGAAGCAGCTACTCTTAAAGTAACCCATCTGTTTTCTTCAGCAAGAAAGAAACGTTTTTTAACTAAGTTAACAGAAAATTTTCTCTTAGTTTTATTCATTGCGTGGGAAACGTTATTTCCTACCATCGCTCTTTTACCTGTAAGGTCACAAACTCTTGACATTATGCTTATCTTTTATCGTTATTAAAATCGAGGGTGCAAAGAAACAAAAAAGAAACCTTATTGCCAAAAAAATATTAGACATTTTTCAAAATTTCTTTTTGAAGCATTTCAAAAGCTTTGTTTACCGTTCTATCTATCACTTTTTCACGGGGTTGCCCAAAATTAAATTCTTCGACCAAAACTCCATTTGGAGTGGCAATTGCAATAAAAACTGTTCCAACAGTCGCATCGGCATCTCCCTTTGACGGACCTGCGTTTCCTGTTGTAGCAATTGCATAATCGGATTTCATTACCTTTTGCACTCCCAAAGCCATCTCGGTAGCAACTTCCGCACTAACTACAGAAAATTGAGCAATCGCATCTTCCGAAACTCCCAGCACCGAAACTTTGGCATCCGTAGCATAACTAACTACTCCACCTCTAAAATAATTAGAAGCACCAGGCACCGAAGTTAGTTCTTGAGCAATTTTACCTCCAGTACAACTTTCAGCAACCGCTATAGTTGCTTTGTTTTTTACTAACAGCCTTCCTAAAACAACCGCAATAGTTTCGTCTTCATCAAATCCAACAATAATATCTCCAATTAGTTTAGCTAAAGTATCTACTTTGCTATTTATAGTGCTTTCTAAAAGTTCTTTGTCTTTTCCGCGAGCAGTTAATCGCAAGCGAACTCTACCCGGTGAAGGCAAATAAGCCAACTTTACAAATTCAGGCAAACTATTCTCCCAATCTTCAATCCGCTCCGCAACCAAACTTTCGCCTTGACCATAAGTCATAATTGTTTTATGAATAATGTAAGGGCGCTCATACTCTTCAACTATCTTCGGGATGATTTCGTTTTCAACAATATATTTCATCTCATAAGGAACGCCGGGTAACGAAATATAAACGGTATCCTCTTTCTTCATCCACATACCGGGAGCGGTTCCTACTTTATTAAATAAAACTTGACATTTAGAAGGCACCAGCGCTTGATCTTTATTCATTTGAGAAGCCGGTCTATTCATTACCTTTTCAATCAACTCAATTACATGAACCTGAACTTCCTGATTAATGATTAACGTATCATTAAAATATTCGCAAAAAGTATGTTTGGTAATATCGTCTTTTGTTGGACCTAATCCACCGGTGATAATTACAAAATCGACTTTGTTTTGCAGTTTTTCTAGAGTTTCTAATATATGTTGTTTGTTATCGCTTATAGAAAGTAGCTCATGAGTTTCTACCCCTATTCGATCAAGGGATTTTGCAATATAACCTGAATTGGTATCAATAATTTGGCCGATAAGAATTTCGTCGCCAATAGTTACTATGGATGCTTTCAAAATAAAATAAATTTGTTAGAATTGAATATTAAATAACTTCAATTTGTGGATTGATTTTTTTTAGTTCCGAAATAAAAATAGCTCCATTTTTCGGAGAAATAAATAAATCATCATAGGAATTGTAGGTAACAATAAACCCTTTTGTATCTAAAGCTGGCTTCAGCATTACCGGAACATTCAAGCCTGAATAGTGTTTAATAGATTTAATTTTAGTAATATCAACCCTTCCTCTAATTGGACCCGAACGGTATAGCAAAAAATTACTTTTTATCACATAACGGGTATCCAAAATCACCCAAAGCACAAAACCAATCACCAACGAAACAATAATAACGGGAATTAACGGATCGTTTCCCTTATTGAAATTTAACACCAATGATAAGAGCAAAGACAGAACTAAAATCCATAAAACAACAATAGTAAAGGTATTTTTAGTAGATAAAAATCGGGTCATAATTTTTTTAAATGGGCTTTTAATGATAAAAACAAAAATTCGTTTAATTTTACGCTAAATTAATACAATTAAATATCACCACCGAATTTTAATAAAAATAGTTTTAAATGAGTACAATTAATTGGATAACTGTAAGAGAATTTGAAGACATTACCTACAAAAAATGTAATGGCGTAGCACGAATTGCTTTCAATCGTCCGGATGTTCGAAATGCCTTCCGACCAAAAACTACCAGTGAGTTATTACAAGCTTTTCATGATGCTCAAGAAGATACTTCAATTGGAGTGGTATTACTTTCTGCAGAAGGTCCTTCAAGCAAAGACGGAGTTTATTCTTTTTGTAGTGGCGGTGATCAAAAAGCACGTGGCCACCAAGGTTATGTAGGAGATGATGGTTACCACCGATTAAATATATTAGATGTACAGCGATTAATTCGATTCATGCCAAAAGCAGTGATTTGCATAGTTCCGGGATGGGCAGTTGGTGGCGGACATAGCTTGCACGTGGTATGCGATTTGACTTTAGCAAGCAAGGAACATGCTATTTTTAAACAAACCGATGCCGATGTTACCAGTTTTGACGGAGGATACGGCTCTGCCTATTTAGCCAAAATGGTTGGGCAAAAAAAAGCAAGAGAAATTTTCTTCTTAGGAAGAAACTATTCTGCTCAAGAAGCTATGGATATGGGAATGGTAAATGCAGTAATTCCGCATGATGAATTAGAAGACACCGCTTATGAATGGGCACAAGAAATATTGGCGAAATCGCCAACTTCTATTAAAATGCTTAAATTCGCTATGAACCTAACCGATGACGGTATGGTTGGCCAACAAGTATTTGCCGGCGAAGCTACTCGATTAGCTTATATGACCGATGAAGCCAAAGAAGGTCGCGATGCCTTCTTAGAAAAACGCAAACCCAACTTTAACAAAAAATGGTTGCCATAATAATGGTTTAAAGTTCAATGTTTAAAGTTATTAACGTTAAACTTTTTTAAACTTCAAAAAATTAAACAAAATGAAACATTGGATTGAAGCAGCACGAGTTCGCACCCTACCCCTTTCGATTTCCGGAATTTTAGTGGGTAGTTTTTACGCCATGTCGCAAAGTATTTTCAACTGGAAAATTGTGATTTTTGCTTTATCAACCACACTTGGTCTGCAAATTCTATCCAATTTTGCCAACGATTATGGCGACGGCATGAAAGGCACCGACAATGAAGATCGTGTTGGACCAATGCGCTCCATTCAAAGTGGAGCCATCACACCAGGAGCCATGCGCTTTGCCATATTTATTACTTCATTTCTTACTTTGGTTTCTGCCATGTTGCTTATTTATTTTTCTTTCAAAGGAAAATATTTATATTATTCCGTTCTTTTCTTCGTCTTGGGGATATTAGCAATTGCTTCGGCGGTTCGCTACACCGTAGGAAAAAACCCATACGGATATAGAGGATATGGCGATGTATTTGTTTTTATTTTCTTCGGAATCGTAAGTACAATTGGAGTAAATTTTATGTTTTCTAAAGAATTAGATTGGCTGTTATTCCTTCCTGCAACTGCAATCGGACTATTAAGCGTAGGGGTTTTGAATTTAAACAACATGCGCGACGAAGAATCAGACAGAAAATCTAATAAAAATACTATTGTAGTAAAAAATGGTGGCGCTTGGGCAAAAAAATACCATTTCTTTTTAATCGTTTCTGCAATGATTTTAATGTTAGTTTTTGCACTTATCTTCGATTTTAGTTACCGCGATCAAAATCCAGGTTCGTTTAACTTTGATATTTATTTCTTTTTATTGGCTTACTCTCCAATAATTGCTCACTTAAAAAGAGTTGCAAAAAACAAAGAACCAAAACTATTAGATCCTGAGTTAAAAAAATTAGCTTTAAGTACCTTTTTACTATCTATTTTATTGTCGCTTTCGCTGATTTATTTTATTTCAGATTTCATCATTTATTATACCAATTGGCCATGAAAATAACCTTTTACGGACACGCCTGTCTAGGAATTGAAGTTAGCGGTAAACATATTTTAGTTGACCCATTTATCACAGCAAACCCAAAAGCTAGCCACATCGACATCAATTCGATTGCTGCTGATTACATCTTGCTAACCCACGCACACAACGATCACATTTTGGATGCAGAAGCAATAGCAAAAAGAACAAAAGCTACAATTGTATCCAATTATGAAGTTGCGGTTCATTTTGGAAATAAAGGAATAAAATACCATCCCATGAACCATGGTGGGAGCTGGCAATTTGATTTTGGAAAGGTAAAAATGGTTAGCGCCATTCACTCAAGCTCTTTTCCTGATGGATCTTATGGAGGTAATCCTGGTGGATTTGTAATTGAAGGAGAACACAAAAATATTTATATTTCTGGAGATACGGCGCTTACCATGGATATGAAATTAATCCCTTTGCGCACCAAACTAGATTTAGCGATACTATCTATTGGTAACAACTTTACAATGGATATAGAAGATGCTATTCTTGCTGCCGATTTTGTGGCTTGTGATAAGATACTTGGAGTTCATTACGATACTTTTGGCTACATTGAAATTAACCATGATGAAGCTAAAAAGAAATTCTTCGACGCCGGAAAAGACCTAATGCTGCTTGAAATTGGTGAAAGCATTGCATTGTAAAATAAGATGAAAGCCACTTACCAAAAATACATTCTAAATTTTAAAAATCCATCTGGCACTTCAAGAGGTATTTTGAATACCAAAGAAACTTGGTTTCTCATTTTAGAACAAGAGGACAAAAAGGGAATTGGAGAATGTGGAATCCTCAGAGGATTGAGCGCTGACGATCGACCTGATTATGAAGAAAAACTAAACTGGACTTGTCAAAATATTCACCTAGGAAAAGACAAACTCTGGGAACAACTTATAGAATTTCCTTCTATTCAATTTGGAGTTGAAATGGCATTTCAATCTTTAGCTTCATCAAATCCATTTTTATTATTTCCGTCTGAGTTTACCGAAGGCAAAAAAAACATTTTAATTAATGGATTAATTTGGATGGGGGAACCCCAATTCATGAAGCAACAAATTGAGGAAAAACTGGCTCAAGGTTTTGATTGCATCAAGCTAAAAATAGGCGCCATTGATTTTCAAAAAGAGCTGGATGTATTGCAATTTATCAGAGCGAATTTTGACGAAAATTCGATAGAAATTCGGGTTGATGCCAATGGAGCTTTTAATAAAACTGAAGCTTTAAATAAATTAAATCAATTAGCTGGTTTTAAATTACATAGTATCGAACAACCAATTTCAGTAAAGCAATCTGACAGTATGGCAGAATTATGCCGTAAAACCCCTATCCCTATAGCTTTAGACGAAGAATTGATAGGGATTTTCAATTACAGTGAAAAGGAGGCGCTTTTGCAAAAAATAAAACCTCAATTTATCATTTTGAAACCGAGTTTTATTGGAGGATTTAAAGGCACGAAAGAATGGATTGAGTTGGCCGAAAAATACCAAATTGGATGGTGGATCACTTCTGCCCTAGAAAGCAATATTGGATTAAATGCAATTGCCCAATGGACCTTTTTGCAAAATAATTCTATGCCTCAAGGATTAGGAACAGGTGGTCTTTACACCAACAACTTTGATTGTCCATTAGAAGTTAAAAACGGACAACTTCAACACAATTCCGAAATAGAATGGGAAGTAAATCGTAACGAGTTCAACTTCTAATTTTAAAAATTAATACTATTAATCCTGCTTTTTTTTGTAAATTTGATTAAGAATTAAATTTACCATTCATGCGAAAATTATTTATATTACTAATTACGATATTTTCAGCTCCTTTCACCTCATGCAGCAATAAAGATTCAGGAGAAATCAAACCCACGAAAGGAACTATAACTGAAAGTGTTTATGCTTCGGGTGTAGTAAAAGCAGAAAACCAATACACTGTTTTTTCAACGGTTAGTGGCGAACTTAAGCAAACCGAAGTTACAGTAGGTGAAACAATTAATCAAGGACAATCCTTATTTAAAATTGATGATACCAAGGCATCCTTAAATACTGATAATGCAAGATTATCCTTCCAACTTAGTCAAGAAAACGGACGATACATTCAGGATAAAATTGCAGAAATGGAAACCAAAGTTCAAGCAGCGAAAGACAAATTAACTCTTGATCAATCGGTTTACAATCGAAATAAAAATATAAAGCAATACAATGTAATTTCTGAGGTTGACTACGAAAAGGTTGAGTTATCATACAAGAACTCCAAATCAAATTATGAAACGGCATTAAAACAATTATCACAACTGAAAATTCAACTGAAAAGTGATCAAGTTAGAAACAATAATAATCTTAAAATAAGCGAAAAAGCACAAGGCGATTTTACAATAAAAAGTGCCTTTTCGGGAACTTTATTTAATATTTTGGTAAAAGACGGGGCTTTAATTACCCCGCAAACTCCACTAGCAATCATTGGTAAAAAAAACGACTACTTACTTGAATTAGAAGTAGATGAAATTGACGTAGTTAAAATAAACCTTGGTCAAAAAGTACTGGTTACTTTAGATAGTTATAAAGGAAAAGTATTTGAAGCTACTGTGGATAAAATATATCCAATAATGGAGGAACGCTCTAGAACTTTCAAGATTGAAGCACACTTTGTAACTACTCCTGCGAAATTATACCCAAATTTAACCGTGGAGGCTAATGTCATCATTAGCACTAAAAAGAATGTAATTACTATCCCTAAAAACTATTTAGTAAAAGATCAATTTGTAATTGTTTCTGGAAACGAAATGCGAAAAGTTAAAATTGGATTAAGCGATTACCAAAATGTAGAAATCCTTGATGGTTTAAATGAAACCGAATCTATTTACAAACCAAAATAATGAATCTAAAACTTATTATAAATATTGCAATTCATTTACTCAAAGCGCGCTTAAAACAAAGCATTATAGCTGCTGTGGGTGTTACTTTTGGAATTGCCATGTTTATTACTTTGGTTAGTTTTATGCATGGATTGAATAATTTATTAGACGGTTTAATGTTGAATCGTACTCCACACATTAGATTATATAATGAGATAAAACCTTCTGACAATCAACCTATTTCTTTGTCTAAAGAATTCAATTCTACGACTAATTTTGTGAATTCGGTTAAACCAAAAGATAGAGGAAAAGCAATTTATAACAGCAAAGCGATAATTCATTTTCTTAAAGAAGACTCTCGGATTATTGATGTTGCTCCCAAAATTACAACTCCAGTATTTTTCAACTCGGGAACCATTGAAATTTCAGGTGTAATTAACGGAATTGATGTGATGGCAGAGGAAAAATTATTTGCTTTAAGCGATTATATTGTGGAAGGTAAAATTTCGAATTTAATTCAAAACAACAGTATTATCATAGGAAAAGGGCTTGCAGATAAAATGCTAGTATCTAATGGTGATGTTATTAAAATTACAACTTCTACCGGAAATTTGGCGACTTTAAAAGTAGTTGGAATTACTCAAATAGGAATTGCTGAAATTGACAACTCCATGAGTTATACGTCTATAGATACAGCACAAAAGCTATTGGGCCAACCAACCAATTACATTACCGATATTCAAGTGAAGTTACACGACATTAGTTTGGCACCAACATTAACAAAAGAATTTAGGGAAAAGTTTAATGTAGATGCAGTTGATTATCAAACTACTAACTCCCAATTTGAAACCGGAAGTTCTATTCGAAGCATCATCTCTTATTCTGTAGGAATTGTATTACTTATTGTAGCAGGATTTGGAATTTACAACATTTTGAATATGATGATTTTTGAAAAAATGGACAGTATTGCAATTTTAAAAGCAACCGGGTTTTCGGGCAAGGATGTTAAATGGATTTTCATCTTTTTATCTATGATTATTGGAATTACAGGAGGTTTATTTGGATTGTTATTTGGATTTGCTTTTACTCACATAATAGACATCATTCCTTTTGAAACTGCAGCTTTGCCTACTATTAAGACCTACCCTATTGATTACAATGTTGAATATTATATAATTGGAATTTTATTTGCGCTTGGCACTACTTTTATTGCAGGATTATTCCCTGCTCTTAAAGCAAGTAAAGTAGACCCGGTAGAAATAATTAGAGGTAAATAATAAGAAATGAGCAGCAAAATATTAGAAACTAAAAACTTATCAAAATACTTTCTAGACCCAATTAAATTTAAGGTCTTGAAAGAAATCAACATGAGCATTGATCATGGAGAGTTTGTTTCTATTGTTGGAAAATCAGGTTGCGGAAAATCAACGTTATTGTATCTGCTATCTACAATGGATACCAGTTATGAGGGGCAACTTTATCTAAATAATAAATTAATTACCGGTAAATCAGATACTGAATTGGCTCAAATTCGAAATGAGCAAATTGGATTTGTATTTCAGTTTCATTATTTATTAAATGAATACAATGTGCTAAAGAATGTAATGCTTCCCGGAATGAAACTTGGGAAATATTCAGAAGAAGAAATTGAACACCATGCTATGGAGCATTTACGCACTCTCGATATGCAAGAACAAGCTTTGAAAATGCCCAATCAACTTAGCGGCGGACAAAAACAACGAGTTGCCATTGCGCGTGCTCTTATAAATAAACCGTTAATCATAATGGGAGATGAACCTACAGGAAATTTAGATAAAAAAAATAGCGATATGGTTTTTGATATTTTCCAACAATTAACCCAAGATTTAAAGCAAACCCTATTAATTGTTACGCACGATCCAGATTTTGCAGAGAAAACAAATCGCATAATAACAATGCAAGACGGAAAAATTATTTAGTTTAGTCTTTCTAAAGCAAGTAAATTCCGTCTTCTTTAATATCAATTAGCTTTTGTTTGTACAACAACCCAATTGCTTTCTTAAAGGTTTTTTTACTCATTTTTAAAACCGTTTTAATATCCTCAGGATTAGAATCATCGTTCAATCTTAAAAATCCTCTACTTGCTCGTAATTCATTTAAGATTATTTCAGAGTTTGGTTCTATATTTTCAAATCCTTGTTTGTGCAGAGAAACATCTATTTTTCCATCTGGACGTACATTTTTAATATAGCCTTTCATTTTGTCACCAGTTCGAATAGCATCGTCATATACCTCATCTTTATAAACCAATCCTTTGTGTTTTTGATTGATGATCACATTAATTCCAATTTCGGTAATATGTGAAATAATAAGATCTACCTCTTCATTTTTTTCCAAATCGATGTTTTCGTTATCCAAAAACTGATTGGTTTTACTTGAAGCTACAAGTCGGTTGGTTTTTTCATCAAGATAAAGGAAAACAAGATATCGTTTCCCTTTTTCCATTGGACGCGCCTGTTCTTTAAACGGAACTAAGATATCTTTTTCCAATCCCCAGTCTAAAAATGCACCTACTTGATTCACATAATTCACGCGTAATAAAGTAAATTCATTCAATACCACATAAGGAACCAAAGTAGTTGCCACAGGGCGTTCTTCGTGATCTAGATACACAAATACATTAATCTCTTCGCCAATTTCAAATACTTTAGGAACATATTTATTTGGTAGTAAAACATCCTCTTTCCCATCGGTTAAAAATAATCCGACCTGAGTAAGTCTGCTAATCGTTAAGGTATTGAATTGACCAATTTTCATAATATACTTGAATTTTGACAAAGGTACGAATTGAATCGCTATTATCGAATCACTAAATTATTTAGTTAAATAGTTTCATTTCAATTCTTTAAAATAGTCCAACAACACTTTGTCGTTTTCCAAAGTAGGTGTAAAAACTTCTAATAAAGTTGGTTTTTCATCATTTGAAAATAATTCTTTCAAACTAGATTCTAAAGTAGCCTCGTTGCTGGCTGTAAGATAATTAAAACCATACATTTTTGCTAAATGTACTGCGGTAAGGCAATGCGAAGTTTCAAAAAAAGTATTAAAAACGGGAGTTTCTTTATGTCCGGGTAAAATTCGGAAGATTCCTCCTCCTCCATTATTGATAAGGACAATCTTAAAGTTATTAGGAATGTAATTATTCCACAGCGCATTGCTATCATACAAGAAACCGATATCGCCTGTGATAAAAATACAAGGTTTTGTAGTCCCTACTGCTCCACCAATTGCCGTTGAAGTGCTTCCGTCAATTCCGCTAGTACCTCGATTACTAAAAACCTCAATACTTTTTTCAATATCAAATAATTGAGCGTAACGAATTGGCGAACTGTTGCTTATATGCAATTGAGAATTAGCAGGCAATGCAGGTAATACCTTTTCAAAAACTTTAAGATCGGTAAACGGAATCTTTGCAAGATATTCTATACTTTTCTTTTGACGATAGGCTTTGATATCTTGAGCCATTTGATTGTAATTACTCGCTACCGTTTCAGTTAAATTAAAAAACGACTGAAAAAATAAATTGGGAGTCATTACAAAATGCTTGGTCAAGCAGCCAAAAGTATCGTAAGCCCTTAAATCATCAATATGCCAATGGTGATTGGGTTGGTATTTTCTTAAAAATGCTTTAATTCGTTTAGAGACAATCATTCCACCAAAAGTGACTAAAATTTCGGGTTGGAAATCAATAAAATCCTTTTCCGTAAAAGGAGTAATAATTGAATCAATGGTATTAATAAATTTTGGATGATGTAAATTGGATGTCGTTTCAATAAGCACCACCACAGATGGATCATTTGCTAATTCATCCAAATAACACTGCTCTACTGCATTGGGCTCATTTACACCAACCAATACTAGTTTCTTTTTACTAGCATTCCATTGAGTAGCAAATGGTATTAAATCGTCACTAACAATTGTATTTGATTCAAAAGAAATGATATTTGGATTAACCGATAATTCGGTAGTTGTTTCATATAAAGGCTCTTCGAAAGGGGCGTTAATGTGTACAGGACCTTTTTGGGCGAAAGCCACATAAATCGCTTCTTGAATTAAATTATCATTATTTTCAGTAGCGTCTTCGTTAAGATTGGCATTAAATAAAGAATGATTTGCAAAAACATTTTCCTGACGAATAGTTTGACCATCACCAATATCGATTTTGCTTTGTGGTCTATCGGCAGAAATTACAATAAGTGGAATTTGACTGTAAAATGCCTCCGCAAATGCAGGATAATAATTTAATAAAGCCGATCCGGAGGTACAAACCACCACAACAGGTTTTTTTATTTGCTGTGCAATACCAAGTGCAAAAAAGGCCGCCGATCGTTCATCGGCAACACTATAGCAATTAAAAAAGGGATCATTACCAAAACCAATTGTTAAAGGTGCATTTCTCGATCCTGGAGAAATTACAATATTGGATATATTTTTAGCACGAAGAATTTCGAGGATTGATTGCGCTAAAGGTATTTTTGGATAGATCATTGTTACGGTGAGGAGCAAAAAGCAACTTCCTCAATAATTATTTAGTATTTTCTAATTGCTTTGCAAAAATACAAAGTAATTTAGGTATGAAAAATTAAACAATGATTAAAGTTACAATAAATAGGTTTATTTATTGATTTCAATTATTTAATTATGATTTAAAATATACTATTTTTGAAACATGGAAATCAAAATTAGAGCTTACCAAACAGAAGACGCCAATGCAATTTTAGAAATTATTAATTATAATATTCTAAATTCTACTGCCTTATATGATTACCAAACACGTTCTCTAGAAAATCAAATTAGTATTTTTCAAGATAAGTTAGCGAAAGGATTTCCAATCATTGTTGCTATTGAAAACAACACCATTGTTGGCTTTGGATATTATAGTGAATTCCGTTTTAGAGAAGCCTATAAATTCACAGTGGAGCACTCCGTTTACTCCCATCCTAACCACATCGGAAAAGGAATCGGCAAACAAATTCTAGAGTCACTAATTCATTTGGCGAAAGCTCAAAAATTACATACCATGATAGGTGTCATTGACTCTGAAAACAAAAACAGCATTGCATTTCACGAAAAGTTTGGCTTTAAAACAGTTGGCTGCATCAAAGAATCCGGATATAAATTCGATCGTTGGCTAGACAGTGTTTTTATGCAAAAAATGCTTTGATTCTTATTTTAAAATAGAATCAATATTTGGCTTGAAATAATTTGGTCCTTTAAGTACTTTTCCGTCTTCACGATAAATTGGCATTCCATTTTCATCCAATTTACTCATATTGCTTCGTTGAATTTCGTCAAAAACCTCTTCTATTTTGTGTTGCAATCCGTGTTCGATAATTGTTCCACATAATATATACAACATATCACCAAGTGCATCAGCAATTTCGGTAATATCATTATTTTGGGCTGCTTCAAGATATTCTTCATTTTCTTCTTTCATCAAATTATAACGAAGTAGGTTTTTGCTTTCGCCTAAATCACCAATAATATGTTCACTGTATCCCAATTGAAAGCTGGTATGAAACTCTTTAACGGAATTAATCTGTTTTTGCATGTTTATTTATAATAAAATTAGAAAGCCAAAGTACAAATTAGAACTATTATTGCCTAAATTTGTTAAAAAATTCATAGTTATGTTCACAACTGGTCAATTGTGTTTTGCAGCAGCGTTTATAGTAGTATTTGTTATCGCTATGGTAATTGCTTATAGAAAAGATAAAACGCTTCATAATCAATTTTACAAAGGAAATTATAAAATATTATTGGGCTTTTTTGCCTTTATTTTAATACTATTTATGATAAAAATTTTCTTTAAACATTAAAATTTATTATATTTACTTTACTTTTTAATGAAAAACCATGCGAATCCTTAAATACATTTCTTTACTCTTATTCCTTTTTATTATTGGATTGAGTGTTTTTGTCTCAACTCAAAAAGGAGATTATGATGTCACTGCGAGTAAAGTGATTAAAAATCCGAGGAGCATTGTATTTAATTATATCAACGATTATAAAAACTGGGAAACTTTTTGCTCTTGGATAAAAGAAGACGATTCCTATAAATTTATTTATCCCGGACTTACCTTAGGACAAGGTGGATCTTGTAGCTGGACCAGTCATTCAAATGACGGAAACATCAAAACAATTTCTACCAAAGAAAACGAACGTATTTTTCAAAAAATGAAGAATAACGAAGAACTTTCTGAAGTGTATTGGACTTTCAAAGACACACTTGGTGGAACAAAAGTAACCTGGAGAAATAAAGGCAAATTGGATTTCAAATCTAAGGTTGCCGCATTTTTTTCGGGAGGAATTAAACGTGTGGTAGGAAGTATTTATGAGAAAAGCTTAGAAAATTTAAATACAACATTAGATTACGAAATAAACACCTATTCTATCAAAGTTAATGGAATTTCAACCTTACCGGGAGGCTATTATTTAAAACAATATTTACATTGTAAACAAAAAGAAACCGAACGTAATGTAAATATTTTGGTTTCTAGAATGGAGTATTTTTTTGATAAAAACAAACTTAGTGCCAACGGTAAGCCCTTTATCATTTATCATAAATACGATCGCGCAAACGATGATGTTGCTTTTTCGGTTTGCATGCCATTAAGAGATTCAATAAATATTATGCCCGGAAGTGATATTCAATCGGGTAAAACAGCTAGCTATACAACTTTAAAAACTACCTTGGTTGGCGATTATTCGCATACTCAAAAGGCTTGGAAAAAAGCATTAAACTTTGTTGCAAAAAATCATTTGGAGCGCAATAAATCAGGTCAAATTATTGAAGTGCATAAAGTGGGCAGAAATGAAGTGAAAAATCCATCTAAATGGATTACCGAAATTTATATTCCCGTTTATCCTAAAGCAATTGAAGTTAAAGCTGAGGAATCTTCACTAGAATCTTCTAAAATTGCTACTCCACCAACAGAAAGTGTAGCTCCTACTGAAAAAAGAAAATAAAATCTTTTCATTAAACCTTTTGCTATATCTTTATTCCAATAATTAAATTTTGGCATTGCAAGAAGAAAAGGACTTTATAAAAGAATTGATTGATCCTAAAACGCAAAATGAAGCGTTTCAAAAATTGCTACGCGAATATCAAAAACCTTTATACAATCTCATCCGAAACATTGTTATTGATCACGACGATGCTAATGATGTGTTACAAAACACCTTTATTAAAGTATTTCAAAATTTAAAAAACTTTAAAGGTGACAGCAAACTCTTTTCCTGGATGTATCGTATTGCAACCAATGAATCAATCACTTTTCTAAACAACAAAGCGAAACGAAATAAAACTACTAGCGCTGAAATGCAATCTAAGTTGGTAGAAAATTTACAATCGGATGTCTACTTTGAAGGCGATGCAATTCAATTAAAATTACAAAAAGCTATTGTTTTACTACCCGAAAAACAACAACTTGTATTTAAAATGAAATACTTTGAAGAATTAAAATACGATCAGATTTCAGAAATTCTAGGAACATCTGTTGGCGCCTTAAAAGCGTCTTATTTTCATGCCGTAAAAAAAATTGAAGAATATTTAAGAAACAATTAAACCTTTAGAAATAAAGAAGGTCAAATAGATATGAAAAATTATAATTTAGAAACCGATAAAAAAATCACTTCTGGTTTTAAAGTACCTGAAAACTTTTTTGATTCTTTTTCAGAAAATTTAACCCAACAATTACCTGCAAATGAAGTAAAGGTAATTTCTTTTTATGCGCGTAATAAAAAATGGATTTACGCTGCTGCTGCAATTGTAGTTCTTTCATTATCCTTGCCAATTGTATATCATATGGAAAATAATGAGGAGCAATTAAGCGCTTCCGAAATTGAAAATTATTTAACACAACAAAGTTCAATTTCAGAAGATGAAATAGTAAACATGTTAGAGCAAGAAGACATTGCTAAATTAAAATTAAATTCAACTATTCCTAAAGAAGCAATAGAAGAAGAACTAACAAACACTACTGACTTAGAAAAATACATCACCAATTAACACAATAATCATGAAAAATTTAAACTTTTTTATAGTTACTATTCTATTAATTTCTGTTTCAACTTTTGGACAGAGAGGTCCAATTAGAGAGCGATTCCAAGAAAAAAAGGAACAAATTAAAGCTTTAAAAGTAGCATTCATAACAACCGAATTAAACTTAACCCCTGAAGAAGCTGCTAAATTTTGGCCTATTTTTAATGCTTTTGAAGACAAACAAAAAGAAATCAAAAAGCAAAAACTAAGAGCCTATCTTGATCAATCAGACGCTAATTCTTTTGACAAATTATCTGAAAAAGATGCTGCAACATTATTAACCCAAATGGAAAGCGCTGAAGACGATTTATTCCAATCGAAAAAGAAATTTATATCTAATTTAAAAGGGATTTTACCTTCTGTTAAAATTTTGAAACTTAAAAAGGCTGAAGAACAATTTAATAAAAAACTTTTACAGCAATACCGAGATAAAAAAGACAGACGCTAGTTTATATCCCTGCATACTAGAAATTATTTTAAAGCGATTTTTCATAATGAAGAATCGCTTTTTTATTGGAATTTTTAGAAGATGAAAGTATGCTCAATAAACTGTATTAATTATAAAAAATATTCATTAATTTTTTAGTAATTTTTTAGTAGTGGTTCCGTTGTCGTCTGTAATCATAATTAGATAGGTACCTGATTGATAATTAGAAATATCGAGTTGTGTATTTGTTTTATTGACTTTTTCTGTTTGCAAAATTCTTCCTTGCAAATCGCAAAGAGTTATATACTCTATATTTTCATTATTGTTTGAAATATTGATAATGTTTTTAGCAGGATTAGGAAAAATGGTGATACTGCTATCTGTATCATAATAACTATTGGACAAAACTGGAGTAAGAGAAACATTGTCTAGATAATAATAAATTTCATCACTATTTTGAAATTGAACATTATTTAATCCACCTACATAAAGGTATTTTAAATTAGGATTACTACTTGCTGTAAATGTAAATGTTATTGTTTGCCAAGAATATGCAGAAGAAGAATCTGTAAAAGTTGAATTGGTTAAAAATACTTTATCCGAAGTTATATTTGAAATTGGAATAATACCTCCAGTTGTTAATTCTAAATTGGTATCTGTTATAAATGCTTGGAATTTTACAGCATTTGTTAAATTATTATCTGAAATTGAAACATCAAAGGATAAATTGTATTGTGTATTAGGTTGTAATGGGTTTAGTAATTCGGTTTTTATTGATTCACTATAAACATTTTCTAAAAACTCAAAACGGTTTGGACCTAAATACATCCCAGCATAAGCATGATTTCCGGGGGTATTATCTGCTTGATTTCCCATAAAATTAGTAGGAACACTAAAATAAGTACTGGTAGCGTCGGAATTAAAATAATCTGCAGAAGGCCCATAACTTGAATTTTGCCAACCACATGCTTTATATATTTGACTGGATTCATTAGGAACATAATTATGTTCTTCAAAACTACCATTTTTAACTAAGTTTCCAGAATTGTTATTGGTGCAGTTATTAAATACATTTACATAAATATAAGTAATATTTCCTCGTTGTCCGGTAACAAAATCAAATGGCACATAACGCAATAAGTGAACTCCAGGCACATAAGATTTTATTGTAAATGATGTGGCTAGGTTTCCAGAAGTAACAGAAAAAATTGCGTTTGGGTCGTATATATCTTGTACAAACTCAAAACGAAGATTAGAAGATAATCCTGCAGTATAATCATTATTTAATATTCCTGAAATGCTAATATTAGTACCCGAATTCCCTTGAAAAGCGTAAGTTCCAGTTGAAGTTGAAAAACCATCATTTATTCCAGAAACTGTTATCCCAGTACAGGCGGCTACTCCATAATTTTTGTAGGTATAATTGCTTGTATTGCCAAAAGTTCCATTTACACTGTAACCAATATCGCAAAGCACTTGTCTTTCTTCGGTAGTTAAGGTTCTTTTAGCATAAAGACCAGATGCTCTGTCACTCATCATAAAATATTGGTCGTTTGAATTCCCATTGTAACAGGCATCTTCAAAATGACTTAAACTGCTTCCATTTTCATAACAAGGCGAATTATAAACCGGAACTGTAACTCCTCCAACATATTTTATTGCTGTTGGACAGTTAAAAGCCCCACTATTACCAACATATACAGGTGGAGTTAAACTGCAACTTGGATATAATGAAGAGGTGGAAACAAGTGAATTAAAACTAAAATCATACATTTTACCTCCAGTTATAACAGAATTGTTAATTAATGATTTATTTGAACTTGTTTTTAAATTTTTATCATATCTAGTAAAATAATTACCAAAGTAACTATTTATGTTGCTTTGAAACTGACTATATCCATTGTAGTTAATCAAACTATTAAATCCTAAAGCATGTGTAACTTCATGAACGATTGTTGTGTAAAAATCAACATAATTAATAGGGTAAGCCGTTGAAGAGTCGTATTTGTTATAATCTAAATTCCAGTCTACTGTTCCCTCTAAATTAAAACTAGCCCATCCGTGATAAAATCCGCCTACAGAATTTGTATTAACAATAGGGAAAACAGTATTATAATATGAATCATTACCTGTGAGTATTGTTTTCCAGATTTCATTATCTATAATCCCACTAATTCCCACTCCCTGTGGCCCCATTACTGATGCAAATGTTGGCAAATTATAAAAAGAACTTGCTGCACCAGCTGCATTTGATGGAAATCCTACTGCAGTAGGACTTCGAATCCAAAATTTCACTTTGTTCGTATTTCCAACATTTTTTAAGGGAGTATTAATAAAATCGGAGATGTCTTGAAATGCTTGACATAGTATGGCTCTTCTTTGGTC
>CANGFO010000007.1 GCA_947453195.1 Flavobacteriaceae bacterium
GACCGCTACGGGAAATTAATCAAACAAATCAGTCCACAAGGACAAGGATGGGACGGAACCTACAACGGAATTGCACTACCATCCACCGATTATTGGTTCACCGTAGATTATACCGAAGCCGCAGCTTACAAACAATTTAAAGCGCATTTTACATTAAAAAGATAAGTATTACAATGAAGTTTAAACATTTAATTTTAGTATTAATTGCATTAGTTACTAAACCAGCTTTTTCACAAGAGATATTACCGGTTTATTCCGATTATTTATCAGATAATTATTTTTTACTTCATCCATCAATGGCGGGTGCTGCAAATTGTGCAAAATTAAGACTAACAGGAAGACAACAATGGTTTGGTCAGCAGGATGCTCCTGCATTGCAAACATTAAGTTTTAACGGAAGTGTTTCCGATAAAGATGGTATGGGTATTATATTAATTAATGATAGAAATGGTTACCATTCTCAAAAAGGATTTAGAGTAGCGTATGCACACCACATTATGTTTTCTAGAGATAATATTGATTTAAATCAATTATCATTTGGTATTAATGTAGGATTTGCTCAAAGTCAATTGGATGAAAGCACCTTTTATATAAATGATCCATCATATGACCCAATAGTATCAGGGGTCCTACAAAAAGCCTCCTACTTCAATGCTGACATTGGAGCTTCCTATAACTTCTTAGATTTTTACGCACATTTTACAGTTAAAAATGCATTAGCTACTCAAAGAAAATTATACACAGACAAAGAGCCTGTTGATTTGAAACGATTAGTATATAACATGGGATATACATTTGGAGATTCTGAAGGATTAATGTTTGAACCATCTATGATGTTTCAATATGTGTTTCAAACTAAAGAATCAATTTTGGATTTAAACCTTAAGGCTTATAAGCAAATGGATTTCGGAAAATTATGGGCGGTAGCTTCTTATAGAAGAAGTTTAGATGGTGCTCAATATATTGAAGGGAATGCAATTGCAACTCAAAAATTACAATATATTACACCAATATTAGGAGTTAACTATAAAAATTATATGTTCTCTTATACGTATTCTTCATTATTAGGGAATATTAAATTTGACAACGGTGGTTTTCATCAATTTACCTTAGGTGTTAATCTTTTCTGTAAACCAGAAAAATATCACTGTAATTGTCCTGCTGTTAATTAATTTGAAAATACTATTTTAATCCCGATAAGTCTTATCGGGATTATTTTTATCTCATTTGTTATGATTATTAAAACTATTCAAGGAAAATCTCCAAAGATCCCCAGTGATTGTTACATAGCAGAAAATGCTACCATAATTGGAGAAGTAGAGTTCGGATCAGAATGTAGTGTTTGGTTCAATGCAGTAATTCGTGGAGATGTACACTATATTAAAATTGGTAACAAGGTGAATATTCAGGATGGGGCAGTGGTACATGCTACATATCAAAAGCATCCTACCCATATTGGAAATAATGTCTCTATTGGTCATAACGCAATTGTACATGGATGTACTTTAGAAGACAATGTGTTAATTGGAATGGGAGCTATTGTAATGGATAATTGTGTTATAAAAAGCAATTCCATTATTGCTGCTGGATCAGTGGTTACGCAAAACACCATTGTGGAATCAGGTACAATTTATGCAGGAATTCCTGCTAAGAAAGTTAAAGATATCGATGCATCCGAATTTGCTGGTGAAATACAGCGCATATCAAATAACTACGTAATGTATTCTAGTTGGTATAAAACTGAAGAATAAAATAGAACCTTACTTAAATCTTTAGTATTGTTCTTCCGTGGATAAGTACTTCAGGGTCTATTAATACAATGCAAAATACACCCGAAACAACAATAACCTTTAATATAACATGCAGTTGCAGGTATTGCACTTTCGAATTGGCTTTCCATAAAAAGAAAAGAAAAAAGATTAATACCATAAGGCTTACATAAAAATAGATATCCATATACCCAACATCATATTTATCTACCAATAGATAAACGGGAATAATGGTAATAATGGTTAAAACTGTAATTATTTTCTTAGCAAATAGATCTCCAAACAATACTGGAATAGTTCGGTAATCATTTGCAATATCTCCTTTTATATTCTCTAAATCTTTGATTATTTCTCGAATTAAAATAAGTAGAAATAAGAATGTTGCATGAGCAAAAATCTGAGGATACAAGTTTTTGTAATACAACAAAATGGCAAAAAATGGAAGAACTGCTAATAGTGACGCCGTTAAATTTCCAATTATGGGATGCTTTTTAAGTTTGTGGGAATAAAACCAAATAAGAAAAATATATACCGAAAAATACAATAGCGCACTAAAGGAAACTAATAAAGCCAATGAGGCAACTATAAAGTTGACAGTAAAATACACCTGAATTTTGGTTCTTTGACTAACTAATCGATCAATTTTAGATTTATTCGGGCGGTTGATTAAGTCCTTTTTACTGTCATAAAAATTATTAATAATATAACCCGAAGCAATCGTTAATCCCGAAGCAATAACAATAATAAAAAGATTGAAATCCAATAGCACACTTAATGCTCTTTTTTCTGGAGCCAAAATAAAAATGGCAGATAAATATTGAGCAAGTGCAATAATCGGAATATTATAGCCTCGAACCACAGAAAACATACTCAGTATTTTCTTAATAGTATGTTTGGTTTTCCGGCTTAACATGGGTTGGGTTTAAAATTGATAAACTACTTCGAGTGTATATTCTTTTAGTGATTTTTTAGCTTTTTCTAAATCTTCAGTAAATCCAAGAATATAGCCACCGCCTCCAGAACCACACAATTTAAGGTAGTAATCATTGGTATCAATTCCTTTTTGCCATACTCCATGAAATTCTTCAGGAATCATTGGCTTGAAATTGTTTAGTACTATAGTAGATAGTTTTTTGGTGTTTGAAAACAACGATTTTTTGTCTCCGCCGAGAAAATTCTCAACACATAAATCGGTGTATTTCACAAATTGATTTTTTAACATGGTACGGAAACCTTGGTCTTTGAGATTTTCCATAAAGATATTGACCATTGGTGCAGTTTCACCAACAATTCCTGAGTCTATTAAAAATACAGCACCTTTTCCTTCTGTGCTCTGTGAAGGAATTCCAGTTGCTTCAATATTATCTTTAGAATTGATTAAAATAGGAATACTTAAATAACTATTTAAAGGATCCAATCCTGAACTTTTACCATGAAAGAATGACTCCATCTGAGCAAAAATAGTCTTCAGTTGAAGTAGTTTTTCGCGAGTTAAATTTTCAAGAACTGTAATTTTTTCGTACGCATATTTATCGTAGATAGCTGCAACTAAGGCACCGCTACTTCCAACACCATATCCTTGAGGGATACTTGAGTCAAAGAACATACCTCTTGCTAAATCAGAGTGTAATAACTCGATATTGAAAGTTACTAAGTCCGGTTGTTCTTGCTGTAATTCTTCTAAATAGTTAGCAAATTTAACTAAGCTTTGATTTGATTTTAGGGCTTCCGCCGAATGTTTTTCGGTTACTTTTAAAGCGCCATTATAGAAATTATAGGGGATAGATAAACCTTTAGAATCTTTAATAATTCCATATTCTCCGAAGAGTAATATTTTGGAGTAAAATAAGGGTCCTTTCATATCTTAATTTTCAAGTATTAATTGACTTCCAAAACCAATTTCATCACAAATATACTGACCATTTTGACAATAGCCAACTAATTCGTCTTTAATAAATTGCAAAGTCTCTTTTTTATAATTTTCAGGATATAAAACATGCACATTGGCACCAGCATCTAGAGTAAAACAAACCGGTATTTTAGTTTCATTTCTATAACTCCAAATTTTATTAATAATCTCTAAGGTATTTGGTTTCATTAAAATGAAATAGGGCATTGAAGTCATCATCATTGCATGTAAAGTCAAGGCTTCACTTTCTACTATTTTAATGAATTCTTCCAAATTTCCATTTTCTAAAATTGATTTTAATTTGGATAGATTTTGCGGAGCTTGTAAAAAGCGTTGCTCTGCAAAAGGATGATTGTGCATTAAGTCATGTCCAAGGGTGCTTGATACTTGCTTTTCTCCTTTGTCTACCAATAAAATGGTGTCTTGATAATTATTAAAAATAGAATGTACTACTGATGAAAATGCAACTCCATATAAATCTGAACTTTCTGCTATTTCAGCGTGTTCTCCCCATACGACAATGTTTCCTTTTATACTTCTGCAAGCACTTCCAGAACCAAGACGAGCTAAAAAAGAAGCTTTTTTGTAAAAGTATTCTTTCGTCATTGAAGGATTTAATTCCTTTTCCAAACTCATTATATTCATTGCTAAAGCCGCCATCCCCGATGCCGAAGAGGCAATACCTGAGCTGTGTGGAAACGTATTTTGAGTATCAATTGTAAAATGATAGTTTTTCAAATAAGGACAATATTTTTCAATTCGTTCCAAAAACTTCAGAATCTTTGGTTTAAAATCTTCTTTAGGTTGTCCTTCAAAGAGTAAATCAAAAGAGAAAGTTGCATTTGTCTCGTTGATCTTGTCGAGGTATCTCCTTTCAAATCCTACTTTTGTAATGGTTTTGCATTTATTTAATGTAAAACTTATTGATTGATTAGCCGGAATTTGATTGTTTTTTTTACCCCAATATTTCACTAATGCAATGTTGCTAGGGGCGCTCCAAGTGAAGCTTCCGTGATTTATTTCTGTAGAAAAATGCTGGGCAATAAAATCCGTTTCGGAATTCATGTTTAATATATTTTCACAAAGATACTTATTTTACAAAAACGAAAACCTTTTGTTTACTATATTTGTATAAAATATAAACAAAAATGCAAAAATTTGTTCGAATAGCGGTAGTTTTATCTACCTGTTTGTTGGTTGGATATTTGTCTGGTATGGTTACTAGAGATAGCATTACAACTTGGTATCCCACATTAGTAAAGCCCTCTTTTAATCCGCCAAATTGGGTCTTTGCACCCGTTTGGACCATTCTTTATATTATGATGGGAGTTGCAGGAGGAATGGTTTGGAATCGATTAGAACAAGACACAGAAAATGTGAAGAAGGCCTTCACTTTTTTTATTATTCAATTGGCTTTAAATGCTGCTTGGTCGGTAATTTTCTTTTATTTTCACAATCCTTTTTTAGCATTGATAGAAGTAATCCTTTTTTGGCTACTTATTTTTGAAACCCACATTCAATTTAAGAAAATTGATAAAACTGCAGGTTTATTATTCATTCCTTATTTAGCTTGGGTAAGTTTTGCAACTGTATTAAATGCCAGTATTTGGTGGTTGAATAGATAAAAAAAGCCCCTAAAAAGGGGCTTTTTTTAAGTTTAATTTACAACTAATTTCTTTATTGATTTCAAATTAGTATTAGTAGTTATTTCAAAAAAGTAAACTCCTTTTGAGAAATTTGAAACGTCTACACTAATATCGTTTGAGATGAATTTATTTATTGTTTTAATCGTTTTTCCTAGCACATCGTAAATTGTAATATTTTGAATAGTGTCTGTTGTATGTTGAAGACTAACTTGTACAATAGAATTTGAAGGATTTGGATAAAGCATAAAATTACTTGAATTAAAATCTTCATTTGCTAATGATGCAACAAACTCGGTATTGAAAGTGTTAGTAATTACGGGTGCATTATTGTCAAAATATATAGAGGCAGTATTTGGAATTATGTCTCCAACTGCAAAGCCAGGTTTTAATTTAACTTTAAAAGTAATATATCCTTTGCTTAATTCTTCATTTTCAAGATAACTAGGGAGTTGTATATAGTCAAATTTAAAAGTTATATTATTATTTATTCTTTCCATAATATAATTGTGACTTGCAGTTACTGCTCTTATACTCTCTTCGTCAATTCTTGAATCTAAGATATCTTCAATTTTAATGTTAATGGCATTTGCTGTACCAATATTTTGAAATCTTAAAGTATAAAATAAATAATCGTTTTGATTGAACTCATTAATTTTGATTTTTTCTCCATGTGATTCCATTTTGTCATTTGGATCATAGGAAGCAACAACAATTTGTGAGCTATAATTTGAATTATTAGTCAAATTAACATCATTTGAAGTAGCAGAAATAGACACGGAATTAGTCAATAAATCTCCAATTACTGCATTCGAATCTACTAACATAGCTACATAAATGTAACGCGTTTCGTAAGGATTTAAATTGGTAAAATCATATGTAAATCCAGTACTTGTAATTGTGTTACCACTTTCCGATACATATGCAATAGATACATTAGTGTCTTTTGTAAATGTAATAGTTCCCGAGGCATTAGCAACCCCTAGGTTTCTATATGCAATTTTATTAACATAATAATATCCTGGTCTAGGTGTGCCAATTGGAGCAATGTTTACTTCTACATCGTTAAATCCTTGGGTTAATGTAATAGGGAAATATAAAATTTGAGTACCACTATTTACAGGGATATTGATGTCATTATAATTGGTAACTCCTACAGAATAGTATGGAATAAATTCTGGATTTATTTGATATCCAAAATCATATATATTTAAAGGGTTTGTGTCGTACAATGTATAAATTCCAAGTGGTGATGAAATATTTGTAACATCACTTGAATTATTCTGTATTGTTGTAAATGAACCATAAGTAAAGTTCACTTCATTAGTATCTTTAATTCCGTTCCCGTTATCATCTATAAAAGCAACAAGTTGTATTTTATCTGAACATTCTGGAGGTCCAGATGCAAAGGTTCCCGCTTCAATAAAAACTGCAGAATCATATATGCTATCACCTCTATCTGCAATAACAAGTTTAATGTGATAATTATGGTTAGGAATTATATTTGCAGAAGCGGTCATTTTCATTGTTTGACCGTTAAAGTTTGTTGGGGATCCATAAGAAACAGAGGTGTTAGGAGCTGTGTAACTACCAAAGAAAGCTGGGTTTGAAGAAGCACATGAAGAGTTGTTTTCCATATTTCTAATGGTAACAACTGATACTGGTATAGTAGTTCCTGGTACAACAGCAAGATTTGTTGTAATTCCTGTTTCTAAATCTGTTAATAAGAAAGCAAAAGCATCAGCATAATCACATTGAAAAGTTCCATATTCATCAGATGCAAATAAAAAGTTAAAACTCATATATGAATTTAAACTAGTAAAATCAAATTCTAATTTTGTGGCATTAAATGAATTCATAGGCTGACCAATTGCTGAAGATATTATACCTTCTAATTGGCTGTCTCCTGTCCATGCGGTACCGCCTTCATTCAATATTGAAGAATTAGGACCATGAGCATTAAGAGCATTTCCAGTTGAAAGAATTATACCTGAAGAAATTGGAAAAGCTGGGTTAGAATTTGTAAAGTATCCAATACCATTTACTGATCCAAAATTTGTTCCAGTGCTTGAAGATATATTTGATACGGTTAAACAAGGATTGTTTATCAATACATCATTTACTAATTGAGAATTTGTGTATTGAGTTGTATTTGTAACAATAGCAGGTGAGCTAACAAAAGGAGTAAAATTATATCCAATAGACCAATTGCTGCTTTCGGTTGTTGAACAAATTGCTCTAACATAAATAGTATATACAGAGCCTGATGTTAAGCCAGTTGCTTGATATGAATTAGTAGTAGTAATAGTTCCGATAGCGGTTGCTGTTGGAGCAGGACTATTTAAAGGCAATACAATTACTTCCCATTGGTTAACAGTTCCTGTTTGTGTCCAGCTTAAATTAGCCTCTGTTGCAGAAATCGAATTGGTTAAAATTGCAGTAGGAGCCAAACAATTATTTGAGATAGTTGTAAAAGTAGTTGGGTTTGACCAATAACTATTAGTATTGTTTTGGCAAATAGATTTTATATAAACTTTATAGGCAGTGGCATATAATAATCCATTTATTTGATATGGATTTGTATTAATGGTTACTCCAGTATCCGTTTGAAGTGGCGCAGGACTAGTAGCAGGAAGTACCAAAATTTGCCAATGAGAAGCCGTTCCATTTTCTATCCAACTTACTGTAGCACCTGATCCTGATATTGAATTAATAGTAGCTGCAGATGGAATAACACAACTAGTAGGTGTTTGACATTCTACAGTTGCTGTCCATCCAGCATGATTTATGGTGTTGTCACTTCTAAATCTAAATGTTAAACAACCACATGGGTCTGTAGATGTGAAAGGACCAGGAATTGTAGTGCCCCAAAAAGCACCAGGTACTCCCCCAGGAATTGCCCCCGCTAAGTTACCACTTGAGATAAGTGTTGCTGATGTAGAAGATCCATTATAAACATAAAGACCATCATAATTTTGTTCTAAATCAAAAGTTGTAAAGTTTACTGAAACAACATCTCCTGGATTTGAAGGGTAGATAGTATAAACATCATCTGAATTATTTGCATATAGGCCATTTGAACCTCCATTGTCAATAAATTGACCTCCACAAACAGGTATCATTACAGTTGTATTAATGTTTGTAATAGTAGACCAAGTACTATATTCATTATTATTACATAAACTTCTAACATAAAAACTGTAGCAAGTTGAAGGTGTTAAATTATTAAAAGTAAAACTAGTTGAACTGCAAATGTTGCCTGACGCTGACGCTGCAGGTGCAGGTGCATTGCAAGGAAGAGCAATTACTTCATAGTTACTTTGGCCGCTTTGAGCTCCCCAATTAAGAGTAATAGAATTTGAAGTAATTCCTGAACAAGTTAAAAGTGTTGGAACTAAACAATTTATTGTATTTTGAATTTCAAGTGTATATCCAATAGTTTGTGGTTGTGGAAATGTTGAAATTACAATAATATAGGTATGGCCTGCCAAAACAGATAGTTCATTTATTTCTCTAATTGTATCAGAGCTATTTGCAACTCCGCCAATACAAGTTATGCCAACATTTGAGCAGCCATCATACACAAAAATACCAGACCAAGAATCTGTTGGAGTCATTTTAATATTAATAACTGCATCAGAAGTAGGAATGTAGGAATAAAACACATCATTTCCATCCATATAATTTCCTCCTTCTACTACACATCCTGAAGGTTGTGGAATATCAAAAGTGTCACTATAATTTACAGTATTGTCGGTTGTTTGGTAAGGTAATGAAGTTATTGAAATCGCTTGGTCGCATGTAAAACCTGCTTGAGATAATGCTTTAGTACTAAATAGAGATGAAATAGTAATAAAGATAAAAAGTAATGAATTTCTCATATTTGTTTTGTTTAAAAAACAAATATACATTGATTTTTAATAGATTATAAAAAAAAACATCTTTTTTATGGTATAACTAAATATATTCATATTACTAAATCGCCTCAGCAACAATATATCCGCCTGTCCAAGCATTCTGAAAGTTGAAACCACCCGTTATGGCGTCAATATTTACAATTTCACCAGCAAAATAAAGGTCTTTATGGATTTTACTTTCCATGGTTTTGAAATTAACTTCTTTTAAATCGATACCGCCTGCGGTTACAAACTCTTCTTTAAAAGTACTTTTCCCATTGACTTGAAATTCACCTTGAGTTAATTGCAGTGCTAAATTTTGAAGTTGTTTTTTAGTTAAATCGGCCCATTTTATTTCCTCTGAAATATCGGAAGCAATAACCAAACTTTCCCAAAGTCGGTTAGGGAACTCAAAAGGTGATTTCTTAGCAACTGCTTTCTTCGAATGCTCTAGTTTAAGTTCTTTAAGTTTTTCTTCGGCTTCTTCAAGAGTTAAATCGTTCAACCAATTCACCTGAATGGCAAATAGATACTTTTTATCAGCTAATTCTCTTGCTCCCCAAGCAGAAAGCCTTAAAATTCCAGGACCACTCATTCCCCAATGGGTAATTAACAAAGGTCCGGAAGCTTCTAGTTTGGAGTTTTTAACTTTAACAGAGGCTAAAGCCGAAACGCCCATTAAATCTTTAATTCGTTTGTCTTTAATATTAAATGTAAATAGGGAAGGGACCGGCGGAATAATAGCATGTCCAATTTCAGTTAGCAAGTCCCATATTTTTGGATTACTCCCCGTTGCCATCACTAATTTTTGGCAAGAAAAGGTCTCCTGATTGGTTTCTACTTTCCAATACTCGGTAGCTTTAAAAATTGACTGCACACTCTGGCCTGTAAGAATATCAATGCCCAGTTTTTTGGTTGCTTGAGTAAAACAATCTATAATGGTTTGTGAGGAATTCGTAACAGGAAACATTCTGCCGTCCTCTTCAATTTTTAATTCTACTCCATGTTTTTCAAACCATTCGATGGTATCTCCAGAGCAAAATTGATGAAAAGGGCCACGAAGTTCTTTTTCACCTCGCGGATAAAATTTGACTAAATCATTGGGAACAAAACAAGCATGGGTAACATTGCACCTGCCGCCACCAGAAACTTTTACTTTGGTTAACACCTCTTTCCCTCGTTCTAAAATGGCAACTTTATAACTCGGATTTTTTTCTACAATATTAATTGCAGTAAAAAACCCTGCAGCACCTCCACCAACAATTACTATGTCGTATTTAGAATTCATATTCGATCCGGAAAATCAGAAATTATGCCATCAACAGGCAATGATTTTACAAATATAAGGTCTTCTGGAGTATTTACCGTCCAAGTGTAGATTTTAAATCCGCTGCTTCTTATGATTTCACAGCACTCTTGATTTATTAATTTATGATACGGATTTATAGAAAAAGCTTTTATTTTTTTGGCGAAAGCCAAAGCATTTTCAATGGAATCTTCGGTTAATACACTAAGTAATATAGTTGAATTTATTTTCGAAATGGTTTCTAAGGTTTCCCAAATAAAACTTGAAACTTGAAATTGGGAGAAAGTCCAATTATGCTTATTGATAAATTCTTCAATGATTTCAATTACTTTTTCAGTTGCAGCCGCCTCTTTAATTTCAATATTGAGAATGCATTTTTTATTAACCAATTGAATAACTTCTTGCAATGTAGGAACTCCTAATTGTTTTAATTCGAACGCTGTAAATTTCGATACCAATCCCGTTTTGTTTGTCGTTCGATCTATGGTTTCATCATGGATCACGACCACTTCGCCATCCCGACTTAAATGTACATCCAATTCAATTGCATCCACATTAAGTTCCAATGCTTTTGCAAATGAGGCCAAAGTATTTTCGGCAACATGACCTTTAGCACCGCGATGTCCAATTTTTAGCATGGGGTGGTTTTACATTTTTTCTAATAATAGAATTGGAAATAGCGTATTAAATGTTACTTTTCCCTCTTTAACTATAGCAGTTGAACCTGAATAAGCATCATTAAGATGGTCACCATTAGTAAAAATAGTTCCAACTGAAATTGTTTTTTTACCAACTTTCAAATCCAATCCTATAATGACTTTATCTGAGATTTTGTCTTTTGTATACGTTCTGCTAAAAACATACGGTTTACTAGATATTTGGTTATGAATTCCGGCGCCAATTGCTAAATGATTTTTTCTGAAGGTACTTAGTTTCTGCCAATGTGAAGCAATTTCTTTAGTTTTTGAATTTGATTGTAAGTCTTCCCAATTCATAAAAGAACGCAATGTTGCATCTCCTTTTGTATCTTCTATATTTAAAGAACGCGCACTTTCATCACCGTAATATGTTTGAGAAATACCAGGGGCTAAAAGCAGTTTTGTTGCGCTTTCAAAAGTTCGCTCTCTTTTTTTATCAAAAGGATTTCCATCATCATGTGAAGAAATATAATTCATCACAGTATTTCCTTTTAAATCAAAATTCAAAATAGCTGCATATTTAGAAAACAATTCTTCGTAACTCATTTTGGCATCATAAGGAAATCCAAAATTGATTAATCCGGTAAATCCATTTTCAAAATAATTGACTTTTTTATCACCAAAATCATATATTTTTTTGCCGCTAATGTTATATCCATAAACTTCTCCAACCATAAAAAATGGATTGGCATCCAAAATCTTATTTGGATTACTAGCTTTGAATTCGGCGAAAGCCATATCACATACTTTTTTAAAATCGGACCAAACATCTTCTTTTGTATGCTTTGCCGTATCTACTCGATAGCCATCAATTCCGAAGTAAGTTATGTAATCGGAAAGCCATTTCATGATGTAATATTTTGGTGCTCGTGGGTAACCTGTTTTCTCAAAAAATGCATTTAATTGCGCCACCTCTTGATCGTAACGCCCTTCGTTTTTCCATTTTTCAACCAAGAAAGGAGGCAATTCCACATTTTCATTACTTTCAGTTTTTACATCGGGAAGGTTTTCTACAAGCGTGCAATTAATGTAGGTGTCGTATGATTGATACGTACATTTTGGCGAAGTTCGCACCCAGTCACTTGGATAAACTGTGTCTTCATCCGTAACAGGGCCAGTATGATTGATTACCGCATCCAGCATAATTCGGATTCCTTTAGCATGTGCTTTTTCAACTAATTCTGCCAAATCTTTTTTGGTTCCATAACTTGGATCGATAGCACTCCAATCACGTGTCCAATAACCGTGAAATCCATAAGAATATCCAGTTCCTTCATCAACACCTTCATGAATTTGCTCCACAATTGGAGTCATCCAAATTACGGTGGTTCCTAATTTATCAAAATAACCTTCGTCTAGTTTTTGAATCACTCCACGAAGATCACCACCTTCAAATCCTCTTAATTTTCCTGTTTCTTTAGTTCTGTTAAAAGTATGGTCGTTGGTTTTATCTCCATTATTAAAACGATCCGTTAATAGGAAATATACATTTGCATTTTCCCAAATAAAAGGTGTTTTTGAAACTGTCTGATTCGTTTCTTGGGCATCAATTGTATTATAAATAAATAAACCAACCAGAAGTGAGGCAATTGTTTTTTTTGTCATGATTTAGTATTCTATTTTTATTTCTGGTTTCGTTCCTTTTTCCCAAGAAATCGAAATTTCTACCTGATTTTTGTTTGTTGTGAAGTTAGTTTCTTTTCCGTTGATAAATACTTTTTTAGGGTTTATGTTATGTAATATAAGCGTAACATTTTTACCTTTTGAATTAAAGTTCTTGCCAATTTCTGCTGTACAATTGATTTTTAAAACGCTGTTAGATAAATTACTGCCAAATTTTAAAATCTCGTAATTCCCTTTTTCAAATGCATTAGGAGTTACTCCGTCATCATTGTATAAACTTCCCGTTGAAGTAGTTGCTTTTTCATCAAAATAATAATGCAAATCAAAATTATCTAAGGAATAATCACTGGTATTGGTAATGGTTTTAATTCTCGGTATAAATCTTCCACCAGCTACAAAAACTGGAATATGGTCTTCAGTAACTGCAATTTTACTTGTTGTACTGCTAGCATATTCTTTATCGGAATAAAAATCAAACCAGTTGAAAACCGTATTTGGAAATTGTACTTCTGTTTCGGTGGTATTTGCTTTTGTAATTGGTTTAATTAATAAATCAGCACCCCAATAATATTGATCCGATTTAATGTCAGAAGAATTACCTTCTATATAAAATGGACGCATTAACGGCGCTCCTTTTTGATTATTTTCAAATGCCAATGTGTAATTGTAAGGTAGTAATTGGTAGCGTAATTCAACTTGTTTTTTTGCTTTTTCTTTGGTTACGATATCTTTGTAAGCCACCTCAGAAGCCACTTGCTCTTGAGCATGAGGTCGAAATATTGGTGTGAAAACACCATATTGCAACCAGCGTAAATACAATTCGTTATCAAAATAATCGCCAGCAAAACCTCCTAAATCCGAATGCATATAGGCCATTCCTTGCATGCCCATTTGAACCGCAATTCCAACTTGACTTTGCAATCCACCCCAACTTCTGCTAACATCACCACTCCACGGAATCATTCCAAATCTTTGGCTTCCCGAATATCCCGCACGCATTAAAATGAAAGGGCGCTGATTTGGAAAGTCTTTTTGATATCCTTCAGAAATTAATTTTGCCCAATTGTGTCCGTAAACGTTATGAATCTCATCTGCTTTTCCACCCGCAGTGATTGCAGAACTTGGAAAAACTTCGGGTTCACCCAAATCGCCCCAAAGTCCGCCAACACCTTGATGGATTAATCTTTTGTAGACATTCCAAAACCATTCTTTTCCTTGCGGTTTGAATACATCAACAATACCGGTATTTCCAAAATAAAAATCCCAAGTAGCTGGAGTTCCATCGGCATTGGTAGCCAAAATTTTGTTAGCTGCAGCCTCTTTCCATTTGGTAGAAGTGGTAAGAATAAACGGCTCGGTAATAAGTATCGTTTTGATATTCTTTTTATTCAAATCGGCTATCATTTTCTCCGGATTTGGGAAATTATCTTTATCCCAATCAAGATTTCCCATGGTGCCTTTGATGTCTTTTCCAAACCAATACAAATCTAAAATTATGGCATCAACTGGAATCTTGCTTTCTTCAAATTTTTGGATTGTTCTTTCAACTTCTTCTTGTGTGTGGTAGCCAAATCGGCTTGAGAAATTACCAAATGCCCATCTTGGAGGTAACGGTTGTTTTCCGGTAAGGGAAGTATAATTGGATGTAATTTCATCCCAAGTATCTCCAACAATTACCTGATATGTTTTTCTGCCCGAAATAGTTTCATAGACTAAAGTATTGTCTTTTTTGCTGTCTAAATCTAAATAACCTATAGCTGCATTATCAAAATGAACGGCATACATTTTTGATGATAAAACCACCGGAATGCAAAAATTCATCAAATCGGCATGGGTTTCATAGCCATAACTAGCGCGATTATACAACTGTAATCTGTTACCGCGACGGTTCATGGTTTCAAAGGCTCTCGCGCCGCCACCGTATAATTTTTCTTCTGGAGTAATGTTAAATTCAATTGTTTCAGCCCCCTCTTTTTTTACATAACCGTTTTTTTCAGATAATATAAAGGTACCATTTTTCAAATACGAAATTTTAAAAGGAGCTTTATCAATTAAAATTGTAAGGTCCTTAGAATACAACATTAATGCATTAACACCATCCGTTAATTTTACTTTGCTTTTTTGATTAGTATTAATAACCGCCTCAGAAATTGGATTGAATATTTCTCCGTTTGGGATAAATGAAGTTTCTACAATTTTATCCGATAGGTATTTTATTTGGTACGAGCCATCATTTGTTTTTATCTCTAAACTATTCTTTTTCCAAGTATGCGAAAGGTAACTTCTATTTGCATTTTGGGCAAATGAAAGGGCAGTAACTAAAAGTAAGCAAAGTATTTTTTTCATTGCAGGATTGTTATTTTAATTCCAAAATCAGGGCAGATTTACCTTCAATTTGTAAATCTTCTTTTAGATTGATTTGTTTTTCAGAAAGCACTTCGGTTGCAGATAAATGGGCTTTAATATTCTCTTTAAATCGATCTAATTTCAGGGTTTGTTTCTCTGCATTATTATTGATGACTACCATTACAGTTTCTGTATCAGTATATCTAAAATACACATATACATTATTTTCTGGAGCATAGTGGGTTGTTTTACCTTTGTGAATTACCGCTTTGTTTTTTCTCCAATTGAATAGTTTTGCAGAAAAATCATGAAATTTTTGTTGCTCTTGGTTTCTACCAGATGCTATAAACGCATTTTTAGCATCGCCATCCCAACCGCCTGGAAAATCTCTTCTTAAGTCGCCATCACCAACAGATTTACTTCCGTCCATTCCAATTTCTGAACCATAATAAATTTGTGGAATACCACGAATTGTCGAAATTAAAGTCATGGCCATTTTGTATTTCTCAAAATCATTTTTATAAACTTCATTGAATCGATCGGTGTCATGATTTTCAACAAAAACCAACAAATTATTAATGTCGGGATACATAAAATCACTAGTAAAATTGGAATAGACTTTAACCATTCCTTTGTCCCAAATGTTTTCGTTTTCATTGAAAACGCCACCATTAATAATTTCTTGTAAAGTGAAATCCATTACGCTTGGTAGATAAGAATTAAAACTTTCAATAGCGCCTATCTTACTGTCTTTTTGCCAATATGCATTCTGTGCAGGGTTGTGGTACCAAACTTCGCCAACAATATTAAAATTAGGATATTCATCCATCACAGCTTTGGTCCATTTTGCAACTCCATTTTTATCTCCATATGGATAGGTGTCTACTCTAAACCCATCTAAATCGGCATATTCTACCCACCAAATGGCATTTTGAATTAAATAATTTAATACTAATGGATTGGATTGATTTAAATCGGGCATCGATTTTACAAACCAACCGTCAGCATATAATTTTGCATCACCTTCGGAAGCATTTGAATCAAATTGCGAATTCATTCGGTAATTGGTTTGTTTGAAACCTGGAAATTGATGAATCCAATTATACGTTGGCAGGTCTTTAATCATCCAATGTTGATAACCCCAGTGGTTAGTTACATAATCCATGATATTTTTCATTCCTCGTTTATGCAATTCCGAACTCATTCGAAGATAGTCTTCGTTAGTTCCAAATCGAGAGTCAATTTTATACACATCCGATTGTCCGTATCCGTGGTATGAACCTCTTTCATCATTATCTTCACAAAGTGGAGTAGGCCATACTGCGGTTACACCAAGATTTTTTATGTAATCTAAATTAGAAATGATCCCTTCAATATCACCTCCATGACGTCCATCAATTTTAGATCGGTTTAATTTTTCATTTGTTTCTTTCGTGTTGTCATTATTTGAATTGCCATTTGCAAAACGATCCGGCATGATTAAATAGAGTAAATCAGAACTGTCAAAGCCTTTGCGGAAGCGCGAATTTTCTTTTCGTGCTTTAAGCGAATAGTTTTGAGTGAAAGATTTTTTCTTGTTTTTGAAAGTAAAAACCAATTCTTGAGCAGCAACATTCTTGGTTTCAATAGTTACAAAAACATAATTTGGATTTTCTGTTTTTTGAACGGTTTTAATTCCAATTCCACCCGAAACAGAAACTTCATTTTGGGCAATATTTTTTCCATAGAACATAATTTGCAATTCAGATAAATTCATGTCGCTCCACCAAAATGGCGGTTCAACTCGGTCTATTTGAGCAAAAGATATTGATGTAATAAATAATAAAAAGAAGACTTTTTTCATAACATGAACTATTAAATGAAATACTAATAAAAAACAAAGTCGCAAAGAATCCTTTGCGACTTAAAATATCGGATAAAATTAAACTTTGACTAAGCTGTTTGGCTCCACAAGAATTTCTTTTCCTTTTACATAAACCTTTATATTTTGAGATCCATCTAATGAAAATGAAGTTTCTTTATGATTTACAACAACTTTCAAAATTTGATTTCTAAAATTTATTTTAAACGAATAGCCTTCCCATTCTTTCGGGATTTTTGGCTCAAAATGTAATGCGTTATTTTTTACACGCATTCCACCAAATCCTTCTACAATACTCATCCAAGTTCCGGCCATTGAGGTAATGTGACAACCTTCTTCTACTTCTTTATTGTAATCATCTAGATCCAATCGCGAAGTCCTTAAATAGAACGTGTAAGCCATTTCCATTTTATCTAATAAAGCAGCTTGAATTGAGTGTACACAAGGCGAAAGTGAACTTTCGTGAACGGTAAACGGCTCATAAAAATCGAAATGCTTTTCTAATTGTTCTTTGCTGAAATGATCTTCAAAGAAGTAAAAACCTTGTAAAGTATCAGCTTGTTTGATATATGGAGAGCGTAAGATTCTATCCCAAGACCATTTTTGGTTAATTGGTCGTTGAGATCGATCTAAATCATGGACTTTTACCAACTCTTTATCTAAGAATCCATCTTGTTGTAAATACACACCAAGTTCTTCTGAATACGGGAAATACATATTGTCTGCAACAGCTTTCCAATGTGCAATTTCGGCAGCATCTAAATTCACTTTACTCATAATTCGAGCATAATCGGAAGCATATTCTGTTTCTACTTTTTGTATTTGCGCCATTGCATAATCAATACACCATTTCGCTAAATAATTGGTGTAGAAATTGTTATTAACATTGTTCTCATATTCGTTTGGACCTGTAACTCCTAAAATTACATATTGATTTCTGTAAGTAGAGTAGGTAGCTCTTTGTTGCCAAAAACGAGCAATGGCAATAAGCACTTCTAATCCTTTTTCTGGAATATAAGAATAGTCTCCGGTGTAACGGTAGTAGTTAAAAATGGCAAAAGCTATAGCTCCGTTTCTGTGAATTTCTTCAAAAGTAATTTCCCATTCGTTATGACATTCTTCACCATTCATGGTAACCATTGGATACAAAGCAGCTCCGTTTGTAAATCCTAATTTAGCTGCGTTTTCAATAGCTTTATCTAATTGATTGTAACGATAAGTCAACAAGTTTCTTGCCACTTGCTGGTCTTTGGTAGCCATATAAAACGGTATGCAATAGGCTTCGGTGTCCCAATAAGTAGATCCACCATATTTTTCTCCTGTAAATCCTTTTGGACCTATATTTAATCGAGAATCTTTTCCTAAATAAGTTTGATTCAATTGGAAAATATTGAAACGAATTCCTTGTTGTGCTTTTACATCACCATCAATGGTAATGTCACTCATTTCCCAAATTTTTGCCCAAGCAAATTTTTGGTCTTCAGCCAATTTGGAATAACCAATTTCAAGACCCTTAGCTATAACTTTTTTAGCAGCAGCGTTCGTGTCTTGGTGGTTTAACGAAACGGTATATCCTCCAAGTTTTTGAATTGCACTAGTTTGTCCTTTTGCAACTGCAACTTCATAGGTAAATTCAATTCGATTGCTAGTTTTTACCACATTTGATGGAGCGCAATTTAAATTATTGCTTTCTAACAAAATGGTATTTTGCATAAAGGTTGTAGCTGTAAAATGCGTTTTAAAAGTCCTAGCCGAAACAAAAGCTTCGTTTCCTGTATTTGAAACCTCTAGAGGTTCCCAGAATTTTTCTTCCCAGTTGGCATCTTCATTTTGAACTCCAGCATCTACATAGGGTTTATATGTAATTTTTGCATCACCATTTAATGGAGTAATTTCAAAATTAATAACTCCCAATTCGTCAATATCTAAAGAAAGAAAACGAGTAATTTTTGCTGAAATTTGAGTTCCGTTTTGCAAAGTCGCTTCGAAAGAACGGTAGTAAATACCTTCTTTCATATTTAATTCTCTACGGAAATTTGCCACCGATTTACATTTAGCTAAATCCAAGCTTTCACCATTGATTTCGATATTGATACCGATCCAATTTGGAGCATTTAATACTTTTGCAAAATATTCTGGATAGCCATTTTTCCACCAACCCACTTTAGTTTTGTCAGGATAGTAAATTCCTGCGATGTAACTTCCTTGAAATGTTTCTCCAGTATAGGTTTCTTCAAAATTGGCACGTTGCCCCATGGCTCCGTTTCCAATGCTGAATAAACTCTCTGACGATTTTACGCTTTCGGCATCAAACCCTTCTTCAATTATCGACCAATTATCTGGTTTTATATAATCTTGATTCATTATTTATTATTTTATAAAAAGGCTTTCAAGCAAAATTCAGCTTGAAAAATTGTAACTAATTTTAATTTATTAAGGTATCTAAAAAGGCTTCATCAATAAATGTGAAATCTTTAAATAGATAGTTTGCTTCGTGTAAAGTGGCTGCGTCTCCTATACCGATACTAATCATATGGGCTGTATTTGCAGCTTGTACTCCTGCTACAGAATCTTCAAAAACTATTGAATTTTCGTTTGTTGCATTCAGTTTTTTTGCGGCTTGAAGAAATACTTCAGGATCTGGTTTTGCATTGGAAACATCATTGCCATCAACAATCGCATCAAAAAGAGGCATAACGCCTGTTTTTTCTAATATAGGACGTGCATTTTTACTTGCTGACCCTAAAGCAATAAGTTGATTTTTGTTTTTTAAATAATGCAAAACAGGCAAAACCCCAGGAAGAATTTCACTTTCGTCAATATCTACTAGATACGACAAGTAATCTTCGTTTTTTTGAATAAGCCATTTGTCTTTTTCCTTTTGAGAGGCTTGAACACCTCCAAGTTCTAAAATGATATCTAATGAACGAACGCGGCTTACGCCTTTCAGTTGTTCGTTATGTCCGTGTGTAAATTCGATTCCGAGTTCTTGAGCTAATTTTTGCCAAGCTAAAAAATGGTATTTAGCCGTATCGACAATAACTCCATCTAAATCGAATATAAATGCTTTTATGTTTGTCATTTTAATTTAATTATTCTGTTTTTTCTTTAACAGCAAAAACAGCTAAACCTGCAATTGCCATTGAAATTCCGGCAATTACAATAATCATTATTGGTTCGCCTCCAAAAAAGGCAATTAGGGTGCTTCCTAATAATCCGGCAGCAATTTGCGGTACGGTAATGGTCGCATTAAACAGCCCCATATATACCCCCATTTTTTCTGCTGGTAAAGAACTGGATAGCATAGCGTAAGGAATTGCTAATATAGCTGCCCATGCAAACCCAACTCCAATCATAGAAAGTAGTAAAAGGTTTTTATCGTGAATTAATAGCATTGATATTAATCCGATTCCACCCAAAATAAGTGAAAAACTGTAGGTTTTTTTTCTTCCAATAGCTTTTGCAATAGTTGGAATTAATAAGGCGAATACTGCTGCAATGGCACTGTAAAACCCAAAAAGAACTCCCGTCCAATCTCCAGCTTCATTAAAGCCAAGTGATTTTGCATCAAGCGCTTCTGGTCCCCATACTTGGTTTGCGATAGCTCTTGTAGTGTAAACCCACATTAAGAAAAGTGAAAACCATGAAAAGAATTGCACTACACCCAATTGCCAAAATATTTTCGGCGCGTTAGTAATAAGTGTAAAAATATTAGTTTTTTCTTTGTTTTCTGGGGCATCCAAATTAATATTATTGTATTCAGCATGTTCTTTTGGAGCATATTCTTTGGTTCTGAAAACAGTCCAAAGAACACTAAGTAACAAAATACCTCCACCGATATAAAAAGACCAAATTACAGAATCGGCAACTTTTTGACCTTCAGCTGGAACATTAGCCACATTGGCTTTAGTTAAAATCCAAGGTAGTAAAGAACCAAACACAGCACCAAAATTAATTAGCGCGCTTTGAAGCGAATAGCCAAGATTTTTTTGCTCATCATTTACCATATCTCCAACCAAAGCTCTGAAGGGTTGCATAGTAATGTTGAAGGAAGTATCCATCAATAATAACATTACAGCACCAAAAACTAAAGGGGGTAATAAATTGGTAAAGTTTCCTGCGTTTGGCATAAAAAACATAGCCAATGCGGAAATTATTGCGCCAACTAAAATAAAGGGAATTCTTCGTCCTAAGCGAGTCCAGGTTTTATCACTTGATAATCCAATGATAGGTTGAACAATTAAACCAGCTATTGGAGCAGCTAGCCAAAAATAACCAATGCTATGAACATCGGCACCTAATGCTTCTAAAATTCTGCTTGTATTACCATTTTGAAGGGAATAGCCTATTTGTACTCCTAAGAATCCAAAGCTTAAATTCAAAATTTGCCAAAAACTTAATTTGGGTTTTTTCATTATCGTAAATTTTAAAATTACGATAAGCAGTATGCTTATCAAAACTCATTTTTTATTTTCGAAGTAAAAAGTATAAGTTTTGATTTGGTAAAGATATTAAAAGAAATAAGAATTTAAAATTCTGAATTAAAAATTTAAAAAAATAGTTTACGAAAACGTTTTTTGTTGATAAATTGAAGAAGTTAAATGGTAGATTCTCTTTCAATCAGCTCGGTTTCAATAACTTCAGTTTTGTATTGCTCTTCGTAATCTTCTTCTTCAATTTCTAATTTTTCAATTAACATTTTGGCTGCTTTTTCACCCATTTTCACCCCGTTTTGGCCAACAGTAGTAATAGAAGGCGAAGAATATTTAGAAATAATTCCGTCCGTAAAACCAATGATTGAGATGTCCTGAGGGACTTTTTTGCCCAATCTGGTGGCGGTTTTTATTGCGGTAACTGCAAAAATCTCGTTAACTGCAAAAATGGCGTCTATTTCATTATTTGTTAGTAAAGATTCAATTGGTGCTTCGAAATTATCGGTATCTTCAATTTTTAATATTAAGCTTTCAGCAACAGCTATATCATTGTTTTTTAATGCTTTAACATATCCTTCGGTTCTTAATTTTCCAACACTAACATAATCTACTGTGGTGATTAATGCAATTTTTTTAAATCCTTTATCAATAAGGTATTGCGTTGCGTTAAATGCGGCTAAATTATCATCGATGATGACTTTGTCGCAAAGAATATCATTGGTAACTCGATCAAACATTACTACAGGCATCCCTTGATTAATGACTTCAGTAATATGGTGAAAGTCCCTTTTTTGTTGGGTTTCTTTAGATAATGACATGATAAAGCCATCGATGCTCCCGTTGGCTAGCATTTCCATGTTAATTACCTCTTTGTCGAAGGATTCATCCGAAAGGCAGACAATAACATTGTATCCTTTTTTATTTGCCACATGTTCCACTCCGCTGATTACGGTGGCAAAAAAATGATGAATAATTTCGGGTATGATTATGCAAATTGTTTTCGACTTTCTGTTCTTTAAACTAAGTGCAATATTGTTGGGTTTGTAGTTGTATAATTTCGCAAAAGCTTGCACTTTTTGACGGGTATCTTCGCTAATTTCTGAACTATCTCTAAGTGATTTAGAAACGGTAGAAATAGAGACGTCTAATTCCTTTGCAATTTGCTTTAAAGTTACTTTTCTTTTCATGTTGCGAAATGGATAATTGTTTAAAAAAAAATAAAGATATATTTATTTTCGCAATCATTGAATTTTTAGGCTTAAAACTTGAATATTTAGGAAAGTTTTCAACACGAAAACGTTTTCGCAACACTATTATTAAGGAGTAATTTTTTTATACGATTTATTTACATAATTTTAACGTTTCGAAGTTAAAGTATAAGTAAATAAACAATTAATTAATTTAAAAATAATTTATGAAAGCAATTTATAAAAAATTGTTATTTTTATTTCTATTCCTGCCTATTAGTGTTCTAGCGCAGAGTGTGGTTAATGGAACTGTTGTTGATAAAAAAACAAATCAGCCATTATCTGGAGTAAATGTAACTGTGAAAGGAGCAAATCAAAGCACTACAACTGATTTAGATGGTAAATTTAAGCTGTCTAAACTTAAAAAAGGTGACAAAATTGCGTTTACTTTCATTGGGTATAAAAATGAAAATATTTCATTTGAAGATCAAAAAAACCTTATTATTGCCTTAGTTGAAGAAGCAAATGTATTACAGGATGTTGTAGTACAAATTGGTTATGGTTCTGTTAAGAAAAAAGATGCAACAGGGTCTGTTGAGGTATTAACAACTAAAGAAATGAACAAAGGTTATGTTTCTACAGTTGAAGGGCTATTAAACGGAAGAGCTGCTGGTGTTGTTGTGACACAGGGTGGTCGTCCAGGAGATGGTGCTGCAATTAGAATTCGTGGAGAATCCTCATTGTATGGGAAAAATGATCCATTAGTAGTTGTAGATGGAGTTCCTATTGAGAACGGATTAAATTCAATTAATCCAAATGATATTGAAACAATATCGGTTTTGAAAGATGCTTCTTCCACTGCTATTTATGGTAATCGAGCATCTGCTGGGGTTATTATGATTACTACAAAAAAAGGGGCTAAGGGAGATGTGAAGGTTACTGTAAGTAATACTTTTACTGTCAATACTCTTGCTAAGCGATTGGATGTTACTTCTGCTGATGATTTTAGAGCATTTTTGACCAATCCTGCAAATATAGCTATGTATAATATTAGTCCAACTAAAATAGCAAGAATGGGAACGGCATCAACGGATTGGCAAAAAGAGATATTTTCTAATTCCGTTACTTTAGATAATTATGTATCTATGAGAGGGGCTTTATTTGGAGCAATTCCATCTTCATTCTCTTACGGTCATTCTTATATTCCTGGTATTTTAGAAACTTCTAAATACGAAAGAACTACTACGGCACTTCGTTTAAATCCATCTTTCTTTAAAGATCATTTAAAAATAGCTGTTAATGGTAACTTTACAATTACAAAAAACAGGTATGCTGACGAAGGAGCTATTAGAAATGCGATTACTTTTGACCCAACTCAATCGGTTACTAATACGACAGGTATGAATGGAGGGTATTTTGAGTGGTATGATGCTTCAGGAAATCCAATTTTTTTAGCTACGGATAACCCTGTTGCTTCATTAAGACAAACAAAAAATACAGATAAGTCATACCGCTATTTAGGAAATATACAGTTAGATTACAAATTTCACTTTCTGCCTGAATTGAAATTTACTGCAATTGCTGCAATAGATCGTACAACTGGAGCTAACGCCTACGAATTAAGTAATCAAAGTATTAGTGGTTTATATAATAATGGTATCGGCTTAGGGAATAGTTCAAGTGGATGGTGGACAAGCACTCAAAAATCTCTAGAGGTATACCTTAATTATACTAAAAAATTCGGTAAATTAAATGTAGATGTTACTGCAGGTCACAGTTATCAAAATACAAAACAAGATTCATTTAATTCAGGAAATATTAATAACCCTCAAAATGTTATCAATTCAACTAATTATTACTTAAATCCAATTATTAAACTGGAATCATATTTTGGTAGAGCTAATGTTGGTTTTGATAGTAAATATTTATTAACACTTAACTTAAGAAGAGATACTTCTAACCGATTTGATCCATCTAATCAAACTGCAGTTTTTCCTGGAGCTGCTTTTGCATGGGTAGCTTCTAATGAAAGCTTCTTAAAAGATAGTAAATCTATTACAAGTCTTAAATTAAGAGCAGGTTGGGGACAAACAGGTCAACAAGATATGGGTTATAATTATTTTCCATATATGCCAACTTATTTAGGGTCAAGTACGGGTTCTAATTATTATTTTGGAAATACTTCATACAGTCCAGTAAGCCCATTATTCTATACTGCATTATTAAAATGGGAAACAGTTACTTCAACTAATTTAGGAACTGATTTTGAATTGTTCAAAAAAGTTAAAGGGAGTTTAGATTTCTATCAAAAAGAAACTAAAGATTTGTTAGCTAAGGGAGTTCCTTATCCTGATGGTGCAAACCTTTCTAATAATGGTCCAAGAAACTTTGGTAATTTAAGAATTAGAGGAATTGAATTGAATTTGAATTCAGATATTGTAAAAACAAACAACTTTATTTGGAATGTTAACTTCAATACAAACTACCAAAATCGCAAAATGACAGCTACTGCTACTGACGGTACAGAATCTCCAGGTATTCCATGGGGAGGTATAGCAGGTGGTGTTGGTAACAATATCCAAATGCAATCTACTGGATATGCACCTAGTTCTTTTTATGTATACGAACAAGTATATGGAACGAATGGGAAACCTCTTGAAGGAGTTTTTGTAGATAGAAATGGTGATGGTATAATAAACGCTAATGATATGTACCACTACAAAAAACCATATGCAGATTTTATTTTTGGTTTTATGTCTAACATGACCTACAAAAAATGGGATTTCAATATGTCTTGGAGAGCTAGTTTAGGAAACTATAATTATAATAACGTAGCTTCGTCTAATGGTTATTTAAACCAATCAATTAATGATAGTAGTACTCCTTTAAACAATATCAGTCCAAGTTTCTTTACTACAGGATTTGTCAACCAAGGGAATGACAGATATTTTTCTGACTATTATATTCAAAATGCATCTTTCATTAAGTTAGATAACGTTTCATTAGCCTATAACATTAATGAACCATTTGGGAAAAATACTACAGCTAAATTATCTTTAGGTATCCAAAATGCTTTAACTATTACTAAATACAAAGGATTAGATCCAGAAGTTTTTGGAGGTATAGACAATACGATCTATCCAAGAGCTAGAATGTATGTAATAGGATGTAATGTTAACTTTTAATAAAAATACACATATTATGAAAAACAAAATATTAAGTCTATTGTTTCTAGTTACAGTAATGTCAATGTTTACTGTTTCTTGTTCAGATGATATTGCAAAATCGGAAGAAGATTCTGACTATTTAACTTCGGAATCTTTCTTTCAAAATGAAGCTTCATATAAGCAGTTTTTAGCTAAATTATACATGGGATTAGCTACTTCTGGTCAGGGCGGTCCAAGTGGAGCTCCAGACATCGCAGGTATAGATGGAGGTTTCGGACAGTATTTAAGAGCCTATTGGCAATTAAATGAGATTACAACTGATGAAGCTATTATTGGTTGGGCTGATGGTAACTTACCATCATTAAATAACCATACTTGGGCATCTAACAATGAATTTATCTATGCAATGTTCTCTAGAGGAATGTATCAAGTGTCGTTATGTAACGAGTTTTTACGCCAAACATCGGATGATAAATTAAATAGTAGAAATGTTACTGCTACAACTCGTGCAGAAATTGTTAACTTTAGAGCAGAAGCTCGTTTTTTAAGAGCATTTTCTTATTGGAACTTGATGGATATGTATGGAAACATTCCTTTCGTAACTGAAAATGATGCTGTTGGATATTTTTTACCTCCTCAAAAAGATAGAAATTTTATGTTTGATTATATTGTTAGTGAATTGAACGCTATTGATGGAGATTTAAAAGCTTCAGGAGCTAATGAGTATGGAAGAATTGATAAAATAGCAGGTAAAATGTTATTAGCTAAAATGTATTTGAATGCTCAAGTATATATTAATCAACCTAAATTTGCCGAAGCTTCTACTGCTTTAGCATCAGTTTTAAGTTCGACATACTCAATCAATACTTCTTCAAGTTATGATAAAGTATTTATGGCTGATAATGATGTTAATGGATCACAAACTGAAATTATTTTTCCAGTTCGTTTTGATGGTTTAGCAACGCAAACATGGGGAGGTACTACCTACCTTGCTCATGCTTCTGTAGGAGGATCAATGGATCCAGCTACGTCAGGTGTTAATAGTGGTTGGGCTGGTTTAAGAACGAGACAAGAATTTGTTGCCAAATTTGCTGGAGATCCTAGAGGAATTTTCTATACAAATGGACAAAGCTTATCAATTAGCAATATTGGAAATTTTACAGACGGTTATGCTGTTCAAAAATATAAAAATCTTAAATCAACAGGAGGATCAGGTTCTGACGCTTCACAACAATTTGCAGATATTGATTTCCCTATGTTTAGATTGGCAGATGCCTACTTAATGTATGCAGAGTTAGCTGCAAGAGGACAAGGTAGTACAACTCAAGCTGCTACTTATGTAAATACATTGAGAACTAGAGCTGGTGCTTCATCAATAACTGCTGCAAATGTTACATTAGATTTTGTTTTAGATGAAAGAGCGCGTGAGTTATATTGGGAAGGACATAGAAGACAAGATTTAATTCGTTTTGGAAAATATACTGGTAGCACTTATGTGTGGCAGTGGAAAGGTAATGCTCAAGCAGGAACAGGAATTGATGATAAATTCAAATTATTCCCAATACCTGCTCAGGCAATAGGTTCAAATCCTACTTTACAACAAAATCCTGGGTATTAATTTAATAAAAAATTAAAAATGAAAAATATATATAAAATAGTATTTACGATACTTTTATTTGCAACTTTCTCTTGTGAAGATAATAAAGATCTAATTGTTAGTGCAAACGGTTTTGAACTTAGAAAAGATGCTACTGTTACTTCACCTTTAGTATTGACAGAAGCTACTGCAACTAATATTTTTGCAAAGTTTGAATGGGATAGTGCTAATAATGGACCAGCTACAGTTTCTACTTATACTTTGCAAGTTTTTGATCATAATGATGTTACTTTGTCAAATCCTGTTGAATATACTGGCAATGGTTTAGTAGTAAGTCCTACATCTAGAAAAGGTACCTTAACTGTAGAAGAATTCAATAAGTTAATTAATGGGTTGCCTACTTATAAATGTAGTGAAATGGATATTGATATAAGAATAAAATCATTAGTAGGAGGTAATGCTGCCAATGCATTTAGTCAATATTCTAATCCAATTAATGTAAAAGTTACTGGTTATTCTTTAAAATTTCCGGTAATGGCATTTGTAAAAGCAGGAAATACTCCATCAACAGAGCCAAGAGTTGCAGCTTCTGCACCATCTTCTAATACAGATTACGTTGGCTATATGTATTTAGATGCGGGTAATTATAAATTTTATCAAGCTGATGCCTGTCAGGATTTTACAACACCAACTATTTATGGAGCAGGCGGAACCGCAGGGTCTTTAAGTTCAGGTGCCAGCGCACCAAGTATTTCTGTTGCAACTGCAGGGCAGTATTTAGTTAGAGTGAATTTATCAAACAATACTTATACATTAACTCCTTTTACATCGTTTGGTATATTTGGTACTGCTACAAGATCTGGCCTAGGCACTGGGTTTCAAGTACCGTTTACCTATGATAATACAACCAAAAAATGGTCATTAGAAGTTGATTTAATAAAAGGAAGAAAATTCAAATTTAAATCCAATTTATGGACTGGAGCGGTAGTAGTGCCAGCATTACCAAACCCTCCATATGCTCCTGGAACCGCCTCAACTTCGGTTTCAATTTTAGGAAAAACTTCTGCGCCTTCGGTATTAGTAGAAAATAGTACAACTGGGCAGGGAGACATATCTGTGCCTGGAACAGATGATGGATCAAGAGATCGATATAAAATTGTTCTTGATGTTAGTAAACCAAGAGGTTATACTTATACAATGACAAAAATTTAAATTATAAATAATAAATCCTTTTCAAGAGCAACTAATTTTAGTTGCTCTTGATATAATATAGCCATACTATGAAACGAATTGCCATACTATTTTGTTTAATTACCTCTTTTGTATTTGCACAACAAGTTACAATTTCTCCTGCTGCATTTAATGTTACCGATCAAATTACAATCACCGTTTCATTTGCTAGTGCAACTTGTAATACGATGGGCTCTAATCCAGCAAAGGTTTACATTCATTCGGGAGTAGGGTCTACTGCAAATCCTTGGTCAACTGTTATTGGAAATTGGGGCTTGGATGATGGAATTGGATTAATGACAAATAATGGTAATGGAACATGGAGTATTACTATGACTCCTAGTGTTTATTTTAACCTAAATGCAACACAACAAGCTAGTGCTGCAAAAATGGGAATGGTTTTTAGAAATGCATCGGGATCTCAAACATTAAAATTAGCACCTAGTTGTGGTGATTTCTTTTTTAATGTGGGTTACTTTCAAACTACTTTGTTAATTCCTAACGAAAATAGCACTACCATAATTGCTTCTGGAGGAAGTAGAAATGTTTCCGCATCCAACACCAATGGAAATGCTAATTATAATTTAAAAGCTAATGGAGTTAGTATTGACGCCGTTTCTAATCAAGCTAGCTATTCTTATAATCATACTAATATTACATCTAATCAAAATTATGAGTTAGAGATTACGCAAGGAACTTCGGTTCAAACAAAAAAATTCTCTGTAATAGTAACTCCTCCAGTAATTTCCGAAGCTATTCCTTCAGGTAAATTAGAAGGAATAAACTATGATCCTTCAGATCCAACTAAAGCAATATTAGTTTTAGATGCACCTGGGAAAGACTTTGTGTATGTTGCGGGTAGTTTTAATAATTGGCAACCAAACAATAGTTATGCTATGAAAAAGGATGTTTCATCATCAAAGTTTTGGATTGAATTAACAGGCCTGACTCCGGGAGTAGATTATACTTATCAATATTGGATAGTAGATCAAACTCCTGCAACTAATTCTCCGGTATTAGTTAAAACCGCTGATCCATACTCTACATTAGTGTTATCTTCATTTGATGATCCTTATATCCCGGCTTCAAAATACCCTAATTTACCTCCTTTTCCATCAAATTCTAATCAAGACAAGGAAGTTACTGTATTGAAAACTGGTCAAGTCCCTTATTCTTGGAGTGATGCTACCCTAAATTTTGTTAAACCAGATAAAGAAAAATTGGTTGTTTACGAATTGTTAGTTCGTGATTTTGATTCAAATAGGAGTTACCAAAGCATGATTGATAGAATTGATTATTTTAAAAATCTAAAAATAAATGCTATTGAATTGATGCCAATAATGGAGTATGAAGGAAACGAAAGTTGGGGATACAATACCGCTTTTCATTTAGCAAACGATAAATTTTATGGGCCAGCAAATAAATTAAAAGAGTTTATTGACTTATGCCATTTAAACGGAATTGCTGTAATATTGGATTTGGCATTGAATCACGCTTTTGGAAGAAATCCAATGGTGCGAATGTGGATGAATGATCCAGATGGAGATGGATGGGGATCGCCTTCGTCAGATAATCCCTATTTTAATACTGCTGCAATGCATAGTTATAGTGTTGGGAATGATTTTAATCACCAACAAGAAAGAACAAAGACCTATGTGAAAAGAGTTGTAAAGCAATGGATTGAAGAATATAAAATTGACGGTTTTCGTTGGGATTTAACTAAAGGATTTACACAAGCATGTCCTTCTACTGTTTCAGGAGGTCAGGATGCATGTACTAATGGCTATCAGCAAGACAGAGTAGATGTTTTGAAAGAGTATGCTGATTATTCTTGGAGTTTAGATCCAACTCATTATGTGATTTTTGAACATTTAGGAATTGATAATGAAGAACAACAATGGGCTAATTATAGAATTGGAGAAACGCCTAGTAAAGGAGTAATGTTATGGGGAAAAATGACCGACCAATACAATCAATTATCAATGGGTTTCAATTCTAATAATGATATTACTAGAATGGGAAATGTTGCTCACGGTTTTGCTGCCAAAAGAGTAATGGGTTATCCTGAGAGTCATGATGAAGAGCGTTTGATGTATAAAAATCTAACTTATGGAAATAGTACAAATGTTTCGCATAATGTTAAAACATTAAATGTTGCATTATCTAGAATGTCTGCAATAGCGGCCGTTTCATTGCTAATTCCAGGACCAAAAATGATATGGCATTTTGCAGATTTAGGTTACAACGATTCTATTTTTACCTGTAACAACGGATCGGTTAATACTTCTTCTGATGCAATTTCTGGAGATTGTAAACTTGATACTAAGCCACAATTACAATGGACAAACAATTGGCTAGGCGATTCAAATAGAAATGCGATTTATAATAATTATGCAAAAATTATAGATTTGAAGAAAAACAATTCTGTATTTAGTAAAGATTATACAATAAATTCAGGAACTACATTGGAGCCAAAAATCTATATTTACGATAATGCCGCTTCGGCCTCTACCTTAAAAAATGTAGTAGTTTTATCTAATTTTAATGTAACTACCATCAATGTTACGCCAAATTTTCCTTACACAGGAACTTGGTACAACTTGATTGATAATACACAACTTACCGTTAATAATACTACCGATCCAATTAGTATAGAAGCAGGTGGTTTTAGAGTATATGGAAACCAACCCGCAAGTTTGAAATTAGATGATTTTAATGCGCTAAATTTCATTAGCTTAACTCCTAATCCATCCACTGATTTTTTCTCAATTAATTATGATTTGTCAAAGGTGTTTATTTATTCTATGACAGGTCAATTAGTTAAATCTTTCCAAAATAAATCAAAGTCGGATATTTATGAAATAAACGATTTAAATAGTGGCCTATATTTAGTAAAAATAGTTGACGAAAATAATATCGAAAAAACGTTAAAATTAATTAAGCAATAATGTTTTTTAAAATATGACTTAAATATAAAGTATTCATTATTATGATCTTAAAGCATATACTTATTAACACTACATCGTTTTCGCTTACCTTTTTTTTAAACTTTTATTAAAATATCGCAAATAAATTTTAAATTTGCGTTACATAATTTTAACCTTAAAATAATAATACCTTATGAAAACAAAATTACTATTACTAATTGCACTATTTTTTACTGCAATTAACATTAACGCTCAGCAAGTGTCCTTAATTGGTGCAGGAGCTACAGGAGATTGGGGAGTTGACTATGATTTAACTGATGCTGATGCAGATGGTATCTGGACTGGAACTGCTGTTCCTATGGCAGGAGGGGAATTTAAATTTAGAATTGATCATGCTTGGACTACAGCTTATGGTAACGGAAATGGATTAGCAACTTGGCCATCTGGTACTGCTGATACGACTCCAGGTGTTAACAATAATATTGTTGCTATCGCTGGTGTATATGATGTTACTTTTAATATAGCTACTGGTGCATTTTCATTTGCTGGTGGTACTCCAATTCCAGTTGTGAAGTTGGTAGGTTCTGCAGTAACTACTGCAGGTGGATTAGTTTTAAGCACAACAGATTTAGCTAATTTTACTGTATCAAATGCTACTTTAGTTGCAGGTACAGCTCAGTTTTCTATTGATGGTGTATTATACGGAGGATTAGGGTTTCCTGCAGGAAGTGCTCTAAGTACTACTGATTTAATTCCTTCAACTGCTGGTTCATACACGACTATTACAATAAACATTACATCTGGAGATTATGTGTTTACACCTGCTCCATTATATCAATTAATTAGCTTAACAGGTGCTGCTGTTGGCGGTTGGGGTGACGGTCATGATTTTGATTTAACTGCGGTTGACACGGATAATTATCGTTTAAACGATATTGCTTTATCAGCAGGCGATTGTAAATTCAGAAAAGATCATGCTTGGAGTACTACTTGGGGTGATGCTGCTTTTCCTTCAGGAGTATCAACTGGAAATAATATTACTGTAACAACTGCTGGAACTTATGATGCGAGATTAAATATTGTAACTGGTGCGTATAGCTTTGCTTTTCCACAAATTAGTTTAACAGGTGCTGCTGTAGGTGGTTGGGGTAATGACACTGATTTAACTACAACAGATGGTGTTAATTATTCTGTATCTAATGTAGTAATGACTACAGAAGGTTGTAAATTCAGAAGAGATCATGACTGGGCTAATTCATGGGGTGGTGATGGTTTTCCAACAGGTAATCCAGGAAGTGGTAATATTCCAGCAGTAGCAGGAACTTATGATATAACTTTCAATAATTTAACAAAGGCTTACTTATTTACAACTACAATGTCAGCTAACCAATTTGGAAGCACTTCATTCTCTTTAGCTCCAAACCCTACTAAAGGAACGTTCGCTATTAATGCTGATGTTGCTAAAGTTCAAATCTTTAACTTAACAGGTCAATTAGTTAAAACTTTCAGTAATGCAGCTGCAAACGAAAGCTTATCTATTTCTGAATTAAATCAAGGTATTTACTTTGCAAAAGTTACAGATTCAAACCTTAACGAAAAAACTATCAAATTAATTAAAGAATAATTATTCTTTATCAATGCTAAATTAAACCTCTCCTTGTGAGAGGTTTTTTTATTTCTAAAAGTTTATAAAAACAAAAAACCCGAATATTGCTATTCGGGTTTCGTGGTACCTCCAGGGATCGAACCAGGGACACATGGATTTTCAGTCCATTGCTCTACCATCTGAGCTAAGGTACCTCTCTTATGAGGCTGCAAATATAGAACGATTTTTAATTTATACAAAACAATTATTAAAAAAAATCTATTTGTAACTTTGCATCTTTAAATATCCAATTATGATTCTAGCTGTCGATGTAGGAAATACACAAATCAAATTAGCTGTATTTGAACAGAATACAATTAAAGATAAAAAAATTGTATCCCATTCAAGCTGGAAAATGGAGGTGCAAAATTTATTAATTTTATTTGCTGAAGTTGATACAATTGTAGTTGCATCTGTTGGAAATCTTACAAATGAGGACTTTTTAGACCTAAATTCTAAAGCTAAAGTCTTTTTTATTACTCCAGATTGTAAGTTTCCGTTTTTAAACAGTTACGCTACTCCAAATACACTTGGGGTAGATAGAATGGTTTTGGCAGCTGGAGCGGTACAATTGTTTCCAAATCAAAACCGACTCGTTATTGATGCAGGTACTTGCATAACCTATGATTTTATCGACTCAAATAATGTTTATCATGGAGGAGCAATTTCACCGGGTACTAGATTAAGATATGAATCGTTACACAATTATACTTCCAAACTGCCGTTATTAACTTTAGAAAATCCGGAAGCAATTATTGGAAATTCAACACAACAAGCAATGCATTCTGGAGTAATTAACGGAATCACTTTTGAAATAGATAGTTTTATTTCATCGGTTTTAGATAAAAATGATAACTTTATCATAATTTTAACGGGTGGAGACGCAGAATTTTTGGCTAAACGATTAAAAAATACCATATTTGCCAATCCAAATTTTCTTTTAGAAAGTTTGAATCAAACTTTTCAATACAATCAACAATGATTAAAAAAATTATAGTAAGTATTAGTTTACTTTTTTCATTAGTTTCTTTTGCGCAAGAGGGAACTTCTTCTCCTTATTCTTTTTATGGTATCGGTGATGTTCGTTTTAAAGGAACTGTTGAAAATACTTCCATGGGAGGGTTATCTGTGGTGCCAGATAGTATTCACTTAAATATGATGAATCCTGCAATGTATTCTAGCCTTAAATTAACTACTTATGCTGTAGGAGGTACTTTTTCTGTAAATAAATTAACAACCGATACGCAAAGTGAAAAAGCACAACGAACAGCTCTAAATTATTTAGCAGTTGGAATTCCATTAAAAAAGTTAGGAATTGGATTTGGTTTGATTCCCTATTCTTCTGTTGGGTATAGTTTAAAGAGTAGTAGTACAGATAGCAACGCTTTAGTTACCGATAGTTATGATAAAGGGGATGGTGGGGTAAACAAAGTCTTTTTAGGGTTTGGATATCAATTAACTAAAGGATTAAGTATTGGTGCTGATATACAATATAATTTTGGGCAAATAAACACTCAAAATATTTCTATTCGATACGATGCAAACGGTTTACCAATTCAATATGCTACCAAAGAAATTAATAAATCAATTGTTAATGGAGCAAATATTAATACAGGAATTTCTTATCAGACGAAGTTAAATAATAAAATTAATTTATTTACAAGCGCAACTTACTCGCCTTCTTCAAGTATTAATTTAACAAATACAAGAACAGTTTCTTTAGTTCAAACAGTTAATGGAATAGATTCAGCGACAGTAGGAGATCCTTCGGAAATTACAGTGCCAAGTACTAAATTAAATCTCTCTTCTAAATATTCTATAGGTCTTGGTATTGGTGATTCAAAAAAATGGATTATTGGAACCGAATTAGTGTTTCAAAATTCTAGTAACTTCGGAAACCGATTTAATGATGTTTCGAATGTAAGCTATCAAAATGCTACTAAATTTATTCTTGGAGGGTATTACATTCCAAATTATAAATCGTTTACAAATTATTTTAGCCGCGTGGTATATAGAGGAGGTTTAAGATATGAAAACACGGGCTTAGTAATTAATAATACCTCTATTAAAGACGCTGCATTAACCGTTGGTTTGGGATTGCCAATGAGAGGTACTTTTTCAAATATAAATATTGGTGTTGAATTTGGAAACAGAGGCACCAAAAGCGCCGGCTTAGTTAATGAAAATTACATGAACTTTAATATTGGTTTATCACTTAATGATAGATGGTTTGTGAAAAGAAAATACGACTAATCTTAAAAGAGTATTATTATGAAAGCAAAATTGTTTCTTTTATTACTTGTCATTTGTTCTTTTGTAAATGCACAAGAAAAAAATTGTGTTGATAAAGAAAAACAATTAGCTCAATTCCTATCGGATAACGAAAATAAAAAAGCACTCGATTTATGGAATGAAGTGAAAGTTTCATGTCCAGATTATAGCGAAAACTTATACTCATTAGGAAATAGAATTTTGCAGTACGAGATTGAAATTGCAGATTCTAAAGACAAAGAAAGAAAAGTAAGAGACCTCCTTATTTTTTTCAATCAATACGATAAATATTTTCCATTAAATAAAAATGGAAATTACGAAAAAAGAGCCATCGCACTTTACACCTATAATGTGGGATCTCCTCAAGAAGTTTTTACTAATTTAAGAATGGCATTTGAAAAAGAAAAAGCAACTTTTGCCAATTCACAAGCAATTTATAATTATTTCGAGTTGTATTTTGCTCATTATAAAGAAAATAAATCTATTATTCCATTAGAGGAACTTCTTGATAAATATTGTGCTGTTAGTTCTTTAATTGCAGCAAATAGTACTAAATATCCAACAAAAAAAGAGGAATACCACCGTGTTGAGTTGGGTATTGATTTATTAATGAAAGATATACTTACCAAAGAAAATATCGTTGCTTACGCTCAGAAAAAATTAGACTCAAATATTATAGATAACTCTTGGTTAGAACCAGTTGCAAGGGTGTTGTCTGTAAAATGTAAAAATCTTCCAATCTTTGAAACAGTAGCATTCAAATTAGACGAAACCAATCCAAGTTCGGTTTCTGCCTATTATGTGGCAACCTATTATTTGAATACAGGTAGTCAAGATAAAGCAATAGAGTGGTTTACTAAATCGGCCGAATTAGCTCCTACTAAGCTGGAAAAAGCAACAACTTATTATGCAGTTGCAAGTATATTATCAAGTTCAGATAAAGCCACTTCTCAAAAAATGGTTTTAAATGCCTTAGAAAATAATCCAACAAATGGAAGATATTATATCTTTTTGGCAAACTTATATGCAAATAGTGTAGAAGAATGTGGCACAACTGCCATTGAAAAAAATGCCATATATAAATTAGCTTCCAATACAGTACTTAAAGCGTTTACTGTAGAGCCAAGATTGAAGCCTACAGCCGAAGCAATGTCTGCAGAATATTTAAAAAGAATGATTTTTGACGATAATTCCAAAGCTAAATCGGCAACCATTGGTTGTTGGATTCAGCAAAAGGTGCAGTTTTAATCATGAACTTAAGTATTAAAAATAGTTTATTTCTTTGTTTAACCGCCGTTGCGGTTTTTACCTTTTTTTCTTGTGAAGGTAATTTTAAAGAAGTTCAAAAGTCTACTTTTACAGAATTCGTTCCAAGTGGAGAAGCAGATTCAATTAATATTAAATATACCGATTCAGGAAGAATAAAGTCTATTTTAGTAAGTTCTAAAATGTTAGATTTTGCCACTGTTGAATTTCCATACACTGAATTTCCTAACGGAATAAAAGTTACTTTGTATGATGAAATGGGTAAAAAAACTTTTGTAAAATCTAAATATGCGATCTCTTACAAAGATACAGGACTAATAGATTTGCGAGGAGCTGTTAAAATAAATAACGAAACCGGACAATTATTAGAAACCGAACAATTATATTTTGATCAAAAAAATGAATGGTTTTATACCGAAAAATCATATAAATTTACAGATCCAAAAGGAGTTTCCTTCGGAGAAGGAGTAGATTTTAGTAAAGACTTTAAAATAATAAATTCTCAAGTAGTATCGGGAGAAGTAGAAAAAAAATAACGCTATGAATTATTTAAAAATAACAAAATTTATTTATTTAGGAGTTGGATTTATAATGGCTTATGATTTTATCACCAGATGGAATGAAGCGCCAAAGCCTTGGCTGAGTCTTGTATTAGCTGGGTTAGCCTTTTTTACCTATTTCTTCAGAACCAAATTTGCTAAAAAATTTGAAGATCGAGACAGACAAAATAATTCTAAATAGTAGTAATGAATATAGTTGTAATCGTTTTATGTTTACTTCTTTGCGCCTTCTTTTCGGGGATGGAGATTGCTTTTGTTTCTTCTAATAAGATTTATCTTGAAATAGAAAAAAAACAGGACAATTTCCTTTCTAAAATATTGGCTAAACTTACCGAAAAACCATCCAAATTTATTGCTACCATGTTGGTTGGAAACAATGTTTCGATGGTGGTTTATGGGTTTTTTATGGGGGATCTAGTAATGCAATGGATGCACAAACTCCCTTTTCATTTATTAGAATTCCCTAATCTAATTCTTCAAACCGTTATTTCAACTCTTATTGTTTTAGTAACATCCGAATTTTTACCCAAAGTTTTTTTTCAAGTATATGCCAATAACTTCATGAAGTTCTTTGCAGTTCCAAGCTACTTTTTTTATGTAATATTCAATTACATTTCAACCTTTATTATTTGGATTTCGGATTATATCTTGAAGAAATTTTTTAAAACTGAAGGTGATTATGTACCTTCTTATTTCAGTAAAGTGGAATTAGGGAATTACATCAATGAGCAAATGAGTTCTGTAGAAGATCACGAAGAAGTAGATTCTGAAATTCAAATATTTCAAAATGCTTTAGAATTTTCGGGAGTAAAAGCGCGAGATATTATGACGCCAAGAACCGAAATCGTTGGAGTTGATCTATTCGATTCTATTGCCGAGCTTAAAGAATTATTCATTTCTACAGGATATTCTAAAATTATAGTTTTTCAAAATTCTGTTGATGATATTATTGGATACGTCCATTCATTTGAATTATTTAAAAAGCCAAAAAATATTAAGTCGATTATGATTCCAGTGGAATTCATTCCAGAAACCATTTTTGTTAAAGACGCTTTAAACGTGCTTACCAAAAAAAGAAAAAGTATTGCGGTTGTGTTAGATGAATATGGCGGTACATCGGGAATTATTACTGTTGAAGATATCATTGAAGAATTATTTGGAGAAATAGAAGATGAACACGATAGTGATGAGGAGTTGATAGAAAAGCAGGTGAGTGTGAATACCTATATTTTTTCAGCCCGTTTGGATGTTGAATATCTAAATCAAGAATATAAACTTACTATCCCAGAAGATGATTCTTATGGAACGTTAGGAGGATTTATTGTAAATACCTCCAAAGAAATCCCTCAAAAAGGAGATGAAATCCGTGTAGATAATTTTCATTTTGTCATTGAAGAAGCAACAAACACCAAAATTGATGTGGTCAAAATGACAATTTTTGATCAAGAATAAAAAAAAATTAACTTTTAATGCAATTTATAAGCGTACAATTATTATTATTTCGTAGATAATTGTATTTTCGCAAACTGAATTAAAAATAACTTATATAAAAATGGCAGTTTTACAAACAATTAGAAAACGTTCCGGATTACTTTTATTAGCTATTGGTTTCGCACTTTTAGCTTTTGTAGTTCAAGATTTGTTCACTAAAGGATTCAAAAGTCAATCAAAAGACGTAGGAAGTATTAACGGAAAAGACATTTCTTTTGATCAATTTAGAATTAAAGTAGCCAACGCAGAAAAAAGTGGCCAAAATGGACAAGCGATTACGCAAACTCAAGCTGCTAATCAAATGTGGGACCAAGAGGTTGCAATTGCATTAATTTCAGAGCAATTTGAAAAAGCAGGAATCCGCACAAGTGAAAATAATATTATTGAAATCTTCAAAAAAGATCCAAATATTGGTCAAAACCCAGCGTTTTTAAACCAATTAGGTAAATTTGATTTGGCAAAATTTAAAGAGTTTTTTAAATCGAATCCAGAACAAGCTAAAGCATTTCAAGATCGTCAAACTGATGCTGAAATCAACGCTAAATATCAAATTTATAGCAGCATGATTAAAGCAGGATTGTATGCTACTAATGCTGATGGAAAATTCAAATATAAATTAGAAGCAGATAAAATCAATTTTGATTATGTATCTGTATTGTATTCTACAGTTAAAGATAGCGATGTAAAAGTTACTGATGCAGACATCTTAGACTACATGAAGAAAAACGAAAAAAGATTCAAATCAGAGGAAATTCGTGAAATTGAATACGTATTAATCGAAAATAAACCATCAGCTACAGACGAAGCTGAAATGAAATCAAAAATCAACGGATTATTAACAGGAAGTGTTGTTTACAATAAAGAAACTGGTGTTAACGATACTTTACCAAGTTTCAAATCGGCTGCTAATGTTGCTGATTTTATTGCTGAAAACTCAGACAAACCATACGATTCTACTTTCGTAACGAAACAAGATTTACCAGCAGAACATGCAGATCAATTATTTGCTTTACCAGCTGGAGAAATTTATGGACCTTATATTAATGGTAACTACTATTGTCTATCTAAAGCAATGGGAAGAAAAGCGGGTGCGAAAGCTAAAGCGAGTCACATTTTAATTAGCTGGGAAGGAACAAAATTACCAAACAAGAAAGAAAAAAGAACCAAAGAACAAGCTAAAGCTAAAGCCGATATGTTATTGGCACAAGCATTGGCTAATCCTGGAAGCTTCATGATGTTAGCATTAACAAACTCTGATGATTCTTCTGCGCAACAAGGTGGTGATTTAGGATATTTTGCTCCTGGGCAAATGGTTAAACCGTTCAACGATTATGTGTTTAGTAATCCAGTTGGAAAAATTGGTTTAGTTGAAACAGAATTTGGATACCATATCATTAATGTTACTGATAAACAAGATGCAATCCGTCTGGCTACTGTTGCTCAAAAAATTGAACCTTCTGAAGTGACGAATAACGAAATTTATACTAAAGCAACCAAATTTGAAATGGACGCTACAAGCAACAAAGATTTTGCTGCTGTTGCTAAAGCTGCTAAATTAACGGTTAATCCATCTGTAAAAGCGAAAGCTATGGATGAAGCTTTTGGAGTTGCGGGAAGCCAAAGACAAATTATCAAATGGGCTTACACAGACGGAACTAGTGTAGGTGATGTAAAACGTTTTGAAATCGTTAATGTTGGAAACATTATTGCTCGTTTGAAAAAAATAAATGAAAAAGGTTTAATGACCGTTGAAGATGCGAAACCATCTGTTGAAGGTATTATTAAAAACAAAAAGAAAGCGGAGAAAATTATTGCTAAAATGAATGGCAGTTCTTTAGAAGCTATTGCTAAAGCAAATGCTACTGCAGTTCAAAATGCACCTGCTGCATCTGTTGAAAATTCAGTATTAGCAAATGTTGGTGCTGAGCCAAAAGTAATTGGAGCTGCATTCGGAACTCCTGCAAACAAAGTTTCTGCTCCAGTTGAAGGAAATTCAGGAGTATATGTTGTGAAAACTAAAGCAGTTACTAAAGCACCAAAATTACCTAAGTATGATGATTATGTTGCTAAAATAAAAGCGGCTAATGCTCAAGCTGCAGGAAGAGTTTTCCCAGCTTTGAAAAATGACGCAAAAATTGAAGATAATAGATTAGAATTTTATTAGTAGATAGAGGTTAATTAGAACTAAAATATTCTTTTAGATACCCCAAAAAAGTACTGCTTTTTTGGGGTATTTTTATTTTCAACCTATTATTAATCCCGCCGCGTTTGTCAATTTTTCTTACCTTAGCTGAAAAATTGTCAGTTTTGTGCTCTTGGCATAATTTCTGAATATTTGAAAAAAGTTTATAAATTTAATAATAAAATAAATAGTAATTATGGCACTAAACATTAAACCACTTTCAGATCGTGTAATTGTGGAACCAGCAGCAGCCGAAACCCAAACTGCTTCTGGAATTATTATTCCTGATACTGCAAAAGAAAAACCTCAAAAAGGAACTGTGCTTGCAGTAGGAAATGGTAAAAAAGACGAGCCAATGACCGTTAAGGTTGGTGATGTAGTTCTTTACGGTAAGTATGCTGGAACCGATTTAAAATTAGATGGTAAAGATTATCTTATCATGAGAGAAGATGATATTCTTGCAATAATTTAATAAGTATTTAAATAAACAACAAAATGGCAAAAGATATAAAGTTTGATATAGAAGCTCGCGATGGTTTAAAACGTGGGGTAGACGCATTGGCAAATGCTGTAAAAGTGACTTTAGGTCCTAAAGGAAGAAATGTTATTATTGGAAAATCTTTTGGAGGTCCCAATGTAACTAAAGATGGAGTAACTGTTGCAAAAGAAATTGAATTAAAAGATCCTTTAGAAAACATGGGTGCTCAAATGGTAAAGGAAGTAGCATCTAAAACCAATGATTTAGCAGGTGATGGAACTACAACTGCAACTGTTTTGGCACAAGCTATCGTTAAAGAAGGATTGAAAAATGTTGCAGCAGGTGCCAATCCAATGGATTTGAAGCGCGGAATTGATAAAGCCGTAGAAACTATCGTTGCTGATCTTGGAAAACAAGCGCAAGTTGTAGGTAGTGACTCTGAAAAAATAAAACAAATTGCTTCTATTTCGGCTAATAACGATGAAGTTATTGGAGAATTAATTGCAACTGCATTTGGTAAAGTAGGTAAAGAAGGGGTAATCACTGTTGAAGAAGCAAAAGGTACCGATACTTATGTAGATGTGGTAGAAGGAATGCAATTTGACAGAGGTTATTTATCACCTTATTTTGTAACAAATCCAGAGAAAATGAATGTAGAATTGGAAAATCCTTACATTCTTTTATACGACAAAAAAGTGTCTTCTCTTAAAGAATTATTACCGGTATTAGAACCTGTGGCACAATCGGGGAAACCTTTATTAATTATTGCTGAAGATGTAGATGGCGAAGCATTATCTACTTTAGTAGTAAATAAATTACGAGGCGCCCTTAAAATTGCTGCTGTTAAAGCTCCCGGTTTTGGAGATAGAAGGAAAGCAATGTTGGAAGATATTGCAATTCTTACAGGAGGAACTGTAATTGCCGAAGAAAGTGGTTATACTCTTGAAAATGCTACTCTCGAAATGTTAGGTACTGCCGAAAAAATTTCTATCGATAAAGACAATACAACTATTGTAAATGGAGCAGGAAATGCTGATTTAATTAAAAATAGAGTCAATCAAATTAAAGGTCAAATGGAAACTACGACTTCTGATTATGACAAAGAAAAATTGCAAGAGCGTTTGGCTAAATTAGCTGGTGGTGTTGCAGTGCTTTATGTTGGAGCTGCATCTGAAGTGGAAATGAAAGAGAAAAAAGATCGCGTTGATGATGCCTTGCATGCTACTCGTGCTGCCGTTGAAGAAGGAATTGTTGCAGGAGGTGGTGTAGCTTTATTAAGAGCAAAATCGTCATTAACTTCAATTAAAGCGGATAACGCCGATGAGGCTACCGGAATTCAAATTGTGTTCCGCGCAGTTGAAGCACCATTACGAACTATTGTTGAAAATGCAGGCTTAGAAGGTTCTGTAGTAGTGGCTAAAGTTTCTGAAGGAACTGGAAATTTTGGTTACAATGCGAAAACAGACGAGTATGTAGACATGTTAAAAGCCGGAATTATAGATCCCAAGAAAGTAACTCGTGTAGCTTTAGAAAATGCAGCATCAGTTTCTGGAATGATCCTTACAACCGAGTGTGCTTTAGTAGAAATTAAAGAAGAAAGTACTGGCGGTTCAATGCCTATGGGCGGTGGAATGCCAGGAATGATGTAATCAGTATTCAACTTATTTAATAAAAAAACCGCTTCATTGAAGCGGTTTTTTTATTACTCTATGTGAGCTCTTTTTTTAAAAATCTTCCAAAGAACCGGAAGTGTAGTAACTGCAATGATTCCGATTACAATAAATTCAATGTAGTGTTTTAAATCGATTCCCAAATTGTTTTTACAAAACTCATATAAATAATGTCCAGAAAAAACAATCGTAAAAGACCATAAAACCGAACCAACAACATTAAAAAACATAAAGCGTTTTTTATCCATTTCTACTATTCCGGCAACAACTGGAGCAAACGTTCTTACTATGGGTAAAAAGCGAGCAAAAACTATAGCCTTACTTCCATATTTGTCAAAAAAATCTTTAGATTGATATAAATATTTCTTTTTAAAGAAGAAGTTATCCTCTTTTTTAAATAAATAATTACCCGATTTAGCTCCAAACCAATATCCGGTAATATTACCCGAAATCCCCATTAATGAAATAAATGCAGCCAATAAAGAAACATTTAAAAACTCACTACCTAAAGAGATTTTTTCCATTAATAATTCGCTGTAAATACCACATAGAAACAGCAAACTATCCCCAGGTAAGAAAAAGCCAATTAATAAACCGGTTTCGGCAAAAACTATTGCTAATACAACATACAAGCCTATAGCAATACCGCTTACTTCAAGTTTGATGTAAAATTCGGGGTTAAATAGTTGTTTCCAATCAAAATCAGTCATAAATGCTTTTTATTAGATAAGTTTGTGAAAGTAAAAATAAATATACTTTCCCGCAATTTATTAATTAGTTATTTTCGTTCGTATTGGCAGCAGGAATGCAAATTAGTATAACTTTCATTCGTTGCTTTTACATCATCCGTGTCATGGCCCACTTTAGCCAGTGCTTTTTTTACATCCATTAAGCTTGTTTTTTCTTCGTTTAGGATTAAACTTAATTGGTGTGAATCAATATCCCAAACTGCCGATTTTACTCCGGTAACAGAGAATGCTGCGTTTTCAATCCTTTTTTTGCATAAATCACAATTGCCATTCACCTCGGTGGTGTATTTAGCATTTTTGTTTTTATTTGTTTGCGCTTGCGCGGAAAAAGTTACTGCTAGTAACAATATTCCAAAGAGAATATTTTTCATTTTAGTATTGATTATTAAATAGTTATTTTATTATTATTTCAATGAGACTTATTTCACTTTAAATCGCAATCCGGCATAATACATTTGTCCAAAAACCGGTGCGTATATTATTGAAGTGTCAAAAGTCGAGCCAAATGGATTGCTTGCACCTAATAGGGCTTTTTCTTGGCGATAATTGCCAATATTTTCTCCGCCAACATATGCTTCAAATGTTTTGGAAAATACTTTTGTAACTTGAATATTCATTACTGCAAATGAAGGAGATAACTCAGGCAATCTATCTGCAATTGAATTGGATATCGTGGTTGGTAATTGTTGTTTACCTAGCCAATTCAAAGTGTAATCAAATTTCCATTGTTGCCCTTTTTCTTTAATGTGAGTTTCAAATTCAATATTTCCAAAGAAACGGTGTTTGGCTTGAAGCGGTCTTTGAAAACTTCCAGAAAGGTAATCGGTTGAAATATCATAATATTTATAGGCAGTTCTTAAATTCAAATGTTTTACAATTTCGTAATTGAAATCCAACTGCAAACTATTGGCAAAAGAATTTCCTTTTAAATTATAAAACAATACTTGTTGAGCACTTTGCATGACATCTACAACGGCTTGATTTTGAAAATCGGTACGGTAAAAATCAATAGTTACTTCGGCAGGCTTCCCAAAAAGCATGAAATTTTGTGTAAAGCTGAAACCATAATTCCATGCAATTTCTGGATTCAATCCATATATTTTTCCATTGGTATCCAATATTGAAAAAGTTCTAGAACTTGCAAATAAATTTTGATTTTCTGCAAATATATTAGCGGCACGTTTCCCTCTTCCAGCAGAAATTCGAAATACACCTTTATCCCAAGGATTGTATCTTACATGTAATCTCGGAGTAAAAAATACACCTAACCGATTATGATAATCTAATCTTCCGCCAAGGATATAACTGAATTTATCATTGTTATCAAAAGTGTATTCAAAGAAGCCTCCAACCGAATTGTCGGTCCTCCCCACATCAGTTAGGTTAACAAATTCGGCATATTTATCATAGGTAAAATTCAATCCGGTGGCAAACTTGTGCATGGTGTTATTGATAATCGAATTGAAAATTAAGTTCGAATAATAACTTTGCTGCTGGATAGCATATTGGTTCAAACCAAAATAGGAATCTAGATTGTGGTTACTGTAGGCATTTTGAAATCCAATACTTTGAAAAGGCATCTCCTTAAATACATAACCTACTTTTGAAGTAAAATCAAAACGATTGGTATTAATTTCTGAACCCCAATAATTAGTGGTTAGTTTGTCTCTGTTTTTATCAAATTCCAATTGGCCGGTTTGCTTTTCATCCTTCATAAATTTGAAATTAATAAACGAAACCCACCCCGTTTCTGGATTGGAATACTGCCAACGATTAACCATATTGATTTGTTTCCCTAACGGATTGTCTAAAAATCCGTCGTGATTCATATCGTTTTTGGCAACTCGAGTATTTCCGTGGAGAAAAAAACTAGTGGCCCATTTATCAGAAACTTTAGTGTTGAAATGGGTATTTAATTCAAATCTAGAGTCACTAGAACCATAGGCATTCAAGAAAAATGGGATGTCCTTCATGGGCTTAATTAGCTCGGTATTGATTTGACCCGAGATGCTTTCGTATCCGTTAACAACGCTTCCGGCACCTTTTGTTATTTGGATACTTTCTACCCAAGTTCCAGGTGTAAATGACAAGCCATAGGCTTGTGAAGCGCCTCGAACCGAAGGAATGTTCTCTTCGGTAATCATAAGATAGGGCGAAGTCAAACCAAGCATTTTGATTTGTTTGGTGCCTATTAATGCATCCGGAAAATTAACATCTATAGACGGATTGGTTTCAAAGCTTTCGGCTAGATTGCAACAAGCCGCTTTGAGTAATTCTTTGCTGCCTACCATAGTGGTATTTGCAGTTGTGGTGAGCGATTTTCGCATTCCTTTTTTTTGACTTTCTATTTTTACATCCTCTAATTTAGTTTGAGAAAAATTCAAAGTAGAAGCCAATAGCATTAGGAATAAGGCTATTTTTTTCATGGATTTAGATTATGCAATTATTAAAATGTGTGAAACAAGTTAACTAAGTATAATCAGGAGTAAAAAGTATATTGGCTAAACAAGAGGTAAAGTGGCGGTGCATTGGCATCGCAATAATAGGTAGTAGTTTTTTTTGAATGGAAATTAAAATGATCTTGATAATTTCCGGGTTTCCATTCGTTATATGTTAAATCATATTCGGCGTCAAGTGAAATTGATTTTACTACTTGATGGTCCAACTTTTCATTGGATTTAATTAATTTATTCTTGCAGCATTTTGACTTTTTTTCCATTACACCACAACAATCCTTCTCAATTTCATGGGATTGGTTGTCAGTGTTTAAAGTTATGGAGGCAACTTCATCATCACAATAATGCACATTGAAAGACAATCCCAAATTGGAAACCAAAAGGAAAAGCGCTAAGAAAACAGTTATGTATTTTCTGAAATTCATGATGCAAATTTATGTAAATAGAATTTAGTTAAAAAATTACAATTCAAATTCTTGTCCCATTAAAGGTACAGTGCAATCCCAGCCGTATTTTTCATTTATTTTAATTCGGAGTTCATCTGCCGGAGCATTTTCGCCATGAACAATAAATACTTTTTTCGGCTTGTTTTCAATTTCGGTTAACCAATTCAATAAGTCATTTTGATCGCCATGTGCAGAAAGTCCTTCAATTTCAACAACAGTAGCTTTTACATCATAGTATTTTCCTCTAATTTTTAGGTCTTTGGCACCTTCCAATAATTTTCTGCCGCGAGTTCCTTCTGCTTGGTAGCCAACTATAATTAAGGTGGTTTCAGGCAAACTAATATAGCGTTCCAAATAACTTAAAACTCTTCCGCCGGTTATCATTCCACTTGCTGCAATGACCACTTTAGGATTTTTATTGTAGATGAAATTAATAGTATCTTGGTAATTGGAAACCATATCAAACATAGCGCACATTTTCTCACATTCTGATTCGCAGAGTTTGTGCCATTTTTTATTATTCCGAAATATCTCCAAGACGCTAATTCCCATTGGAGTATCAATGATGTAAGGGATATTTGGAATACGCCCTTCTTCTTTTAATTGCCATAGTAAATACATTAAAGATTGCGCCCGTTCTACAGCAAAACTTGGAATGATGATAGTTCCTCCTCTAGAATAGGCATTGTTTACATAGGTTTCTAATAGTAATTTTACTTCTTCATTTGGATGAATTCTATTGCCATAGGTACTTTCAATAAATACATAATCGGCTTTTTTGGGTTTGGTTGGCGGATACATTAACACATCGTTATCTCGTCCTATGTCGCCCGAAAAAACTAAAGTTTTACCTTCCAAAGTTAAAGCTAAGGTACAAGCGCCAAGAATATGCCCCGCATTAGTAAAAACAGCTGAAATTTCAGTATCTAATGCAACAACCTCTTTTTCTTCTACAACTTTAAAATGTGAAAAAACGGCTTCTGCTTGAGCAACTGTGTAAAGAGGTTCAGCGTTTTGATGTTTAGAATAATTCCCTTCATTAGCGTGGTTTGCTTCCTCCTCCTGAATTTTTGCGCTATCTAAAAGTATTAGCTTGGATATGTCTTTCGTCGGACTGGTGCAAAATATTTTTCCTTTAAATCCTTGATTTACTAATCGAGGTAGCCAACCGCAATGATCCAAATGGCCGTGAGTAAGCAATACATAATCTATTGTAGAAGGTAAAACCGGTAGTGGTTCCCAGTTCAGTTCGCGCAAGGGTTTTATCCCTTGAAATTGTCCACAGTCAATTAATATTCTAACGCCGTTACTTTCAATAATTGTTTTGGATCCGGTTACGGTTCCTGCTCCTCCAATGAATTTAGCTTTCATGATTTATTAATTTACAAAGTTCGCTTGCTTCTTTTATCACATTTTTAATTCTATTTGGGGAAATGCCTATGCGTCGTAAACTATCCGAATTAGATATTAGTTCACTGGCCAACACTACATCTAAAACGAGTAATTTGTCTTTTTCAGCAAGAGTTAAAGTCGTTAAACAGGTTACGGGATAGAGTTTGTTCGTGTCTATTTTATGTCTTAAATTTTCTTTTTTTGGATAATCCCAACTGAGCATATTCATATTGGAACAGTTTCCAAATGCAATGGCATCAGAGCTGAATCGGTTATTGGTAACAATCCAACAACTCGAAATCACATCACTGTTAGTAAAAATTTTTTGCTTTCGATCCTTCAAGTCATTGAATCGAGATAATATGTACATGGGTATTTTTACATCGGATATTACATCTCTGCTTGCGTGAAATTTACATTCAACAATTGCCAGTTCTTCGTCTTTTTTTAGCACTATGTCCACTTCGTGAGTAACGCATTTACCATCTAGGGTTAAGTTGGTGAGGGTTTTATATCCTTCTGTAATAAATAGACGGGCAATGTATTTCTCGAAAAAGAAACCAGCAGGACCAAGCATTTGTATTGCCGCCCTAAGGTTGTACTGAGCCGCATGCGAATTGGATTCTTTTTTCAGTAATCCAAATGCCATTTTATAAATTTGCTTTGTAGTAATACCGTTATAGATTTGGCTTTGAATGATTTCCAAAATTTTATCAACAGCAACATGCGATGCCCCCGATTTCAATAACGATTTTTTGAGTTTCTCGGGTTCGAATTCAACAATATCTCCAGAAAATTTTACTACTTTCATGTGTTGCGTATTTTTCTCTATTAAAGATACGCATTAAATCAGTTAGTTGTTTATTTTCTGGTAATAAAATGCAGGAATAAAAAGGATTAATAAGACAGGTTGGATAATGAATCTTCTAATGTAAAATAGATTCATTTTATTGGTTTCGCCAAATTTTAATAATATAAAAAAGAAGGAAACCATTAATAAAATTCCAAATACTGAATATAGAAAAATAGAGAATTTCACCACTTTAGAATCATCAAAAAGCACCTTTAATAATCCGATAGAAATAATGGAATTTAAATAAAAGCGAAATCCCATGCTAAAAAATAATTTAATCACGTTGAGCTTAGGTAATGCTGTTTGTGTGTAATTTCTCTTGAAATAGGCTAGGAGCGGGTCATAGAAAATGGTATTTTCATAGGCTCTTATTGCAACTAATAACGAAAGCAAAAGCAAGATGTAAAATACTTTGGTTTTATTTTGTAGCAGGTTTTTCAGCATAATAAGAGTATTTGTTTACCCAAAGTATCCACAGCATAAAAACAACTCCGTAAATAACTAAAGGAAAAATGATATCGTGAAAAAGAGATTCGTTATTTGGAAAATTATGAAGGGCCACGCACAATAAAGCGATTCGGATGATATTCATAATATGAATGAGTAGGCTTCCGCAAATAATGAACACGAGGGTAGGTTTTAGTTTGCCGGTAAAAGCGATAATAAAACTTACAAATAGAATGATGATACTTAACGCATTGCATCCTTCAATAATACGGGCGGCCCATTTGCCTTGATAAAAAAGTTTAACACTTGCTTCTTTGATATTGCTTTCGGTGTAGGAATTGGTGTCAAATAGCGCTAGTACTTTTCGCGATTGATTGGCTACAGCTTCAGTAAAACCATCAACTTCCATTTTTTTTGCATCAAATTGGTTTAAATAACTTTGATAGATAAAAGTTAAAATCAAGTAGCTTGCTGCAAATTTGGCAAGAAATAATAAAAACGGTTTAAATTGAATGAAGTAGTCTTTCAAAATTGAATTTTAACAAATTTTAGGTAAAAGTAAGAAATTGCAATGGTTACTTTTGTAAAAAAAAAAGTAAAAGATGAGTTTTGACGAATTAAAGCCAAAAGTTGCCGAATTGTTGTCGCAGAGTGATTTAAAAAGAGAGGATAAATTGAAAAATTTATGTCAGTTTTTGTCGGATTCGGTTTCGTATTATAATTGGGTCGGATTTTATTTTGCCAATCACGAAGCTAGAACATTGCATTTAGGTCCATATGTTGGTGCCGAGACGGATCATGCTGTGATTCCTTTTGGAAAAGGAATTTGTGGGCAAGTTGCCGAATCTAACGCAAATTTTGTGGTGCCCGATGTTTCTGCACAAGACAATTATATTGCTTGTAGCTTCACTGTTAAATCGGAAATTGTAGTTCCGTTGTTTGTAAATGGTGAGAATATCGGTCAAATAGATATTGATTCGCATGTGATTGATCCGTTTACCGAAAATGATGAACGATTTTTAGAATATGTAAATCAGGAAGTTGCGAAATTGTTTTGATAAATTAGGGAGTTAGAAGTGTGGAGTAGGAAGTAGATAAAATAAACAATAAACAGTTTAATTTCCTTGTAAATTTAAAAATAAAGTGTATTTTTGCACCCGAATAGAGAAAATCTTTATTCATACATAATAATCATTTAAATAATATTGGAATGTATTTAACTAAAGAAACAAAAGCTGAAATCTTCGCTAAACACGGAGGAAAAGCTGAAAACACAGGTTCAACAGAAGGTCAAGTAGCACTTTTCACTTTTAGAATCTCTCACTTAACAGAGCATTTGAAAAAAAATCGTCACGATTATAATACAGAGCGTTCGTTAGTACTTTTGGTAGGTAAAAGAAGAAGTCTTTTAGATTATTTGAAGAAAAAAGATGTTGTAAAATATCGTGAGTTAATTAAAGATTTAGGTATTAGAAAATAATACTAGAAAACGAGGTGCTTTTGCGCCTCTTTTTTTTAGCATTTAATTTAAAAAAAAGTTTGGTTTTTCATTGGAATCAACAACTACAATCCGACTTACTATCGGGGCAAACAACACAACTAATCTGCTGACAGGCAGAAAACCAATGTAAAATTAAAAAGGAAAATTTATGATTCCACAATTATTTGTAGAAAGTATCGATTTAGGTGATGGAAGAAGCATCACAATCGAGACAGGTCGTTTAGCAAAACAAGCAGACGGTTCTGTAGTAGTAAGAATTGGAAATACTGTTATTTTAGGAACAGTAGTATCCGCAAGAAAAGCAAGTCCAGGTGTAGATTTTTTACCTCTAACGGTAGATTATCGCGAGAAATTTGCGGCAGCAGGACGTTTTCCTGGTGGTTTCTTTAAGAGAGAAGCGCGTCCAAGTGATAGCGAAGTGCTAACAATGAGATTGGTTGACCGTGTTTTACGTCCACTTTTCCCAAGTGATTATCATGCAGAAACGCAAGTGATGATCCAATTAATGTCACATGATGACAATGTAATGCCCGATGCATTAGCAGGATTAGCGGCTTCGGCAGCACTTGCGTTATCTGACATTCCATTTGAAACATTAATTTCTGAAGCTAGAGTAGGAAGAATAGATGGTAAATTTATCATTAATCCATCTCGTGCTCAATTAGAATTGTCTGATATCGACATGATGATTGGTGCTTCTAACGATTCTATCGCAATGGTAGAAGGGGAAATGAAAGAAATTTCTGAAAAAGAAATGGTAGAAGCAATTAAATTTGCTCACGAACATATTAAAGTACAAATTGCTGCACAAGAAAGATTGGCTGCTGCTTTTGGAAAAAAAGAAGTTCGAACTTATGAAAACGAAAAATCAGACGATGCTATTTACGCTAAAGTAAAAGCAGCGGCTTATGATAAAATTTATGCAATTGCTAGTAAAGGTTCTGCTAAGCACGAACGCTCTGCTGCATTTGATGCTGTAAAAGAAGAAGTAAAAGCGTTATTTACAGAAGAAGAATTAGCAGAAAATGGTGATTTAGTAGGAAAATATTTTTACAAAGTTAATAAAGAAGCTGTTCGTAACGTAACTTTAGATTTAGGAACTCGTCTTGACGGAAGAAAAACTACAGAAATTCGCCCAATTTGGAGTGAAGTAGATTACTTACCATCAGTTCACGGTTCAGCGTTGTTTACTCGTGGAGAAACTCAAGCATTGGCCACTGCAACTTTAGGAACTTCTAGAGAAGCAAACCAAATTGATTCGCCATCTGAACAAGGAGAAGAAAAATTCTATTTACATTATAATTTTCCACCATTTTCAACTGGAGAAGCTCGTCCGTTAAGAGGAACTTCAAGAAGAGAAGTTGGTCACGGAAATCTAGCACAACGTGCTTTGAAAAATATGATTCCTGCAGATTGTCCTTATACTATTCGTGTAGTTTCGGAAGTATTAGAATCTAATGGTTCGTCTTCAATGGCAACCGTTTGCGCGGGAACATTATCTTTAATGGATGCAGGTATTCAAATGATTCGTCCAGTTTCTGGAATTGCAATGGGATTGATTACTGATGGAGAACGTTTTGCAGTATTGTCTGATATTCTTGGTGATGAAGATCACTTAGGAGATATGGACTTTAAAGTAACTGGTACTTCTGAAGGAATTACTGCTTGCCAAATGGATATTAAAATCGACGGATTGAAATACGAAATCATGGAGCAAGCATTAGCTCAAGCGCGTGATGGACGTATGCATATCTTAGGAAAAATTACGGAAACTCTTGCTGCACCAAAAGCAGATGTTAAAGTTCATGCTCCTAAAATTATCATGAGAACTATTCCTGGTAACTTTATTGGTGCCTTAATTGGACCTGGCGGAAAAGTAATTCAAGAACTACAAAAAGCTACGGGTTGTACTATCGTTATTAACGAAGTAGACGAACAAGGAGTTGTAGAAATTCTTGGAACAGATCCGGATGGAATTGCAGCAGTTTTAGCTAAAATTGATTCGATCATATTCAAACCAGCAATGGGTGAAGCTTATGAAGTGAAAGTAATTAAAATGCTTGATTTTGGTGCTGTAGTAGAGTATACTGCTGCTCCTGGAAACGAAGTGTTGTTACACGTATCTGAATTGGCTTGGGAAAGAACAGAAAATGTTTCTGACGTAGTTAATATGGGTGATGTATTTATGGTGAAATATTTAGGAGTTGATCCTAAAACTAGAAAAGAAAAAGTTTCTAGAAAAGCACTTTTACCTAGACCTCCAAGAGAAGAAAACAAAACTGCTCCAAAAGCAGAGTAGTTCATTCTTATATAAAAAAAAGCCCCAACTAATGTTGGGGCTTTTTTTATTGGAATAAATTGATTACGATTTAATTCCTTTTACTTTTTTTAATTTGGAATTTAATTCTTTTTTAGCAGCCGTTGGTTGCAAATCATCCAACACATGGATGGCTTCTTCAATATAAATATCTTTAGATAAACTCTCGTGCCATCTGTTTCTTTTTTCTTTTAAAGTGACATCAGTTGCTATTTGAGACTCTTCATAAGGCAATGATTTAAATTGCAATTTATTGTTATAATCTTCAATAGATTTAAATTTCTTATTGCTTTCTTCCAATTGCTTTTGTTCTTGTTTGAATTTGTCAATTTGTAAGCTGTATACATCTTCTTTGCTTCGTTCTTCACGCCATTTTGCATTTTCATCTATAAGTTGCATCTGAGGATTGGATTCCAATCGTTTTTTGCTATTTGCAATAGCTAAGTCTAAATTCAGTTGTTTGTTCCATAAAGAATAATCTGCGGCATCAATTTTATCCCAAGCCATAGCATTATCTACATCGCGTTCTCCCATTTTTAAATACGCATAGGCATCTGGCATTACAATGTCACTTTTTACCCCTTCTAGTTGAGTAGAACCTCCATTAATTCTATAGAATTTTTGAGTAGTTGTTTTTAGTGCGCCCAAATCGCCATAAGTACTTCCTCTAACAAATTGGTTTAAGTCGATTACATTTTGAACGGTTCCTTTCCCGTAAGTTTGTTTACTTCCAAGAATCACTGCGCGTTTATAATCTTGCATTGCTGCTGCTAAAATCTCAGAAGCCGAAGCAGAAAATTCGTTCGTCATAATTACAAGCGGTCCGTCCCATTCTACTTTTGGGTCTTTGTCATAAAGTACTTCTTTTTTACCAGCTGCCGATTTTATTTGTACAATCGGACCTTTTTCTATGAATAAGCCACCAATGTCAACCACAGTTTTTAAAGACCCTCCTCCATTATCCCTAACATCCATAACAATCCCTTGAACACCTTCTTTTTTCAAGCGCTCTACCTCAATGGCAATATCTTTTCCTGCATCGCGGCTGTCTTTATTTTCAAAATCAATATAGAATTTTGGCAAATAAATAATTCCGTATTTCACTCCATTTTTTTCAACAATACTTGATTTAGCATAGGTTTCTTCAATTTCTACTTCATCTCTAATTATTGTAATTACCTTGATCGATCCATCTTGTTTTTTTACAGTCAAACGAACTTCGGTGCCTTTAGGACCCTTAATTTTTTTCACTACATCGTCAATTCGCATCCCAACTACATCTACAGGTTCGTTATCGCCTTGCGCCACTTTCAAAACTAAATCTCCCGCTTCAAGCTCTTTTTGTTTCCAAGCTGGTCCACCAGAAATTAACTCGGTGATTTCGGTATAGTCGTTTTTCTTTTGCAATCGAGCGCCAATTCCTTCCAATTTTCCACTCATGCTTACGTCAAATTTTTCTTTTTCATCTGCTGGGAAATAAGCGGTATGAGGGTCGAAGCGAGTCGCGATAATATTTAAAAAGATTCCAAACCAGTCTTCTTTATCTAAATCTTTAATAAATGTAAACGTATCATCTAACGATTTTTCAGCGCTGGTTCTGGTTTGTTTTTCCATTTCTGCAAATGTTTTTGTAGTGATGGTATCTTTTTTAGAAAGGCTTTCTATAAATTTTGCTTCGCTTTCTGGAGTTAAATTAGTTCCTTGTTTTTTTCTGTATTCAGCTAATTTTTCTTCGGGAGTTTTGTTTTTATTTTTAATAAATTCCTCCTGTATTTTTTGTTTTTCAACCAAAGAAGCTAGCGTAGTTAGTTTCACCTGTTTTCTCCAACGCTCTTTCAACTCTTCAACGGAAGTGCAATAAGGTGCTTTTTCATAATCGGTATTGATGTCTTCATTAACCGAATAGTCAATTGGGTTTTCTAAAGTCGATTTATAATATTCTTTGCTTTCCTCCATACGTTGTAATAAACGATAATAGGTAAGGTCAAAGAAGGTAAGTTCTTTGTTTTTTATTTCGTCATCAATGTCAACTTCATATCTTGAAAATTCATCAATATCCGATTGCAAAAAGAACCTTTTTGAAGGATCAATTGCTTCAATATAATCTTTATATACTCCTTTAGAAAAATTATCATCTATAGCTGCAGGATTGTAATGTCCTTTTTCAATTACATACGTTAATAGTTCTAGTAATAGTTTGTCTTTTTCAGGGTCGGTACTTGTTTTTGGAATAAAACTCCATAGGCCAATAGAAAGCGCTAGTACAAGTACTATTATTTTATAATGTCTTTTCATAAATTGAATAATTGTATTCATTAAATTTTTTGGACTAATTTACATAAAAAACTAAGCTGCAAAAGTTGGGGTGCGCATAATTTTTTGTTAAAACCAGGGTTTGAGTTCAAAGTTATTAAAATTGTAATAAAATAAGACTCAAATTAATTACTTTTGTTACACTAAAAAGCACACCTAATGTCAAAAATACCCTTAATATTAGTAACCAACGACGATGGAATTTCTGCACCAGGAATTAGAGCTTTAATCGCGGTAATGCAAGAACTTGGAGACGTAGTTGTGGTTGCTCCCGACAGCCCACAAAGTGCAATGGGGCATGCCATAACGATAAACAGCACCTTGCATTTAAATAAAATTTCAAGTGATGAGGCTACGTTAACGGAATACAGTTGCTCTGGAACTCCCGCCGATTGTGTGAAAATGGCAGTGAATGAAATATTAAAACAAAAACCCGACTTGTGTGTTTCAGGAGTAAATCATGGATCGAATTCTTCAATAAATGTGATTTATTCGGGCACGATGAGTGCGGCAATAGAAGCTGGTGTTGAAGGTATTCCTGCAATTGGTTTCTCTTTATTGGATTATAAATGGGATGCCGATTTTGAATCTGCTAAACCTTTTATTAAAAATATAGCAGCCCAAGTTCTTAAAAATGGTTTGCCAGACGGAACTGTGTTAAATGTAAATCTTCCTAAATTGAAAACGCATGAAATTAAGGGTATTAAAATTTGCCGCCAAGCAAAAGCGCTTTGGGAGGAAAAATTTGACAAACGTGTAACTCCATTTGGAAAAGAATATTATTGGTTAACAGGTGAATTTGTTAATCTGGATAAAGGAACGGATACGGACGAATGGGCATTGGCGAACGATTATATTTCTATTGTTCCAGTGCAATTTGATTTAACTGCCCATCATGCTATTCAAACTTTAAATACGTGGGAATTTTAAAACTTCAATTATGAAAAAGTCGGATTTAGTTATTGGGTTTATTATTGGAATTGTTGCTGCAGGTATTGCTGCATTCCTTTTTTTGTTAAGCATTACTAAACTTCAATATATAAAATTTCTAATTCATGAACCAGGAATTATGGGTAAAGTAATTACACTTGGAGCCATAATTAATATTTTGATTTTTTTCTTTTTACTGAAAAAAGACAAAGAACTAATGGCACGAGGAATTGTGCTAGCTACCATTATTTTAGCTTTAATAACGGTGCTTTTTAAATAATTTCAGCAATATGAAATACTACATCATAGCAGGAGAAGCTTCTGGAGATTTGCACGGATCCAATTTGATGAAGGCACTTTATAAAGAAGATCCTTCTGCCGAAATTCGTTTTTGGGGTGGTGACTTGATGCAAAATGCAGGCGGAACATTAGTAAAACACTACCGCGAACTTGCCTTTATGGGATTTGCAGAAGTGCTACTGAATTTAAAAACTATTTTCAGCAACATTAAATTTTGCAAAGCCGATATTGACCAATTCCAGCCTGATGTTTTAATTTTTATAGATTATCCTGGCTTCAATATGCGAATTGCAAAATGGGCTAAGGCTAAAGGATACAAAACGCATTATTATATTTCACCACAAATTTGGGCTTGGAAAGAAAGCAGAATAAAAGACATCAAAAGAGATTTTGATAAACTATACGTGATCCTTCCATTTGAAAAAGACTTTTATGAAAAGAAACACCACTTTGCTGTTGAATTTGTTGGGCATCCGCTTATTGATGCCATTCATAACAGAGAAACAACCGATGCGGTAACTTTTAGAAAACAAAATAACTTAGATGAAAGGCCTATAATTGCGATATTACCAGGTAGTAGAAAACAAGAAATCTCTATAATGCTGACTTTAATGTTGAGCGTAGGAAATGATTTCCCCGATTATCAATTTGTAATTGCCGGTGCGCCAAGTCAAGAGTATTCTTTTTACGAGACTTTTTTGAAAGGAAAAAACATAAAGTTTATTTCTAACGAAACCTATAATTTGCTTAGTCACTCTTATGCGGCTTTGGTAACCTCGGGAACTGCAACATTAGAAACAGCACTTTTTAAAGTGCCAGAAGTAGTTTGTTATAAAGGAAGTTGGCTGTCGTATCAAATTGCCAAGCGAATAATTACACTTAAATACATTTCGCTCGTAAATCTAATTATGGATGAAGAAGTGGTAACCGAATTAATTCAGGAAGATTGCAATACGGCACGAATTAAATCGGAATTGACAAAAATCTTAGACCCGAATTATCGCAATATACTATTAGAAAAATACGATCTGCTCGAGCAAAAATTAGGTGGAGTTGGCGCGAGTGCTTCTACAGCTAAACTAATCGTAAAATCAATTTCATAAATTCCAAGTTGTAACTTAAGTTACATTCAATGAATTATTTACAAATACATTTGAAGTAAATTATTAACTTTAATTTACTAACAGATGAAAAAAAACATGGGTGGCGTTGATAAAATTCTTCGCTTTATTGTAGCAGCAATCATTGTCGTATTGTATTTATTAGGAAAAATCTCAGGAACTTTAGGAATTGTATTATTAGCAGTCGCAGCTGTTTTGTCATTGGTTAGTTTGATTGGCACTTGTCCGTTATATCTTCCCTTTGGAATTGATACCAGAACTAAAGAAAAGAAATAATTTTCTTTATCAACTTAATTTTTTGTGGTACCTTTTAGTTATGAGGGTATTACAATTTCCATTAATTAAAATTACAGCCAGTTTTGTACTTGGGTTATTAATCGCTCATTATACAAAACCGGCTTTTTTATATTCATTTATTGCATTACTTGTCAGTTTATTGATTTTATTTAGTATTGATTTTTTTTCTAAATCTAAATTACTAGCATCTTCTTATTTTGGAATTCTCGCTCTTAGTACGGCTTTTTTAATTGGGATTTTCACTTTTGTTTCTCAAGATCCTACTCGAAATAAGAATCATTATGTTCACTTTATCTCAGATCAAAATAAGGTTTGTTCTGCAATTGTAATTTTAAAAGAAAAACTAAAAAATTCATCCGTTTCTAATCGGTATGTTGCCCAATTGATTTCACTTAATGGAAAACCAAGTTTCGGGAAAGTACTTTTAAATATTAAGAAATCAAATTACCATTCATTAGATGTTGGATCTAAACTTCAAGTTGTAGGATCGATTAGTAAAAACAAACCATCAAATAATCCGAATCAATTTGATTATGGGAATTATCTAGAAAACCAACATATTTATGGGCAATTGTTTGTTAAAGCAAATTCCATTCGCATTAGCCCAATTAAAGAAAAAAGTTTGTTTTATTATGCCAGTTTACTCCGAAATAGAATCATTCAGAATTTAGAAAAAAACCATTTTCACAAATCAGAATTGAGTGTGGTAGTGGCTTTAATCTTAGGGCAACAACAAGATATTTCGCCAGAGATTGTTCGCGATTATCAATATGCAGGAGCTGTTCACGTTTTGTCGGTTTCGGGTTTGCATGTTGGATTTATATTGCTTTTCATAACCTTTCTACTAAAACCATTTCCCAATAGCAGGAGAGGAGCATTGGTGAAATTAATTATTGTAATTACCTTTTTATGGGCCTTTGGATTGTTGGCTGGTTTTGCGCCTTCGGTAGTTCGTTCGGTTACTATGTTTTCTTTTGTAGCAGTTGGAATGTATCTTCGACGAAGCGTTAATATTTACAATACGCTTGCTATTTCTGCCTTATTTATTTTGCTTTTTCAACCTTCTTTTTTAATGGATGTTGGTTTTCAGTTGAGTTATGTTGCGTTATATTTTATTGTTTGGTTACAACCTTTATTGGCTTCCATCTGGCTTCCAAAATATAAATTGACAAGCTATTTTTGGGATATCATTACCGTATCCTTTGCGGCTCAAATAGGAACTTTCCCAATGAGTATTTATTATTTTCATCAATTCCCAGGTTTGTTTTTTGTAACCAATTTGGTTATTCTTCCTGGGATGTCTATAATCTTAGGGCTAGGTGTAGTTGTGATGTTTCTTGCTGCATTTGATTGGATTTGGTTACCCTTATTAAAAGCATTGGAATGGTGTATTTGGCTATTAAATAAAGTTATCGCCTGGGTAGCTTCTTTTGAAGGGTTTGTATTTAAAGACATTCCACTATCAGTTTTTATGATGTGGGGGTTGTATTTCGTTATTTTCAGTGTAATTATTTGGATAAAAAAACCAACTTTCAAAAAGTTATTATTTCTTTTAATTGCAATTATTAGTTTGCAATCTTTAGCTTTTTCTTTAAAATATTTCAATCAAAAATCGGAAGAATTACTAGTTTTTAATTCTAGGGGGACTACCTTACTAACAGAACGTTATGGAGATCAAGTCACACTTTTTTCTACGAAGTATTCCATAAAAAGTAAAAGCGCTGCTTTGGTTTTAAAATCTTATTTAATTGGAAATTCTTGTATTTTGATAAACAAAAGAGAATTACCGAATTTACTTTATTTCAAGCATAAAAAAATACTGATTATTAATCGGGATGGTAAACTTAGAGCAGCTTGTTCTCCTGATATTTTGCTTCTAGTGAATAATCCAAAAATTAATTTGGAGCGTGTTCTGCAAATGGTTAAACCGAAGTTAGTAGTTGCAGATGCATCCAATTATCGACTTTATTGCAAGCTTTGGAAAGTAACCTGTGAAAAAGAAAAAATCCCTTTTCACAGTACTGACGAAAAGGGATTTTATAAGTTATGATTTTTTTGCTTTAGCTTTTTTCACAGGAGCAGGTTTTGGATCAGCTACATAGTTTTTAAGAATTTCGTCGGCACTCTTAATCCATGTCGTAGGTCCACCAGCAAGGTATCCGGTACTGCCTAATTGTTCTAGGTTAATTTTGCCGTCTTCTTTTATTTGTGGTTTTACAAACCATACCTTTGGAAAACCTTGCACTTTAAACATTTGTTGCAATTGATTGTTTTGAGATTTTATTGCATCTGATTGTGGTGTTCTTCTTGGAAAATCTAAATCTACCAACACCGCATGATCTTTTGCCCAAGCAGTAAATTCCGGAGTTCTGAACACTTCATTTTGTAATTTTATACACCAACCACACCAATCGCTTCCAGTAAAAAATAAAAACAATGGTTTTTGTTCTTGTCTAGAAACTTCAATTGCTTGATTGATATCGTCATACCATTTTAGACCCTCTTGTGCTTTAACCGAAATAGTTGCGGTAAAAAATAGCGCTATTAAAATTAATTTTTTCATATAAATTCTGTGTTTTTACAATGCCGAAAGTACTAAAATTATTTTACTTCTTGCATTAATTTTTTTATAAAAGGTGAAATTGCAATCAGTACTATTCCTGCTATTAGGGCATAAAGGCCTAATTGTTTATAGCCATCAGCATATACAATTAGTTTGGCAGCATTGGAAGATTTTTCTGAAGCTTCTGCAATATTAGCTCCTAATAATCCTGCAAAGTATTGGCCATAGGAACTAGCCAAAAACCACATTCCCATAATTACAGCTTGTGTTTTCTTAGGCGATAGTTTGGTCATTGCTGACATTCCAATTGGGGATAAACATAACTCTCCAAATGTGATAATGAACCATCCAAAAGTGAATATCCCTAAAGAAGTTTTGCCATCGGCACCTGCAATAAATTTAGTATAATAAAACACCCAAAAACCTCCCGCAAGGAATAAGAACGCAATTCCGAATTTAATGACCGTGTTGGGTTCAATTTTTCGCTTACCCATCCACAACCAAACTAATCCAACTAATGCGGCAAAACCAATTACAAAAAAGGAGTTGGCTGAATTATTTACTCCATTCGGACTTAATTCAACTCCGGCTATTGTGTTGTTTAAGTTGTTAGCAGCAAAAAGACTCAGCGATCCACCGCTTTGTTCAAAAAACGCCCAAAATACTATCGAAAACAACATGAAAATTACAGCGGCAGCTAATTTTTTGTTTTCTGAAATGCTAAAACTTCGCATTTCATATATTAAATAAAGAATAGAAACAGGTCCAATAAAAATCATGAACCACTTGGTGTATTCGGTGTTTTCAACCATTAAAATTATTATCGGAATAATTAAAAGGGATCCAATGAAAGTGGCAATTTCTAAGTTTTTTCTTTTCGATTTATCAATAGCTTCTATTGGTGAAAGCCCTATTGGACCTAAACTTTTTTGTGTTTGGGTAAAAGTTAGTAAACTAATAATCATCACTAATGCTGCAAAACCAAATCCTACATTCCATCTAAGATGTTCCGGAACTAATGATTGCCACATCGAACCTTCGGCAACAGCAATGCAAATATATCCACCTATTAAGGCGCCAAGATTTACACCCATGTAAAAAAAAGAAAAGCCAGCATCTGTTCGGTTATCGCCATCTCTATACAATTGCCCCACCATAGACGATATATTGGGTTTAAAAAAACCAGTACCGACAATGGTAAAACCAATTCCAATGAAAAAATAATTTACAGGATTGATGGCTAAAATGATACTTCCAACAATCATTAATATTCCACCCCAAAAAAGAGATTTTCTTAAACCAAGTATTTTATCTGCAAATAAACCTCCAATAAAAGTAAAGGCATATACCCATGCTTGAGTTGCTCCATATTGGAGATTGGCAACTTTTTCATCCATTCCAAGGTGGTTCACCATGAACACTACCAGCATGCCACGCATGCCATAGAAGCAAAAGCGTTCCCACATTTCACTAAAAAATAAATACCAAAGTTGTTTGGGGTACTTTCCTTTAAAGTTCTGTATTTGATCTAAAGTTAAATTTTCTGACATAGCATTTTATAATAAAAAAAACAAACCTACAAGGGTTTCTTGTAGGTTTGAAAGGTATAAAATATTTTGATTAAAATTAATTAACTCCGTGCATCATTTTTTTCAATTTTGGAGAAATTAACGCTAATATAGTTCCTGCAATACCACATAATATTACGAATACCATAAAAAATTCATATAAGTTATGAATGGTGAATCCTGCAAAATTTGGATAATGATCGCTTATTTGATTTTCAATTAATAGCTTAGTTTGTTCAACTGTTGGAGTGATTTTTTTATCAAGTACAGCCTGTAAATCAATTCCTAGTTCTTTTGCTTTGTCAAATTTATCTCCAGTAGCTGGCATGATAGAACCTAATGTTCCTGCTAAAGCATATCCTGCTGCATTTGCAATAAAGAATACTCCATAAAGTAATGATGAAAATCGTTTTGGAGCTAATTTACTTACTAAAGATAATCCGATAGGAGATAAACATAGCTCACCAGCAGTTTGAATTAAATACAATAAGATTAACCATTTTACTGCTAACATCCCACTTGAACCTAAATCTTTAACATTGTGGGCAATGATGAAATAACTAATCGCAATTAAGAACAACCCCATAGCTTGTTTTAAAGGAGAAACCGGCTCTTTTCCAGAGGCTCTTAACTTATCCCATAAAATACTAAAAGGCACTGCCATAATTACCACAAATAATCCATTAAATATTTGAACCATTGAGGCAGGCATATCCCATCCGAAGAAATTTCTATCGGTTTGATTAGATGCAATGAATGTTAATGACGAACCTGCTTGTTCAAATGCAGCCCAAAAGAAAATGATAAAAAAGGAAACAATATAAATTACAAAAATTCTATCCTTTTCTATTTTAGAAATAGACGAATCAGAAACAATTAATGTAGCTAAAGCTATTCCAGCACCATAGATGAATGGGTAGATAAGTCCTTTTACCAAGGTTCCCATATCAAAAGAAGAAATGCCGAATTCTCCAACTAGTAAATATCTAAATACAAAGAAAGTAACAACAAAAACTCCAAAAGCTATATACATAGATTTAGCTTTAAAGTCGGCTTTTTGAGATTCTCCTTCTTCAAAATCATCAGAAGTATTATTTTTTGGAAGTCCTCCAATTGCTCTTCCTTCTGGAGTTACAACATATTTATTTTTCAAAAAGAAGAATACAAGCGTACCTGTAAACATGGCTAATGAAGCTGCAAGGAATCCCCATTTAAATGCAAATGGATCTTGAACCCCATTTACTTTAACGTCTCCGATAAAAGGGCAAATAAATTGACCTAAAAATGCACCTAAGTTAATCCCCATGTAGAAAATGGTGAAGGCAGTATCTAATTTAGATTTTTCTTGTTTTGGATATAAACTACCCACCATTGAAGAAATATTTGGTTTGAAAAATCCATTTCCGAAAATGATAATAAATAATCCTAACCACATCATGGTTTTAGAAAAATCAAGATTAGAACCGAATATGGTAGCACTAAAAAACAAGAATAATTGACCTATTCCCATTAATAATCCCCCAAGTAATATACAATTTCTATTACCTAAAAATCTATCGGATACAAATCCACCTAACATTGGTGTTAAATAACATAACGCTAAAAATCCACCATAAAAAATAGAAGAATCTGCTTCAAGATATTTTAAGGAATTTACCATGAATAGGGCTAGTAGAGCACGCATTCCGTAGAAGTTGAACCTTTCCCACATTTCAGTTCCAAATAATACCCAAAGTCCCTTTGGATGTCCTGTTTTTACTTGTTCACTCATAATAATTGTTTTAGTTTTTATTTAGTTTAGTTTATAGTTTCTCTTTTATGTAATTCGTCATTTTATTAAATAACTGAATTCGGGTTTTTCCACCGTAAATTCCGTGGTTTTTATCAGGATATACTGCCCAATCAAATTGTTTGTTGGCTTGCACTAATGCTTCTACAAATTGCATTGAATTTTGAAAATGCACATTATCATCGGCAGTTCCGTGAATTAAAAGGAAATTACCTTTTAGTTTATCGGCAAAATTTATAGGTGAATTCGTGTCATATCCACTTGCGTTTTCTTGCGGAGTTTGCATGTAGCGCTCGGTATAAATGCTGTCATAAAAACGCCAGTTGGTAACCGGAGCTACTGCAATCGCCATTTTAAATACATCGGCACCTTTCAAAATACAATTGCTTGCCATGAATCCTCCAAAAGACCATCCAAAAATTCCTATTCTAGATTTATCTACATACGTATAACTTCCTAGAACTTTTGCCGCATCAATTTGATCTTCTACTTCGTATTTACCCAATTCTTTTTGAGTAATTTTTTTGAAAGCAGCACCTTTAAATCCGGTTCCTCTTCCGTCAACACAAACGGTGATGTAGCCTTGTTGCGACAACATCATGAACCACATGTCGTTCGTGTCTAACCAATCGTTTGCAACTTGTTGTGATCCTGGTCCAGAGTACTGATACATAAAAACAGGATACTTTTTGTTCGCATCAAAATCTTTAGGTTTGATCATCCAAGCGTTTAATTTATGTCCTTTTTCAGTTGTTAGTTCAAAATATTCTTTACCGGGAAGGTTGTATTTTTTCAATTTTTCAAGTAAAGAACCATTGTCTAAAATTCCTTTCACTAGTTTACCGTCTATTGAACTATTCAAAGTATAAGTTGGCGGTGTAGTTGCCGAAGAATAGGTGTTAATAAAATAGTCAAAATTCGGACTAAAAGTTGCGTTGTTGGTTCCTATTTGTTGAGATAACTTTACTTTATTTTTTCCGTCAAGCGAAATTCTGTAAATGTCTCTTACGGTAGATCCGTTTTCGGTTGATTGGTAGTAAATGGATTTTGTTTTTTCGTCAAAACCATAATAAGAAGTAACTTCCCATGAACCTTTAGTTACTTGGTTTTTCAACTTACCATTTTTGTCAAATAAGTAAATATGGTTGAATCCATCTTTTTCTGAGGTCCAAATAAAACTGTTGTCCTTTAAGAAAGTTAGGTTGTCGGTAACATCTACATATGCAGCGTCTTTTTCATTCATAACCACTTTTGCAGCACCTGAATTTCCGTCAATAAATAGCAAATCTAAATTATCTTGATGACGGTTTACTACTTGTGCACAAAGGGTATTGGCGTCGTTAGTCCATTTCATTCTAGCGATATAAAAATCAGAATAATTCCCTAAAGCAATATTTTTAGATGCACCAGCGGCAACATCATAAATGAATAAAGAAACTATCGAATTTTTTTCTCCAGCTTTCGGATATTTAAAAGTTTCCACTGTTGGATACAAGTCTTTTTTATAAATATTCATCGAAAATTCAGGAACCTCACTTTCGTCAAAACGAATATACGCCAGTTTTTTGCTGTCGGCACTCCAGTCAAAAGCTCTTACAAAAGCAAATTCTTCTTCATAAACCCAGTCGGTAATTCCATTAATGATAGCGTTTTTCTTTCCATCTATGGTTACCTGAGTTGTTTTGTTGGATTTTAAATCTAAAATAAACAAATCATTTGCTTTAGCATAACCAATTTTAGTGCCATCAGGGGAGAAAGTTGGCTCTTGAACTTGCTCAAATAACTTTGAAATTTCTTTGGTTGTTATATTGTATAAATAATAATCAGCAGTAAAGGAATGACGAAAAATAGGATTGGAATTGTTTGCAATTAGAATTTGTTTTTCATCGTTGCTAAAGGTATAACTGTCTATTCCATCTGCAAGCGCAGGAATGTTTTTGGTGTCGATTAATGTGGCTACCTTTTGTAAAGTAGCATAGTCAAATAGTTCAATTTGTTGACTTCTAGTTGATCTATCGGTGTTAAGAACGGTGTATTGATTGGTGTTTTTTAATGCTTGTAATTCGTCCATTGCTTTGGCGCGAAAGGCACCGGTGTAGATTTCTTCTACGGTGATTTTTTGCTGTGCAATTAATGAAAAACTTGCAAGAAATAAGCAGAAAAATAATTTAAATAATTTCATATTTTTATGTGTAAATAATCGACTTCAATTTTAGTGAAAATTTTCAATTAAAACTATTTTTTTGTAGAAAATACACTATTATTTATTTTATAATTTGTTAAAACCAATAAGTACAATAAAATGGAAACCGTATATTTGTGACCAATTGAAATTAATCCGTATTTAAATGAATAACGCTGTTTCGGGATTTTCTAAATTATCCAAAGACGATAAAATTAACTGGATTGCAACCACTTATTTTTCCAATCCAGAGCATGCTGTTGCTACAATCAAACAATATTGGAATTCGGATAGTAAATTGCAACAACTTCACGATGAATTTATCGAAAATACCATCACTAATTTTTATTTACCCATGGGTATTGCGCCCAATTTTTTAGTAAATGAAAAGTATTTCTCTATTCCAATGGTTATTGAAGAAAGTTCGGTGGTTGCTGCTGCTGCAAAATCGGCAAAATACTGGAGTACAAGAGGCGGATTTAAAGCTTCGGTTTTAAGTTCTGAAAAAATAGGGCAGGTGCATTTTATTTATAAAGGAGATTTGAAAAAATTGGAAGATTTTTTCCAAAAAATCAAACCTAAATTTTTTGAAGCAACCGAAAGCATTACCAAAAACATGCAAAAACGCGGTGGCGGAATTTTAGATATAACACTGCAAAATAAAACCAAAGAATTAGCAAATTACTTCCAACTGCATGTTACTTTTGAAACCAAAGACAGCATGGGTGCTAATTTTATTAATTCTTGTCTGGAACAATTGGCTAAAACTTTAAAAGCTGAAGCGCAAGAAAACAGTTTTTTTACCGAAGAAGAAAAGAATCTTCAGGTGGTAATGAGTATACTGTCTAATTATGTTCCGAATTGCATTGTTCGCGCTGAGGTTTCTTGTAAAGTAGAAGAATTAGCAGAAAAAAATATTGAAAATCCACAGGAATTTGCTGAAAAATTTGTTCAGGCCGTTGCTATTGCTGAAGTAGAGCCTTACAGAGCGGTGACCCACAATAAAGGAATCATGAATGGGGTAGACTCAGTAGTGCTTGCAACAGGAAATGATTTTCGTGCTGTAGAAGCCGGAGTTCACGCTTATGCCTCTAGAAATGGAAAATATTCAAGTCTTTCCCATGCTAAAATTGAAAATGGAATCTTTACTTTTTGGATTGAAATTCCATTAGCATTAGGAACTGTTGGCGGATTGACTTCGCTACATCCACTGGTAAAAATGGCATTAGAAATTTTAGGAATGCCTTCCTCGCATGAGTTGATGCAATTGGTTGCGGTTACAGGATTGGCTCAAAACTTTGCTGCTTTGCGCTCTCTTACAACTACTGGAATTCAAGAAGGGCATATGAAAATGCATTTGAATAACATTTTGAATCAATTTCAAGCTACCAAAGATGAACGAATTGCCATTGCAAAACATTTTGAAAACAATACCGTTTCTCACGCATCTGTTGTGGAATTAATTGAAAATTTAAGAAAATAAAATGGCATCAAGCACCTTCTATAGCAACGGAAAATTACTAATTACAGGAGAATATGTTGTATTAGATGGAGCTAAATCATTGGCTTTGCCTACCAAATTTGGTCAAAATCTTACCATAGAAGAAGTAGATTCCAATCAGCTTATACACTGGGTAAGTTATGATCATGATGGCAGTATTTGGTTTGAAGCAACCATTCCTTTTTCTTCAATTATTAAAAAAAAGGTTGTAGATGAGGTGCATAATATTAAAAAAACACTAATTGAAATTTTGCACGAAGCCTATAAATTGAATTCTAATTTTATAACCGAATCTAAAGGGTATAAAGTGACTTCCGAATTAACTTTTCCTAAATTTTGGGGGCTAGGAACTTCCTCGACATTAATCAATAATATCGCACAATGGCTTGGTATTGATGCGTATGTATTGCTCAAAAATAGTTTTGGTGGAAGTGGATATGATTTGGCTTGCGCCCAAAATAATTCAGCCATTATTTATCAATTAGTTGACGAAAAACCAGTTGTAGAAACTATTGCTTTTCATCCGGATTTTACTTCCAAAATACATTTTGTTTATCTCAATAAAAAGCAAAGTAGTAAAGAGGCCATTACCTTATATCTTGAAAAACGCGGAGCAATTAACGATTCTATTGAAGTGATTAATCAAATTACTCAAACCGTTGCTAGCACACTTGAAGTGAATGAATTTGCTAAAGCAATTCAAACGCACGAAATTGAAATGAGTATGGTATTAGAATTACCAACTGTGAAAGAAACATTGTTTAGTGATTTTGACGGAATTGTAAAAAGTCTTGGCGCTTGGGGAGGTGATTTCGTGATGGTTATTTCTAAAGAAGATCCAACGCATTATTTTAATCAGCGGGGCTTTACTATTGTGGTTCCCTACGAAGAGATGATTTTATAAATAAAAAAGAGGCGGTTTCATTGAAACCGCCTCTTTGATTTTAGTTTTTTAAAGAACTTATTTTTTTACAGGAGCTGCAGCAGGTTTTGGTGCAGCAGGTGTAGTTTTTTCAGTTGTTTTTGGCGCAGCAGATTGTGATGCATCAATAATTTTATTATTATCGCTTAATGATCCAGTGAAACTTAAACTAGATAGTAATACTAAAACAATTAAAGCTCCAGCTAATACCCAAGTACTTTTATCTAAAAAGTCGGTTGTTTTTTGTACACCACCCAATTGAGTAGAACCACCAATTGAAGAAGAAAGACCTCCACCTTTAGGATTTTGTACCATGATAACGATGATTAGTAAAAAACAAACGATTGTTATTAATACTAAAAAGATTGAAAATGTGCTCATTACTTAATTATTATTTTGTTGTAAATTTTTAATATCTAAAATTCGGTCTGCAAAGAAACTACTTTTTTCTGGATATTTCAAAATTAATATTTCATAAGCTTGAATTGCTTTAGTATATTTTTTTTGTTCCAGGTATACTTTTGCTAGGGTTTCGGTCATTAAATACGATTTGTCCTCTTCAACCGGAATGTAATTAGATACCGGAATATCTTTATTTACAGGCGGAATTTTAGGATTGGTAGCAATAAAAGTATCAATGATTTCTGACTGTTTCTTTTTATCTAAATTTTCTTCTTTAACAGGAATTTCTTTTCTTTCTATTGGTTTAAACCTTGAAATTTGTAACCATTCTTGAAAAGAGTGTTTTTCATTAACTGTAAATTCTATTGGTTTTCCAATTTCCAATTTTTCTTTTAATTCCTCTTGAATAGGGTTCGATTGTGCAATAGAAGAAAGGATTGATTGTTCTAATGTATTGGTGTTTTCTGATGTGTGAGTGGCTTCAATAACTTCGCTTCCCACTACATCCATATTCATTAATTCGGCCACTTTTTGATCGTAAAGTCCGTTTTGAACCGTTACAAAAGAGTCCGAAGTGATGAAATCAAACAACACACTTCTATCGGTGGTGAACGCCGCGGCAACCTTTAAAGCATAATTATATTTAAAGCTGTCTTGATTGTACAAATATTTCAATCGTAAAACACGAGCACTTTGAAAATAAGGAAATTCTTCCATTATTTTTTCCAAAGCCCCATTATGACGCTCATTAATAGCATCTGGTTTATTGATTAAATAAGTAAAATCGGTTGCGTTCAATTAATTAGAAATATAATTTACAAATATAATCTTTTTACAAATTACCACTTTGCAAGGGATTCATTAAAAACATCTTGGGTGATTCTTTCAAAAATCACATCTAATGCAGTTGTTAAGGAGGAACCAATTAATTGTTGGTCTCCAGGATAATCATAATAAAATGAAAAGGACTTTTCAAAATTATCGGTGTCCTTATTTTTATTTACATATCGTACATTAACCGTTATGCTTAATCGGTTTTGTGCTGCTTTTAAATCGGCTGTAGCAGCCATGGGTGTTATGGTATAGCTGGTGATTTCCCCTTCATAGGTTAAATCTCCGTTGCTTCGAACTAAGTTTAGATTGGTTTGATTCTGAATTAAATCTTGAAGCTTTAATGTAAACGTTCTTTCAATTCCGGGTTGAACCAACGGGGCATTGTTTAGAAAATAATTCACTTGAAATGTTTTAGCATCAATTTTTCCAGTTCCTGTAAAATTATAAGCACCACAACTCGCTAAAGTTAAGGTTACTAATAGTAATGCTAAATATTTTGTTGTTTTCATTTTAAGAATTAAAAGTCAAAGATATTATTTTCTATATATCATTGATGTATTAAATTACAAATCGTATTGTTTTATTTTTCGATATAAGGTTCTTTCGGAAATGCCAAGTTCTTCAGCAGCCAATTTTCGCTTGCCTTTATTTCGTTCTAACGATTTTTTAATCAGTTCAATTTCTTTTGCTTCCAAGCTTAAGGTTTCCTCTTCTTCCACCGTTTCTGCTAGTAAGTAATTGGTTTCATCTTCTTCATCATCAAATTCTTCTTGCAATTCGGGCTCTTTAACTAGGGCTGGTGTTCTTGGTGTTTCTTCAAAAAATGTTTCTTCCTCTAGTTTGCCATAAACTTTCTGAACTAAATTTGGATTAATGTCTTGCACTTTGGTGCCATTTTTCATTAATTCTAAAGTTAATTTTTTCAAATCGTTCAAATCGCTTTTCATATCAAAAAGGACTTTGTAAAGAATATCTCTTTCGGTAGAAAAATCACTTTCACTTTTCTTATCTCGAATAACACTTGGTAAATGGCTTCCGTCTTGAGGCAAATACGACATCAATGTTTCCAAAGAAATATCGCGTTTGGTTTCCAATACCGAAATCTGTTCTGCTGCATTTCTCAATTGGCGAATATTTCCGCTCCAGCGATACCCTAGAAGGTATTTTATAGCTGGTTCTTCTAGTTTAATTGCAGGCATTTTATATTTATGAGCAAAATCGGCCGAAAATTTTCGAAACAATAAATGAATATCATCTTTTCTATCGCGTAAAGGAGGCAATGGAATATCTACCGTACTCAATCGATAAAATAAATCTTCTCTGAATTTACCTTTTTCGATAGCATCAAATAAATTAACATTTGTTGCTGCTACAATTCGAACATTTGTTTTTTGGACTTGAGAAGACCCTACTTTTATGAATTCTCCATTTTCCAAAACACGAAGTAAACGTACTTGGGTAGTAAGCGGAAGTTCACCCACCTCATCTAAGAAAATGGTGCCACCATTGGCAACTTCAAAATAACCTTCTCTTGTTGCCGTCGCGCCTGTAAAGGAGCCTTTTTCATGACCAAATAATTCGCTGTCAATAGTTCCTTCTGGAATGGCACCGCAGTTTACGGCAATATATTTCCCATGCTTTCTATGGGATAGGGAATGAATTATTTTTGGAATACTTTCTTTTCCAACACCACTTTCACCAACCACCAAAACCGAAATATCTGTAGGGGCAACTTGAATTGCTTTTTCTACTGCACGATTGAGTTTTGGATCATTTCCAATAATTTCAAATCGTTGTTTTATGTTTTGAACTGTTTCCATAAATTTAATTCATTTCCGATAGTCCAACTGCTTTACCTATTAAAGTTCCGCTGGTACAATTAGTAATAAGTACATTTACAAATTCTCCAATTTTATAATTTTCTTTAGGAAAAACTACGGTAATATTTTGGGAGTTTCTTCCAGATAAATCAGTATCCGATTTTTTAGAAGTTTTTTCCACTAATACTTCTACGGTTTGACCAACAAATTCTTGTGTTCGCATACCACTATGCTTTCTTTGAAGATCGACTATTTCTTGTAATCGTCTAAATTTAGTTTCTTCCGGAACATCATCTTCCATTTTTCTTCCAGCTAATGTTCCCGGTCTTTCAGAATACGCATACATGTAGCCAAAACTATATTTCACATATTCCATTAAAGATAAGGTATCTTGATGATCTTGTTCGGTTTCGGTTGGAAAACCGGCAATCATATCTTGAGTAACCGAACAATTTGGAATGATACTATGAATTTTATCAATTAATTGTCTATATTCCTCTCGGGTATGCAAGCGGTTCATTTCTGCTAATATTCTATTGCTACCCGATTGCACCGGAAGGTGAATGTGATTACATACATTAGGATATTTTGCAATTACATGCAGCACCGGCTCGTGCATATCTTGCGGATTGGAAGTTGAAAAGCGAATGCGCATTTTAGGAAATCCATTGGCAACCATTTCTAAAAGGTCTTCAAATTTTACCGAAGTCGCTTTTTGCATTTCAGTTGCTTTCTCAAAATCCTTTTTTAATCCACCACCATACCAAAGGTAACTGTCAACGTTTTGTCCTAAGAGTGTGATTTCTTTGTATCCTTTATCCCATAAATCTTGTACTTCTTGGATAATACTTTGCGGTTCTCTGCTTCGTTCACGACCGCGAGTAAAAGGAACCACACAAAAGGTACACATATTATCACAACCTCTTGTAATAGATACAAACGCAGAAACACCATTGGTACCTAATCTTACGGGAGCAATATCTCCATAAGTTTCTTCTCTAGATAATAATACGTTTATTGCTTCACGACCTTCTTCAACTTCAGCCAATAAATTAGGTAAATCTTTATAGGCATCCGGACCTACAACTAAGTCTACTATTTTTTCTTCTTCTAAAAATTTTTCTTTTAGTCGTTCTGCCATACAGCCTAAAACCCCCACTTTCATTTTTGGATTGGTTCTTTTTACGGCATTGTATTTTTCTAATCTTTTTCTTACGGTTTGTTCTGCTTTATCTCTAATGGAACAGGTGTTCACAAGAACTAAGTCAGCATCCTCAAGATTTTCTGTTGTATTATAACCTTCGTTTAAAAGAATGGATGCTACAATTTCACTATCAGAAAAATTCATAGCACAGCCATAACTTTCAATGTAAAGTTTTTTAGTATTTTCGCTTTTAGTTTCTAAGAGCAAACTTTGCCCTTGTATTTTTTCATTAATTTCCTTTTCCATAAAAAAAATCTTCGATTTGATCGAACTGCAAAGATAATACTAAAATAGAAAATATGACAATATGACATGCAATGTTTAACATACTTTTAATTGTGTTTCGGATTTGACATAAACAGTTGTTTTTATGTTATGGATTATTTTTTTGGTTTTAAAATTTATTCAAAAACTCAAAATCTAAAAAAAACTTCTACTTTTGCCGAACAAAAAAAATATAATGGCAAAGAATTTAGTTATCGTTGAGTCCCCAGCAAAAGCAAAAACCATCGAAAAATTTCTAGGACCTGACTTTCAGGTGGAATCAAGTTTTGGTCATATTGCCGATTTGCCTTCTAAAGAAATTGGGGTGGATGTCAACAACGGATTTTTGCCAAAATATGAAGTCTCTGCCGATAAAAAAGCATTGGTAACCAAATTAAAAGGATTAGCAAAAAATGCCGAAATGGTTTGGTTGGCTTCCGATGAGGATCGAGAAGGAGAAGCAATTTCTTGGCATTTATCTGAAGAATTAAAATTAGATAAAAGCAAAACCAAGCGAATTGTATTTCATGAAATTACCAAAAATGCCATTCTTAAAGCGATAGATAACCCTAGAGAAATTGATTACAATTTAGTCAATGCGCAACAAGCAAGACGTGTATTAGATCGTTTAGTAGGATATGAATTATCTCCGGTATTGTGGAGAAAAATAAAAGGCGGACTTTCGGCGGGAAGAGTACAATCGGTATCTGTTCGATTAATTGTTGAGCGCGAAAGAGAAATTCAAAATTTTAATGCAACACCATCTTATTCGATTGTTGCTGAATTCACAAATGAAGCGGGAAGATCATTTAAAGCCAAGCTGCCAAAGAATTTTCAGACAAAAAAAGAAGCCGAAGATTTTTTAAATAAAAATATTGGTTCTACCTATAAAGTTGGAGAATTAGAAACAAAACCAACTAAAAAATCACCTACTGGACCATTTACCACTTCTACTTTACAACAAGAAGCTGCACGTAAATTGTACCTTCCTGTAGGAATTACCATGCAATTAGCTCAACGTTTGTATGAAGCGGGGTTAATTACTTACATGAGAACAGATAGTGTAAATCTTTCTAAAGAAGCTATGGATGCGGCTCAAGCCGAAATCATTAAGTCGTACGGAAAAGAATATTCAAACCCAAGAACTTTTGCAAACAAAAGTAAAGGGGCACAAGAAGCGCACGAAGCAATTCGTCCAACAGATATGTCAAGACATACTGTGAATATTGATAGAGATCAAGCGCGTTTGTATGATTTGATTTGGAAAAGAACATTGGCTTCGCAAATGAGTGACGCTCAATTGGAACGTACTAATGTTAAAATAGAAGCCAATAATCATTCGGAAGTTTTTACTGCTTCTGGTGAGGTGATAAAATTTGAAGGATTCCTAAAAGTATATTTAGAAGGGAATGATGAGGATGATGAAGAGCAAGAAGGCATGTTGCCTGCTATGCGCGTGAATGAAAAATTGATTAATAATTACATCACGGCAACCGAAAGATATTCAAGACCAGCTGCACGATATACTGAGGCTGCTTTGGTTAAAAAATTAGAAGAATTAGGAATTGGTAGGCCGTCTACTTATGCGCCAACTATTTCAACAATTATCAATAGAAATTACGTTGAAAAAGGAAATCTAGAGGGGCAAGAGCGAAAATACACGCAATTGACTTTGCAATCCAATGCTGTATCTGAAAAAATATTAAAAGAAAACACAGGGTCTGATAAAGGGAAGTTAGTTCCTACCGATATTGGATTTATTGTAACCGACTTTTTGGTTAAAAATTTTGAAGCGATTTTAGATTATAATTTCACGGCTAAAGTGGAACAAGATTTTGACGAAATTGCCGAAGGAAATATCAATTGGACTAAAATGATGCAGGAGTTTTATGATAAATTCCATCCAAATGTAAAAGATGTTGAGGCCAATGCCGATAGAGAAAGCGGGGAAAGAATTTTAGGAAAACATCCAGAATCGGGGAAAACGGTTTTAGTAAGATTAGGAAAATTTGGTGCGATGGCGCAAATTGGAGATAGTGACGATGAGGATAAGAAATTTGCTAGTTTACGTACGGAACAAAATATAGGAACCATTACTTTAAAAGAAGCATTGGATTTGTTTTTGTTGCCAAAAGCTTTAGGAACTTATAAAGGGGAAGAAGTTGAGGTAAGTTTAGGTCGATTTGGGCCTTTTGTTCGATTTGGAAAAGCTTTTATTTCGTTACCAAAAGGCGAAGAGCCATTAGATGTAACTCTAGAAAGAGCTCAAGAATTAATTAACGAAAAAGCACAAGCAGATGCTCCAATAGCAGTCTATAAAGGCGAAGGCGTTCAAAAAGGAACCGGAAGATTTGGTCCATTTATTAAATGGAATGGTATCTTTATTAATGTTTCTAGAAAATATAATTTTGATAATCTTTCTCAAAGCGACATTGAAGAGTTAATTGAAGATAAAATTCAAAAAAACATCGACAAAGTTATTCATGATTGGAAAGAGGAAGGCATTGTTATTGAAAAAGCGCGTTGGGGACGTTCGGTAATTTTGAAAGGAAAAATCAAAATTGAATTGAATAAAGATGTTGATGCATCCAAATTAACTTTGGAACAAGTGCAAGAAATGATTGCTAAGAAAACTCCTGCTAAAAAGCCAGCTGCAAAAAAAGCAGCTCCAAAAAAGAAATAAAAACCACCTTGTTTACTTTAATCAGTTAGTAAGGAAAAATCAAGAATAGTATGGAATTCGATTTTCTTTCCCCAGTAGAAACCAATTTGATAATTGAAATAAAACGATTATCATCTCAGCACTTGTCTAATAAGGTTGTATTTCATACTCAAGAAGATTTTCCAGATATTTCAAAAATTAAAATTGCAATTATCGGTGTGCCTGACTATAGAGGTGACGCTACATTTGATAATCAATTTGATCTAGCTACGTTTAGATTAAAATTATACAGCCTTTTCCCGGGTAACTGGAGCAGTACCATTGCAGATCTTGGAGATATATTGCCAGGAAATTCTCCCGAAGATACTTATTTTGCATTACAGAAAGTAGTTTCAAGATTGATGAAAAGCAACGTAATTCCTATTGTTATTGGAGGTTCACAAGATTTGACTTACGCTTTGTATAGAGGTTATGATGAATTAGAACAAATGGTAAACTTGGTTTCTATTGATTCAAAATTTGATCTAGCGAAACAAGATGACTCAGCGCTAGCCGACTCTTATTTGTCTAAAATAATAATTGAAGAACCAAATAATTTATTTAATTATAGCAATGTTGGTTTTCAAACCTATTATAATTCTCAAGAAGAAATAGATTTAATAGAGAAACTATTTTTTGATGCCTATCGTCTGGGAGAAATATGCAATTCAATAGCAGTAGCTGAACCTGTTTTTAGAGATGCAGATTTAGTTAGTTTGGATTTAACTTGCGTGAAATCATCTGATTCTGGAAATTTTACAAATTTTCAACCAAATGGATTTAATGGTAAAGAGATTTGTGCTCTTGCTAGATATGCTGGAATTAGCGATAGAGTTTCTTGTTTTGGAGTATTTAATCACCAAGGGTTTAATCAAGAAATGACACTGATTGCACAAATAATTTGGTATTTTATTGAAGGAGTTCATTACCGTTCTAACGAATATCCATTTGGCAGTAAGGATAATTATATCAAGTACACCGTGCCTACAGAAGAGGAAGATGTTGTGTTTTATAAAAGTGATAAAACAGAAAGATGGTGGATTGAAATACCATTTTTTGCAAATGTTAACAATAAACTAAAAAAGAATACGTTATTACCATGTTCGCATGATGATTATTTGGCTGCTTGCAACCAAGAATTGCCCGAGCGTTGGTGGAAAGCACAACGAAAGAGTATAATTTAATAATTAACGCGTAAATAGCATTTTTTCAAAGTAAAATTCAAAAAGCATTGATTTTCTTACCTTTAGAATTAATATTGTTTTGATAATCTTGTTTATTAACCTATTTTTGATAAAAAATTGAAATTTTAAGAAATAAATAATTGTTTTTTTAAAAAATAATAGATAGGTTTACGCCCTTGAAATAAGAATACATATTTAACCGAATTTATATGAAGAAGTTCATTGCATTTGCATCAGTTTTAACACTATTAGTGAGCTGTGGAAAATCTAACGACAAAGGAGAATTAGTTGGAGTAAAAGGTAAAAAATGGCATCCAGAAAAACCTTTTGGAATGACATTAGTGCCTGGTGGAGCATATATTATGGGTAAATCTGATGATGATTTAGCTAATGTGCAAGACGCGCCTACTAAAACGGTAACCGTTAGATCGTTCTATATGGATGAAACTGAAATTACAAATAGCGAGTACCGTCAATTCGTAGAATGGGTAAAAGACTCTATTATTAGAGTGCGTTTAGCTATTTTAGCAGATGAAACAGGTGCAAAACCAGGAACTGGTAAAGGCGGAAGCGGAAGCGGAAAAGGTGGAAAAGTATCCGGAAGTATTGGTGATTTTGCATTTAATGATCAAGATCCAGCTAAAATGACTCCATACGATAAGTATATGTATGAAAATTACTACAGTGTAGGTACTGCTGACGATCCGTATGCTGGAAGAAAATTAAACCGTAAAATAAAATTAATTAAAGAAACTAGTAAATACCCAGATGAGTATTATACAGAGGTAATGGATACTATGTATCTTCCGATGTCTGAATCTTTCAATGGTTTAAGAATAATGGATGTGAAAAAAATACAATTTCACTATTCTTGGATGGATATTGAAGCAGCTGCAAAAGCGAAAGTTGGTAAAAGAAGTAAATTTATTAGAACAGAAAATACAGTAGTATATCCTGATACAACCGTATGGATTAAAGACTTTGCTTATTCGTACAATGAGCCGATGCACAATGATTATTTTTGGCACCAAGCCTATGCAGATTATCCTGTAGTTGGAGTAAATTGGAAACAAGCAAAAGCATTTTGTGCATGGAGAACTTTGAATAAAAATATCTATATTAAGAAAAAGAAAGGTAGAGATCAAATTAATAATTTCCGTTTACCAACAGAAGCAGAGTGGGAATATGCTGCTCGTGGAGGTCTGCAATCAGGAAACTACCCTTGGGGAGGTCCTTATACTACAAATGATAGAGGTTGCTACTTAGCTAACTTTAAGCCAAAAAGAGGAGATTATGCTGCTGATAATGCATTGTATACGTTAGAAGCTAAATCATTCCAACCAAATGGATATAATTTGTATAATATGTCTGGAAACGTTGCTGAGTGGACTGCTTCTTCTTATGATTCAAATGCCTATGAATTTGTATCTACAATGAATCCAAATGTTCCAGATACCTCAAACAAACGTAAAGTGGTTCGTGGAGGTTCTTGGAAAGATGTTGCTTACTTCCTTCAAGTTGGAACAAGAGATTTTGAATACCAAGATACAGCTAGAAGCTACATCGGTTTCCGTACTGTTCAAGATTATATGGGGACACAATCAACAGGAAATAAATAGCCTGAATACTATTCGTATTTATATAACTTAAATAAATTAAATTAACTTAACTAACTAAAAATTATTATTACTATGGGATTATTGCCAAAAAGAGTTATGGAATTCACCTACGGAATGGGTGCTGCTGTCGTTATTGTTGGAGCATTATTTAAAATTCAACACTGGCCAGGTGCAAGTCAATTTCTTATTATTGGACTTTTAACAGAAGCTTTCATCTTTGCATTATCAGCATTTGAAACATCAGCAGATGAGATTGATTGGTCATTAGTATATCCTGAATTAGCAGGTGGACAAGCTAAAGAAAAAGCAAAAAAAGAAGTTAAAGAAGATGCAGATGGTTTACTTTCTAAAAAATTAGATGCTATGTTGAAAGAAGCTAAAATTGATGGTGAATTAATGACAAGCTTAGGAAACAGCATTAAAAACTTTGAAGGAGCAGCAAAATCAATTTCTCCAACTGTAGATGCAATGGCAGGACAAAAGAAATATGCAGAAGAAATGAGTAAAGCAGCTACACAAATGGAAGCTTTAAATGGTTTATACCAAATGCAAATGCAAAGTGCTGAGAAAAATGCACAAATCAACAATGAAGTTGCTGAAAACAACATGAAATTAAAAGATCAAATGCAATCATTGACTTCTAACTTATCTACATTAAATAATGTATATGGTGGAATGCTTTCTGCTATGAACAATAAAGGATAATTAGTTTTAAACTAAATTTATTATTAAACAAATTTTTAAACAAACTAATTAGAAAAAATGGCAGGAGGAAAATTAACCCCTAGACAGAAGATGATTAACCTGATGTACTTGGTTTTCATCGCTATGTTGGCATTAAATATGTCAAAAGAAGTATTATCGGCATTCGGATTAATGAATGAAAAATTCGAAACCGCTAATGTAGCTTCTAAAGCAAACAATGAAAAATTGCTTAGTTTGATTGATCAAAAAGGTTCAGAAAATAAAGGACTTTATGGGCCAGCAAAAAATGCTGCCGATAAAATCGCTATGGTATCAAGAGAATTTTATGATTATATTCAATCTTTAAAAGCAGATGCAACTAACGGAGTAGAAATTAATAAAGAAACAGGGAAACTTCCATACGAAGCAATGGATAAAGGTCCACATATTGATGAAACTTGGTTTAAAGGTGATGGTTATTCTCCTAAAGGAAATGAAATCATTTCTAAAGTGAATAAATATGTTGCAGACATGAAAGCTGCTGCTGCAAGTGAGCCTAGTTTAGCTGCTAAATTAACACCTATTGTTAAAGATGTAGAATCTAAGTTTAGTACTGCAGATGTTAAAGATGGAGAAGGTGTTACTAAAAAATACCTTTCGTATCATTTTGAGCATTTTCCAGCAATTGCTTCTTTAGCAAAATTAACTGCTTGGCAAAATGATATCAAAAAAGCGGAGTTTGATAGTTATAGTAGCTTACTTGGAGGTGCTGCTGTTGAAGCTGCTTCTATGAAAAACTATACTGCTTTAGTAGTATTAGAAAAAAGTGCTTACTTTCAAGGTGAAGCGGTTAAAGGAAAAGTGGTATTAGGTAGATATGATGAAAATACGAAACCAACTTCTTTCCAAGGTCCTGGTAAAATTGAAAATGGTCAAGCTGTGATTTCGATGACAGCTGGATCAATTGGTGAGCAAAACATCAACGGACAGTTTACGTTTATGGAAGATGGAAAATCTGTGCCTTTGAAATTTGAAGGTAAATATGTAGTAATCCCTCGTCCAAACTCAGCAAATATTTCTGCAGATAAAATGAATGTGGTTTATAGAGGTTTACCTAACCCAATGACAATCTCATTTGCAGGTATTGGTGATAACAATGTTACTGCTTCTGCTCCTGGTTTAAGTAAAGCGGGTGCTAATGGTAAATATAACCTAAACCCTGGTGCAGGTGAAGAAGTTACGGTTTCTGTAACTGGAAAAATGTCTGACGGTAAAACAGTTGCTGATAAAAAAGTATTTAGAATCAAAGGAATTCCTGCTCCTCAAGCCGCAATTGGTGGAACAGCTGGAAGTCAAAAAGGTGCTAAAACTCGTTTACAATCTTCTCAAATTACTGCAGTACTACCTGACTTCTTATATGACTTGAAATTCCAAGTAACTCAATTTGTATTGAAAGTTCCTGGTCAAGCTTCTATAGTTGTAAATGGAGACAGAGTTAATGCACAATGTATTGCTGCTTTAGCGAGAGCAACAAAAGGAGATCAAATTACTATTTCTGACGTTAAAACTAAAATTATTGGTGATGGCGCTGGAATTCAAACAAAGACTGCAGCTCCTGCAATTTTTGAAATACAATAAAAATTTAAGTCAGTCGTTATATACTAACTTAGAGCAATTAGAATAATTATTATGAAATTGAAAAACCTTTTACTAGCGGTTGTAATTGTAGCAGGAAGTCTAGCTTCTAATGCACAATCTAACTTATTAAATGCTAAAACACCAGCAGAAATCGGTAAGAAAACTGCTGCTCAATTGGAATCGGATAACGATAAGCCACTTCCTTATGGATATGTGCACGATAGAGATGTATTAATGGGTAAAACTACTTGGGAGTTTATTGATCTTGATGAAAGAATCAACTTTCCTATGTACTATCCTGTAGATACTGCATTTGTTGGTAAAGAGCGTAGATCACTTTTTCAAGTTTTATTAAACAACATTAAATCAGGTAAAATTACTGAGGTTTATGGGGATGATTATTTTAATTCTAAAAAAACATTAAAAGACATGGAGTCAGTATTTAAATATATTGACACTGTTGCTGCTGGTATTGACGAATATAATACAGATATTGAAGGATATAAATCTGGAAAAAAAGTATTAGATAAACAATATATTAATGTTACTGAGTTAGCTGCATCTGATGTTAATGGATACAGAATAAAAGGTTTTTGGTATTTTGACAAACGTCAAAGTGAATTAAAATATAGATTACTTGCACTTTGTCCTGTAGCTGTAGAAGCTCGGGATAAAGCAAAAGGTAACTCTGAAACTATTGATTTATTTTGGGTTTATTTTCCATCAGTTCGTGATGTATTACATGAAGCAAAAGCATTTAATGATCGAAATTCTTCCATGCCAATCACATTTGATCAACTCTTAAATTCTCGTCATTTTAATGGTGTGATTTATAAGGAAGAAAATGTATATGGTGACAGAGAAATTCAAGATTATATGAAAGACAATGCTCAAATGCAATTATTAGAATCAGAAAGAGTGAAAGATAAAATTCGCGATTTCGAACAAGATATGTGGACTTATTAATATAATTTCATAGCTTATTAAAAACTCTTACCTTTGGTAAGAGTTTTTTTATGCTTTAATTTTTTTCTAATTTTATTTTAATGCTCGATTATATAATTGTAGGTTCTGGCTTGGCAGGAATTGCTATTTCTGAAGTGGCTTTGCAAAATGGTAAGTCTATTTTGGTAATTAATAATGATTCTCAAAATTCTACCAAAATTGCAGGAGGGCTTTATAATCCTGTCATATTAAAGCGATTTAGCGAAGTATGGCAAGCTGGAGAGCAATTGGATTTATTATATGAATTTTATGGTTCTTTAGAATCCAAATTGAATGTCAAGTTAGATTATAATTTACCCTTACTAAGAAAATTTCATTCTGTAGAAGAGCAAAATAATTGGTTCACCGCATCTGATAAGCCAAATCTTTCCCGTTTTCTTTCAACTAAATTAATTACAACCAAATACAATTGTATTGCTTCTTCGTATAACTTTGGTGAAGTATTGCATTCCGGCTATGTAGATACCGCTTTGTTGCAAGAAGCCTATCAAGACAATTTAATTTCGATGAAGTTATTTCGAGATGAAACATTTGACCATTCATTATTAGAAGTTCAAGAGAACTTTGTTATCTATAAAGATCTTAAAGCTAAAAACATTGTCTTTGCTGAAGGTTTTGGAATGCTTTCTAATCCATTTTTTTCTACTTTACCTCTAGATGGAACTAAAGGCGAATTATTGCTTATTAAAGCGCCAAATTTAAACTTAGATGTAATTGTAAAGTCGTCCATATTTATTATCCCCGTTGGGGGAGATTTATATAAAGTTGGAGCAACCTATAATTGGGAAGATAAAACCAATATTCCTACTGAAGCTGCCAAACAAGAATTGGTTTCAGAATTGAAAGAATTAATAGATTGCGATTTTGAAATTATAGAACATTATGCTGGAGTTCGTCCTACCGTCAAAGACAGAAGGCCTTTAGTAGGTACGCATCCATTATATAATAATGTGCATGTTTTAAATGGCTTGGGGACTCGCGGAGTTATGCTTGCGCCTGCAATGGCTAAATGTTTATTCAATCATATTGAGGACAACATTCCTTTGGATAAAAATATCGACATTCGCAGAATTAAGAATTTTCTTTCCAGTTTTTATCAAAGCTAATAAACATATTGATGTAGATGTTACGAGCTAATCTTGCTGTAACGGGCATTAATGCAATTAATCCAACTCCAATTCCAATAAAGGTGGTTTTTATAGGCAAGCCTAAGATCACATTTAAGATAACAAAAATCGCTACTCCAATTGCCACGGTAACTCCATAACTCACATACATAGCCCCATAAAAAAAGGAAGGTTCAATCATGTATTTTGTTTCACAATGGCTACATGTATCGTGCATTTTATAAATACTGCTCAATTTGTATGGATTTTTTTCACAATACATACTTTCTTCATGACATTTAGGACAAGTTCCTGTTAAAATGCTATATAATTTGGATCCTTTTTTTAACATTTGCAAAAATTTTCTACAAAGGTAAACTTTACGAAAGTTTTTAATGTAACAATTGTAACAAATATTATGCTAAATATCCATAATTTATCGGTTTCCTTTGGGGGCTCTTTTTTATTTGAAGAAGTAACTTTTCGATTAGGTTCTGGAGATCGAGTAGGTCTTGTTGGAAAAAATGGTGCCGGAAAATCTACCATGCTTAAAATTTTGGCAGGTGATTTCAAACCCGATTCAGGACAAATCGCAACCGAAAAAGAAGTTAAAATTGGATTTTTAAGACAGGATATTGATTTTGAACTCGGAAGAACCGTTTTAGAAGAAGCCTACGAAGCATTCACCGAAATAAAATTAGTTGAGAAAAAACTTGAAGAAGTTAACCATTTACTGGTAACAAGAACCGATTATGAAAGTGAAGAATACGGACAAATAATAGAAGATTTATCCGATTACACACACCGTTTTGAATTATTAGGAGGTTACAATTATGTTGGAGAAACCGAAAAAATACTTTTAGGATTAGGATTTAAACGCGAAGTTTTTAACGACCAAACCGATACTTTTTCGGGTGGGTGGCGAATGCGTATTGAATTAGCTAAATTGTTGCTTCAGTCAAACGATATTCTGCTTCTGGATGAGCCTACCAACCACTTGGATATCGAAAGTATTATTTGGTTGGAGAGTTTCCTTAGAAATTTCCCAGGCGTGGTGGTAATTGTATCCCACGATAAAATGTTCTTGGATAATGTTACCAATAGAACCATTGAAATTTCGCTTGGAAAAGCGTACGATTTTAATAAACCCTATTCAGAATATTTAGAATTAAGACATGAAATTCGAGAGAAGCAATTGGCTACTCAAAAAAATCAAGCGAAGAAAATTGAAGAAACCGAAAAATTAATAGAAAAATTTCGTGCTAAAGCTTCTAAAGCTTCTATGGCGCAATCATTAATTAAGAAGCTGGATAAAGTAGAGCGTATTGAAGTGGATGAAGATGATAATTCCGTGATGAATATTTCATTTCCGGTTTCAAAAGTTCCAGGTAAAGTGGTTGTTGAAGCCGAAAATGTAACCAAAGCCTATGGTGAAAAAGTAATTCTAAAAGACATTTCATTATTAGTGGAACGCGGAAGTAAGATTGCATTTGTTGGACAAAACGGCCAAGGTAAATCTACTTTTATTAAAGCCATTGTAAACGAATTCGAATTTGGCGGAACTATAAAAATGGGGCATAACGTTCAAGTTGGTTATTTCGCTCAAAACCAGGCCGAATATTTAGACGGTGAGATTACCCTTTTAGAAACCATGGAAAATGCGGCTTCCGATACCAATCGATCTAAAGTTAGAGACATGTTGGGTTCTTTCTTGTTTCGTGGAGACGATGTAGAAAAGAAGGTAAAAGTGTTATCCGGAGGGGAACGAAATCGTTTGGCTTTGTGTAAATTATTGTTGCAGCCCATTAACGTTTTAGTGATGGATGAGCCTACAAATCACTTGGATATTAAGTCTAAGAATGTATTGAAAGCGGCACTTCAAAAATACGAAGGCACGCTTTTATTGGTTTCTCACGACAGGGATTTTCTTCAAGGTATGTCGAATATTGTTTATGAATTTAAGGATCAAAAAATAAAAGAATATTTAGGAGATATTAATTTTTTCTTGGAGCAACGTAATTTGGAAAACATGCGCGAAGTAGAGAAAAAAGATGCCATAAAAAAAGAAGCTCCCAAAGAAACTAACAAGATTTCCTACGAAGATCAAAAGAAAAGTAAGTCACTTCAAAATCGATTAAGTAAAATTGAAAGTCAAATCAAGCAATTAGAAATAGACATTCAACACGATGATAAAGCTTTAGAATCTAATTATGATAAGCATATTGAAGACGCTTCTTTCTTCACGGCTTACAATAAAAAGAAATCAGATTTAGATAAACTTTTAGATGATTGGGAGGAAGTGCAAGGGGAACTTGACGCTATGAATTCCTAAATTTATTTAAACGGATTTCGTTCTTGCCATTCGGTTTTTGGTTCCAAATAGTTGAAAATTGTTTTAGTACATCGATCAATTAATTTGGTTTCATGTTTAATGAAGCCAAATACTTCAACCGGTTTTGCACCTACAGAACTTTTTATTTCAAGCGCTGTTCTTGCAAAAACAATTTCATGAAATCCTTTGTTTATTGAATAGGCTATCATATCATACAGCATATTTAAATAAAGCATTTTTTCTTTCTGAATGGAATCGTCATAGCCTAAAAAATAGGTATCCATTGCAGTACCATTTTTTATTAAAGTATTGAATCCAATCAGTTTATTATCAATAAAATAGCCATAAAAAAGAAATTTATCTTTTAGAATTTCCTTAAATACCCTAAAGTGATTTTTGGCTAGGAAAAAAGTGTTGAATGGTGCGTTTTGAGCTACATGAAAATACAATTCATATATTTCTTCTTCATGTGCAATAATTTCCTGAAGATTTAATTTTCTCTTTTCGATTCCTTCTGCTTTTTTTCGTGCTCTTTTGTATTGATCTCTGTATTTTTTAGACAAGGCATCAATATAATCTTGCTCTGTTTTCCAATTTTCTAAAATTGTGAAAACCATATTTGGTTGGGTAGAAAACTGAAAATATTCTTTAAGTAATTGCGGATTAAATTCGTCAATTTCTGAAGATTCAAAGTCTTTTAAACTTGAAATATGCACTTTCTTTCCGGATTTTTTTAACTTTTCCTTTAAGGTATCCATTGCTTTTAGCAATTCTAATTGCAATTCGTTCTTGTCTATCTTATTTGAAAATGCATAGGCATTTTGCCCGGTCAGCATGTTGTTTCCAAGAAGCAATACATGAGAGCAAAAGTTTTTGAATACAATATTTCTCACACTGGATTTGATGCATTTATCTCGATCACCAAAAGAATCCAACTGATTTAAATTTAAAAACTGCGAAATTGCAATCCCTACTAATTCCGAATTATTGAAAATACCAATAAAATGGCAGGTCATGTTTGTTGGCCCCGATTTTTCTAATATTTCTATGTATTCTTTAATTAAGAAAATATTTTCTACAGCTAATTCATTCCAGTTTTCAGGAAGTTGTGCTGCCGAAGAATAAATAGTATGGCTGAGTGTTGTTTTCAAATTAAAAAAAATCGCTCTACAAAAAATAGAACGATTCTAGTATTTAGATTAATTAGTAATTACATCCATTGGCAGATAATTCCGCCCATAAGCATACAGGTGATAATCCAATATCCACCAGCGATAAGAGTATATTTAAAACTTCTTCTTTCAAATAATGCTCCAACACCAATTACAGGTAAACAGAAAAATAAACCAGTCATAAATCCGTGTAAAGCTCCGTGTTTAAAAGTTCTGAACGCAGTGCCATAATCAGCCATAAATGCGCTGTAAGAAGGAAGTGCTTTTGCTTCATCACCACCAATCATTCCTAGTGCTCCACTTTGATGAATTACCAAAAATTGCATTACAAATGAAATTAAGAAAGCATAAAGATAGGCAGCTAACATGGTTTTAACAATCGTAGCTGTGTTTGGTTTTTCTTCTGAAACTCCAGCTTCTTTCATCCAAATGGTACCAAATACTTTAGGATTATACCAAATAAAACCTACTAATAAGGATGAAAATGCAGAAAGCAATAAAACAGAAAGTGTGTGCATGATTTAATAGTTTAAAGTTAGTAATTCAAATATAGATTATTTCAAATAAATTTATCGAATCTGATATAAATTATTTTATGAATTGAATTGCCATTTCAAGAGCTTCCTTAATTCCAGCGCTATTTTTTCCTTTACCAGAAGCAAAAAAGGGCTGGCCTCCACCATTTCCGTCTATGTATTTTCCTAATTCTTTAATTACCACATTGGCATTAAGATTATTTGAGGCTACTAATTCTTTAGCGATATAACAGTGAATATTTGGCGCATTATCTTCGATAGAAGCAAGAACTACAAATGAATTTGGAATCGAACTTCCAATAGCCTGAGCTAAATCTTTGGTAGCTCCCATGCTTAAATCTACTTGTTTTGCCAAATAATTAATGCCGTTAATTACTTCAAATTCAGAGGTAAGAATATTCTTTAATCCGTCTAATTTTTCTTTCATTAACTGCTCCAGTTGTTTCTTTAATTTTGCATTTTCATCTTGTAAAGAAACCACTGCTTTTATAGTGTCTTGTGGATTTTTCAATGCACTTGAAATGTCTGCTAATGCAGTTTCTTGAGCCGTATAATAATTACGAACTGCATTTCCAGTTATCGCTTCAATTCTTCTTATTCCAGCTGCAACAGCACCTTCAGAAACAATTTTAAAATGCCAAATTTCTGCGGTGTTTTTCACATGAATTCCACCACAAAGTTCCATACTTTGGCCAAATTTAATCGCACGAACCGTATCACCATATTTTTCTCCAAATAAAGCCATTGCGCCTTCATCTAAAGCTTGTTGAATTGGAATGCTTCTTCTTTCTATTAATGGTAATTGCTCTTCGATTCTAGCATTTACAAAATCCTCTACTTTTTTGATTTCTTCATCGGTCACTTTGCTAAAATGAGAAAAGTCAAAACGCAAACGATCTGCATTTACCAAAGATCCTTTTTGCTCTACATGAGTTCCTAATATTTCGCGCAATGCTTGGTGCATCAAGTGGGTAGCCGAGTGATTTTTTGAAGTAGCAATTCTTAAATCGGTATTTACTTTAGCTACAAAACGAGCAGAAATATTCTCTGGCAGTTGTTTCGTGAAATGCAGAATTAAATTATTTTCTTTTTTGGTGTCAATAATTTGGATGGTTTCGTTAGAAGATGTCAAAGTTCCTTTATCACCAACTTGTCCTCCACCTTCTGGATAGAATGGGGTAGTATCTAAAACAATTTGATATAAAACGCCGTCTTTTTTCGAATCAACTTTTCTAATTCGAGTGATTTTAACTTCGTTTTCTGTTTGGTCATAACCCACAAAGGTTTCTACATTACCCGGAATTAAAATGGACCAATCTTCTGTAGAAACTTCCGATGCGGCACGAGAACGGTTTTTTTGCTCTTGCATTGCTGCATTAAAACCTGCTTCATCTAATTCGAATCCTTTTTCTCTTAATATTAAAGCCGTCAAATCAATTGGAAATCCAAAAGTATCATACAATTCAAATGCTTTATCTCCAGAAACTGTTTTTCCGTTGGTTTCTGCAATTACTTTATCTAATAATTGTAAACCTTGATCTAAAGTTCTTAAGAAAGAAGCCTCTTCTTCACGAATTACATTAGTAACAAATTGTTGTTGCGCTTTAATCTCCGGAAAAAATTCTCCCATTTGATTAGCTAATACTTCAACCAAACTATGTATAAAAGGCTCTTTGGTATTTAAAAAAGTAAATCCATAACGAATGGCACGGCGCAATATTCTGCGAATTACATAACCTGCTCCATTGTTAGAAGGCAATTGACCATCTGCAATTGCAAAGGCTACCGCTCTAACGTGATCGGCTACTACTCGAATGGCAATATTGGTTTTGTTTTGCTTCTGAGATTCTTCACTGTCGTTCAGAATGACCTCATTGGAAGTATATTTTAATCCGGTGATTTTTTCAATTTTTTCAATAAGCGGTGTAAATACATCGGTGTCATAATTGGATGTTTTTCCTTGTAAGGCCATACACAAACGCTCAAATCCCATTCCAGTATCTACGTGTTGCGCCGGAAGTTTTTCTAATGACCCATCAGCTTTACGGTTGAATTCCATGAATACATTATTCCAAATTTCAACTACTTGTGGGTGGTCGTTATTCACTAAACTTTTTCCAGAAACTGCCGCTTTTTCTTCTGCAGTACGTAAGTCAACATGTATCTCAGAGCAAGGACCACAAGGACCTTGATCTCCCATTTCCCAAAAATTATCTTTTTTATTTCCTAAAATAATTCGGTCTTCGTCAATTAGTTCTTTCCAAATATCCCAAGCTTCTTGATCAAAAGGTACATTTTCTTCTGGGTTTCCTTCAAATACAGAAACATATAAATTCTCTTTTGGAATTTTATAAACCTCGGTCAATAATTCCCAAGCCCAATTGATTGCTTCTTTCTTAAAATAATCTCCAAACGACCAGTTTCCAAGCATTTCAAACATGGTGTGGTGGTAGGTGTCAAAACCTACGTCTTCTAAATCATTGTGTTTTCCAGAAACACGAAGACATTTTTGGGTATCAGCTATTCGCTTGCTTTTTGGAGTTCCGTTTCCTAAAAAGTATTCTTTGAATTGCGCCATCCCCGAGTTGTTGAACATTAGGGTTGGGTCGTCTTTTAAAACGATAGGAGCAGAAGGAACAATTAAGTGGCTTTTGCTTTCAAAGAATTGAAGAAATTGCTTGCGAATGTCTTGTGATTTCATTTTTGATTATTGGTCTATTGATACTTTCATTTAATTACAAAAATTGTGTATGTAACCCAATTATTCTGTATTAAATATATTTCACAAAAATATAACTTTTTTTAAGTTGTAAAGAAATAAAATTTGGTGAATTACTATACTTAAAACGAATGTCCAAAATTGAAGAAAAATTGATTGTCTTCTTTAGAAACAGCATAATCAAAACGAAGTATTGTATTTACATTCCAAGCAATACGTAAACCAATTCCTTCTGAAAACCTGTAATTGTTCAAACTAAAGCTTTTATTTATATCATCCCACACTCCCCCAATATCCATAAATGGAACTCCGCTTAATGCAATATGCTGTTTTAAAAAGTGAGTTTGGGCAAATCGATACCGGATTTCAAAATTATTAAAATTCATAACTCTTGCTAAAAATCGATTTTGTTTAAATCCTCTTAGCGTATGGGCCCCGCCAAGCCCTTCAATACTTCCTTCTGAACTCCACTGATCTTGATATTCAAAAAAAGGAGAGTCTCCTGCGGTATATCCATAAGCAAATTGGGTAGCAAATATCATTTTCTTAATCAATTTTGGAAATAATTTTTGATAGAAATTAGCATGAAAAAAAGTTTTATTAAAATTAAAAGTAGAACCAAATGCCTTTAAAGAAAGTTCATTAGTAAGTTCTGCAAAAATACCTTGATTTGGATCAGTTTCTAAATCACGTGTGTCAAAAATTAATCCAGATTGAAAAATACCTACGTTATTATTTCCCATCCCAAGAAGAGGATTTGCACTATTTTCATTTTGCAATAGATTATTACCATTGAAAGTTGAAATACCTACATTGGCAAATTCAATTCCAAATAAAGTTCGAAATCTACCTTCCATAAAGGAATGTTCTAGGCTTACGTTTAGTATGTATTCTTTTTTAATGTAGGTATTATAAAATTGATTGTTTTCATCCAAATTATTTTCATAATCAGAATAGTTTGCGTTTGTAACTATAGGAAGAGAATTGTCTCCATTTGGATAATAGGACAACCCATTTAAAGAGCTCTCAGTTTTACCAAAATATAATAAATTTGGGTTGCTTTCATATCCAGCTTCAGCTCGAAATCGCCATTTAGTATCAAATATATAAGGTACATCTAGTCGAAGTATTAATTCCCTTTGTTCTTTTGTAGTATTAAAAATGGCAATACCTAATTCTGCTCTATAAGGAGTAAATTTAAAAAATGGATCTGATCTTTTTCCATTAAAAAAAACAGATCCTTCGGCACCATACCCAAAACCATTAACTGGATCAGAACTAATATCAGGAACGCCAGTAACATAAATCCCTTCTTTTTTGTTGTTTAAGTCTTCTTCTGAAAGTTGTTTTTCTTTGGCAATTGCAAATGGCAGATTTACTGTATCCTTTATCTCTTGCGAAAAAGCAATCAAAACAAAAAAGAAAAATGAAAAGGATAATTTAAATTTCATAATTACAGAATATTAATTTAAGGCACAAATTTAGATTTTTATTAGAAATATTAATAACTAGAATTAAATAAGTATAATGTTTCTATTTAATTCTAGATTTGATTGAAACATTTCATAAATTTGTTCGTATAACTATTGTTATTCTTTCAATAAGAGTATAATTTAAGAAATGTCGAAGAAAGTTAAGTATTATTACGATCCAGAAAGTTTAGCTTATCGAATAATAGGGCCTCAAAAGCGAAAAAAGTACGGTTATCCTGCACTTTTTTTATTGGCCTCGGCTTTATTTGGTTTTTTATGCTTCGTGATTTTGATGAATACGCCTTACTTTGAAACGCCGAAAGACAAGGTTCAAGCGCGAGAAATTGAAAATTTGAAACTTAATTATGCGATTTTATATAAAAAAATAGATGCACTAGATCAAGTGGCATCGGAGATGGCAGATCGAGATAATAATTTATATCGTGTTTATTTTAATTTGGCTCCCATTTCGAGTGAGAAACGTCAAGGTATTATTGATAGAAAAAGATACCAAGAACTGGAAGGTTTTGATAATTCGGAATTGGTAATTAATACTTCCGAGAAAGTTGATAGAATAGCTAATGCTTTGGTAGCACAATCAAAATCATTAGATGGAATTTTAAAATTAGCGAAAGCAAAAGACAAGTTCTTGAGTGCTATTCCGGCAATTCAACCGGTAAAAAATGAAGATTTAAAGCATATGGCTTCTGGTTTTGGATATCGAAGTGACCCTTTTACCAAAGCACGAAAAATGCATGAAGGAATGGATTTCACGGCTAGAACCGGAACTCCAATTTATGCTACAGGTGACGGGGTTGTAAAAAATGCAGATAATTCAAAATCGGGTTATGGAAATCACATTGAAATCAATCACGGCTATGGTTATTTGACTTTATATGGTCATTTAAGCAAATACAAAGTTCGCGCTGGTCAACGAGTGAAACGAGGAGATATCATTGGATTTGTTGGTAGTACTGGCAGAAGCCAAGCGCCACATTGTCATTATGAAGTCCATAAAGATGGGAAAGTAGTAAACCCAATTAATTTTTATTACGGAAATATTTCGGCTGCAGAATATGTGGCTATTTCAAAAATTGCTAATTTAGAGAACCAGTCGTTAGACTAGGTTTGATTTAATATAAACAGGAAACTATGCAGATAAATTTATCAAAAGACAAGTTGTATTTTAGTATTGGTGAGGTTGCCGAGGCTTTTGGCGTGAACGCTTCGCTTATTCGTTTTTGGGATAAAGAGTTTGATATTTTGAAGCCTAAGAAAAACGCAAAAGGAAACCGCATGTTCACTCAAGAAGATGTGAAAAACTTGCAGTTGATTTATCATTTGGTGAAAGAAAGAGGCTTCACGCTAGATGGTGCTAAAACCCACTTAAAAGAAGGTCAGAAAAAAACCTTAGATAAATTTGACATTATTGCCAAATTAGAAGGGATTAAAGCAGAACTTTCAAATATAAAAAACAGTCTTTAAATGAAAAAAATACAAATTTTAAATATCAGTTTTACGGTATCAATTTTGATTGTATTACTGGGGTCACTCTCTAAAATTATGCATTATCCTTTTGCTCAATCCTTTTTAATTATTGGGCTTGTGTCGATGATTGTTTTTTGGATTGTTGCTATATCCGAAATTAAATCGTCAAATAAAATTGAAGGTTCTGAAAAATTTATGTGGATCATCGGATTAATTTTTTGTGGCAGTATTGCAGGTTTGGTATACCTTTTGTCAGGTAGAAAGAGAATAATAAACAACAAATAAAAACAACAAATAACTTTTAAATTAAAAAAAAATGGATTTTAAAAAATTTTTACCTTGGATTATTGGAATTGGATTAGTACTAGTAATTGTTTTTGGAATTTTTGGCTGGGTAATTGGAGTTAAAAATGGCGCAATGCGTTTTAGCCAAGCAACTGAAAAAACTTGGGGTGATGTACAAACTTCGTATCAAAGAAGAAATGACCTTATTGGGAATTTAGTAAACACCGTTAAAGGTGCTGCCGATTTTGAAAAAAGTACGTTAACAGCAGTTATTGAAGCACGTGCAAAAGCAACTGCAATTACTATTGATCCTAGAAATATTTCTCCTGAGCAATTGGCCCAATTTAATTCGGCTCAAAGCGGAGTTAGTAGCTCTTTGTCTAAACTTTTGGTATCGGTTGAACAATATCCGGAGTTAAAAGCGAACCAAAATTTCTTGAAATTACAAGATGAATTGGCAAGTACCGAAAATCAAATTCTTACTGCTAGAACACGTTTTAATGAAAGTGTTCAAGAATATAACGGATATATTTTGACAATGCCAAGAAGTTGGTTTTTAGAAAGCTACAAAGAAAAAGCATATTTCCAAGCGGTTGAAGGTGCTGATAAACCAGTAGAAGTTAAGTTTTAATAATGTCTACAAAAGAGATCTTTTTAACTAAAGAAGAAGAGGCAGAAGTGGTAGAGGCTATTCGTATAGCCGAGCAAAATACTTCTGGTGAAATTCGAGTACATATCGAAAAAGAAACTTCCATTGCTCCCATGGAGCGAGCAGTGGAAGTTTTCCATTTATTACAAATGGAAAACACACAAGAACGAAATGGTGTATTAATTTATGTGGCTACCCAAAGCAAGCAATTTGCTATTTGCGGGGATCAAGGCATACATGAGAAGGTAACCAATTCGTTTTGGGACTCTACTAAGGAGGTGATGTTAAACCATTTTAAATTGGGAAATAACAAGCAAGCATTAGTAGATGGAATTCTTAAAGCGGGAGAGCAATTAAAAAGTTATTTCCCACATCAAGAGGACGATACCAACGAATTGTCAAACGAACTTTCAAAAGGAGAATTATGAAATATAAAATGAATTTTTCGAAAACCTTTTGGATAGTTCTAGTTTGTATGTTTGCACAAATTGGATTAGCACAATTTACCATTCCAGAAAAACCTAGTTTTCAAACTTCGGTTTATGATTATGCTAAAGTATTAAGCGATTCGGAGAAACAACAATTAGAAGAAAAATTAATTCGCTATTCCGATTCAACAACTACGCAAATTGTTGTTGTAACCATAGATAATCTGAAAGGAGAAGACATCGGAATCTTAGCTCCTAAATGGGGTCATGAATGGGGAGTTGGTCAAGCGAAAGAAGACAACGGCGTTTTTATCTTATTATCTAAAGAAGATCATAAAATATGGATTGCACCTGGATATGGTGTGGAAGACAAATTAATAGCAGGGACTACCGGTGAAATTGTTCGTGAAATAATTATACCCGAATTTAAAGCAGGAAGTTATTATAATGGATTAGATAAAGGGGCTGATGCTATTTTTGATGTTCTAAAAGGAAAGTATAAAGGCACAAGAAAACACGGATTGAGTAATGGTGTATCTCCTATTGTAATCATGTTAGTGCTTTTTGTGATTGTTTTAATTATCGTTTCGAGTGTGAAAGGAAATGGTAAAGGCAATGGCGGAGGCGGAGGATTGATGCGATCTCCAAGTTTATTGGATATTATAGTTTTAAGCAGCTTAGGAAGAAGCAGTGGAGGCGGCTTTGGAGGTGGCTTCGGCGGTTCTTCTGGAGGAGGTTTCGGTGGCGGCTTTGGCGGCGGCGGATTCTCTGGTGGCGGAGCAGGAGGAAGCTGGTAAGAAGAAATAAAAAAACTCGTTTAGTATCTAAACGAGTTTTTTTATTACCAATTGAATCGGTCGCTTTGTTTTTTTTCTTTCCCAGCAAATTTTTCTAATTTGTAAGTTAAAGAAAACATTACATACCGTTTTAATACCATGTTTTCCTCATCTCGAATTGTAGTTGGGGAGATTGTTCTTGTTGCACTTTGATTTTGATTTAACAAATCATACACTTTTATTTTAGCCATTAATTTCTTTTCTAAGAATCCATAAGACAAACTCGTGTTCCATAAAAAGAAATCTTTTTTAAATCCATCTGCAATATTTGAATTATAAGTATAGCCAAAGTCGTTTCCGAATATCCAATTTTTTGGATAATAATTGGTTACTTGTAAATTGAATTTATGCGTATAATTAGATGCTGAACTAATAACATAATTGGTATAATTAGTGGTGTTATACGAATAATTATAAGAGGGATTTATTGTTAATAGCTCGCCATATTCATAGGTAAAATTTACTCTAGGAGTAAAACTATAAGTTTTTGCCTGGTACATTTCATTATCGGTATATCCTTTAGAAAATCCGAAATTGTTATTCATACGCAATTCAAATCGGTATTTATTGGCATCTTTTTTAATGGTTTTATTCCAATATACACCAAGCCAAGAATTATATGTCCCAGAAACATTAGCATAGGTAGTTGTTCTTTTTCTGTTTTCATCATACAAAACCGAAGCAACTATTTGATTGTCATAAAAACTACCTCCAGTATACATGCCATATCCGGATTTGGTAGCATAATCATAATCTCTATAAGAGAAATAAATATTGTGATATTTATTCAACTCCAAATTAGGATTACCTATATAAGTATTTAATGGATTTGCTAAATCTTCGATAGGAAGCATTTGTCGTGCTGTAGGAAGATCATAGGAATAATTGTAATTTATCCGTAAATTTTTAGTTTTGGTAAAACTATAATTTCCATAGGCGCTCATATATGGTAAAATAAATTCTTTATTAAGAGTAGAATTTACATTTAAATAAGTAGCATCGTTATTAAAATTAATAATATTGGTTCCTAAATTTACATTTAAATTGTATTTCTTTCTGTTGAAAATTATCCCAGTATTTGGTGTGAATGTTTTCTCGGTAGAATTAAAAGCATTTGTTAATAAATCATTTGTAATAGAGTAAGTTTGGTTGGAAGGATCATAATCAAAGGAGTTTCGGCTGTCTTTATTTTTGTCTATTTTATATTCTAAGCCAACTTTTATTTGAAGTGAATCAGTGATTGGCTGCGTAAATTCAAACTCCGTTCTATAGTTAGCATTTATTGTTTTCGATTTATTAAACTGATTTCTGTTGTCTTCTGTTACAGTTCCTTGGTAAAAAACAGTATTCGATTGAATGTAATCATTTTCAGTAGTAGTTCCGTTTTCATTTTCAAAAACCAAACTCAAATATTTATTTTTTCTTCTGAATGATTTTGTAAAAGATAAAGTATTGTTAAACGTATTGGCATCGTTTTCATTATTAGTTGAAGAAGAGCTTGAATTAAGTATTGCATTGGTAGCATCAAGAGAAGTTTGGACAGCTAAATTTCTATTTTTAGTATTCGATTTTGTAAAATTAGGTTCTATTACTAAAGATGTTAAGGAATCTATTTTATATTCAAAAACCGAACTTACATTATGAGTATAGCGGTCTTCATTAGAACTGGAATTAGAATTGGTAATGAAATTTCCAGATGGTAAGAAGTTAATTTGGGTGGTTTTATTGTCGTTTTTCGTATTGGCTCCCGAGTAAAAATAACTCAATGACGATTCGCTATTTTTAGTCCATTCATCCGAATAATTAATCCCAACTAAGTTAGATTGTGTAATGCCACTTCCTCCTCCATAGCGTCTCCCATCTATACTAAAAGAACCATCGGAATAGGTATTCATATTTCTCACTCGCCCACCACCCATATTATCAAAAACTTCATCCATTGAAAACCCAATAGAATTGATGTTGTTGGAAGAAGCAAGAACGCTAATTTTTCTTTTATTTTTAAAATAGTTAATTAAGGCACTACTTTCATACCGTCCATCAGATCCTTTGCCGCCCATTATTTTCCCAAAAAAACCTTTATTTTTTTCTTCATCAATGGTAAGGTTGATACTTGCCGAATTGGAGCTTGCAGCGGCTCCCGTTTTTTCTTCTTTTTTGGTTTTTGTATCGGTAATTTGTACTTTATTTACAATGTCGGAAGGAAGGTTTTGTAAGGCTACTTTTCCATCTTTATCAAAAAAGGGTTTCCCATTTACTAATATTTGATTGACCTCTTTTCCGTTAACCGTAATTTTGCCATCGGTATCAATTTCTACTCCGGGCAATTGTTTTAACAAGGTTTCTACATTGGCATCCGGTCTTACTTTGAAAGAGGAAACATTAAATTCTAAGGTGTCTTTCTTGATTCGTATTGGTGGCGCCTGACCTTTAAAAACTACTTCGTTAAGTGATTTTATAGCATTTTTTAACTCAATGGTTCCAAAATCTTTATCAATGTCAATGTTTTTTAATGCCAATTTGAAATCTTCATACGATACAAAAGCTACTTTAAGATATGCAGGTTTAGTGATTTTTTTTATTTTGAATTCAAATTTTCCGTTATTATCTGTAATAGTATAATCTATCACAGTAGAATCTTTGGCGTTTGAAAGATATACCGTTGCTGATTGAATAGGAGATTTGGTAGTTTCTTCAATTACTTTCCCTTTCAAGGTAACTGTCTTTTGAGAATATCCAAAAGAACAAATAAACAAGACTAGTAAACAAGCAGAAATTTTTGACATAAATATGTTTTTTGATTCAATAGAACGCTTTCTATTGCTATTTATTGCTAGCACCTTACCGGTTAAATATCAAACGAAAAAAAACTCGTTTAAATTCTAAACGAGTTTTTTATTTGTTGTTGTAATCTTTAAATTATTTTAATTTTTTCAAAGATTCTGTAGCATACGTATTTGTTGGATCTAACGCTAATGTTTTTGCAAAATACTCTTTTGCTTTAGCCTTATCGGTATTAGCATGAAAAGCACCTATACTGTTATAAGACTCAGTAACTTTAGTTTTATTTTTTGTTATTTCAGCTTCTCCTTTTGCTAAAACTATTTCTAAATATTTTTCATAAGTAGCTGCCATAACATCGTCTTTCTCCATAGTGCTGTTAATTCTAGCTTTATATAAGTAAGCCTCTTGATAGTTAGGAGTTGCGGTAATAACGGCATCCATAGCTTTGTCCGCATTTTGAAGCGCAACCATATTCACATCTTTTAGTTCTTTACCTCTGTTTTCAGTTAATACTGAAAGACCATAATATACATTGTCCTCTAGATAATTTTTTGAGTCGGGATTAGTAATAGCTAGTTCAAATAAGGCACTTGCAACTGGATATAATTTTTGAGTAAAGTATTTTTTAGCTACTTCATTCAAACCATTTGCAATGGCTAAATCAATTTCTAATGATTTTTTAATATCTGCTGTTCCCATGCTTAAGGCTGCAGCATCCACTGTTTTGCCATCTGCTGCAATAGATTTAGCCACTTTTGCTAATCCTAAATTGTAATAATCAGCTGCAATAACTTTGTTAGTTCCTTTTGTAATGTATTCAGTTAAGGCACTAATAGCCGAGTCATAATTCCCATTTTGGTAAGCAGAATAACCTAAATATCTTAAGATACGCGGATTCACCTTATCTAATTTTTTCATTTCATTTGCTTCGGCTTCTAATGCTTTAAAGTCCTTTGCTAAGATTAAGAAATCGGCATGACGCATACGGGATGGTAATGAATAATCGGTAAGGCTCAAGTATTTTTCATAGTTGCTTAATGCCTTTGAAATATTCTCTGTGTAAGTTGATGTCTTATTATTTGCCCATAAATAATAGGTTTCGGCCAATTCTCTAAAAACAGGACCATAATTAGGATTTATCGCTAATACTTCATTATAAGCTTTAATTGCCTCTTCATATGCTTTAGCTCCTTTTAATAATACTCCTAATTGCATTTTTGCTCTTAACATAGAATTGTCAATAGCATAGGCATCTCTATAAGAAACATATGCCTCATTTTGGCTTCTATCACCATAATAAGCATCACCTAATGCTAACTTAATACTCGCGTCATTTGGATTTGCTGTTTGAGCTTTAGTCAATAAATTGATGGCCGCTTTGTAATCTGGTTTTGAATTATTCATATACGCTTGCGCAATATATACGTATTCTTCAATGTCTCTCTTTTTTAACTGAGCTAAAACTTGATCAAATTTTGATTGAGCAGCAGCAGTATTTCCATTTTCTAAATCAATATGACCTAATCCAATAGTACTTAATTTAACCCCGTCTGAAGTGGAAAGCCCTCTTTGAAAAAATATTTTTGCTGAATCTTCAATGTTTTGTTTTAGGTAGATGTTACCAAGTAAAAATGCAGCTTTACCATTGTCTGGTTTTGCTTGTAGGTTATTTTTAAGCACTACTTTTGCTTTTTCATATTGCTCTGCGTCCATAGCTTTTTTAGCTTGGTCGATATCTTGAGCATAACCTGCTGCAATTGATGTTATAAAAACGAGGCTTAAAATTTTAAAATTTTTCATCTTATTTAGTTCTATTAATTTTCAATTTTATTTCTAATTCTAATATTTCTGCTTGGTTCGCGCATTGGTGCTAGACCTGATTTTAATATTATCCGTTGTCCGGTTTCACCCGCCATGAAAGAGGCAAATCCAATTCCTAATCCATCATAACCTTGACAATTGATAATATACAAAACGCGTGCCAAAGGATATTTTCTAATTCCTAGGTTTTCCTGACTAGGATATACATATTCATTTGATCCTTTGTCTTTAACACTTAATACAGTAATGTTTTCTAATGCTTTTTTTGTTGCTTCTGTAGGTTGAAAAATCCAATTCATTCCTACAACTCCAATCATACCTTCGTTTTGTGATACGTAATCAATTACTTCATTATTGGTTTTAAATGAAAAAACGCCCTTTTCGGGAATGTTTTTTAATCCTGCTAATTCTAATAAATATCTAGTAGAACTAGAATTGGCATTATCAAAAACTAAACCTTTTATTTTGGTTGGTTTTCCATTTAAAAAAGCTACAATTTCTGAAATATCTTGAATAGTATCTTTTGATTTATTGTTTTTAATTAAGGCAATTGCATCAATTGCGAAAGGTGTTTCTAAAGGTTTAATCTTTTTGTTTTTAAAATAGTTATTTTCTTTAGAATTTAACTTTCTTGTCAAAATTATGGTTTGGGCTTTATTCGACACAAATGAAAGCACACATTCTTTTTCTGATTGTGGAATTAATTTAATTTTTGCATCATATTGACTTTCAAAAACGGTCATTTGATCTTCAGCAATAGGAAATATAGATTCATCAACAAGAATAGATGTCGAACCAGTTAAAATAGTTTCTTCACTTTTATCTTTTTTACATGATAATAGCGCAACAAAAATAAATCCTGTTGCAAAAAGTGTAAATGCTATTCTTTTTGAAATGTTAATCATCAGAATCGGTTTTCAATATTCTCCAAAATCTAAACGTTCCATATACAATTAATAAGCTGCCTAAAGCGATTCGGTATTTGGTTTCCATTCGAATTGGGAAAGTGCTCCAAAAAATTAGTATTGTTCCAAGTGTTAAATATATCATAAGAAACAAAATACCTATAAATAGAAGAAATCGCTCTTTAAGCGATTTCTTCTTATAGTTGTTAAGTATTTGCTTAAACATTTATTCGTCTGGATTTTCAATAGAGAAAGTCTGAACGAAAGCACAACGAACTTTTCTTCCGTTTTGTTCTGCTGGAGTCCATTTAGGACTTTTACGCATTACTCTTTCTGCTTCTTTTCCTGATCCATATCCAATATCTTTTAATACTTTAATATCGGTTAAAGTTCCATCTTTTTCTACTACAAACGAAACAGTTACTTTACCTTTTAAACCAGGTTCTTCTGGTGGAGAAAAGTTATTGTGAAGGAAGCTATACCATTTAGACATTCCACCTTGAAATCCTGGTTGTACCTCAATTCCAGCAGAATTATAAATAGTATTATCATCTACAACGTCTTGAGGTGGTCCGTTTCCTGGAGGGTCAGCTGTTAAAGCAGCATCTTTATCTCCTTCAATATTCTCTTTACCAAGATTTTTGTCTTTGATATCTTCCACTTTTGGTGGTTCTTCTGTAACATCTTCTTTTTTCGCAACAACAGGTTTAACGAACTTCACCACATCTTCTCTTGGTTTTGGTGGTGGAGGTGGTTTTAAATCCTCCTTTGGTTTTTCTTCTTTTGGAGGAAGTTTCACTGTTGTAATTCGGTCGTGTAGTCCTTCGTCAGTTGTTGCCGTAACACTACTGATAAAGTCAATTATTATTGGTGAAGCTACTGCCAATGCAAAAACAACTGCTCCTACAGCTAATGCTTTAAGATTGTTTTTGCTGTTTTCCTTACGCAATAGATACGCACCATAGTTTTTGTTACGCCCTTCAAAAACGATGTCTAACCACTTTGATCCTAATAGGTCTATTTTCATCTTTTTGTAATTTTATTTAATACCAAAAGGCATATTATTTGTTTAATTCCTCAGCTAATTTATTTTCCTCTGGGGTAAAATCATTAACTATTGCATAGGTAGGCACTTTACAAATTGCCATTTCATCTAAGATATCTACTAAGTTTTTATAAGTAGATTTTTTAGTAGGTTTGATAATAACAATCATTCCTTTTTCTTTATCACCCATTACTACAGGAATGGAAGCTACACGATCAAGTAAAATTTTACGTATTCCATCTTTACTGTAATCAGTAGTTTTTGGAGCTCCGTTAGGTTCTGGAGCAGCTTGCAATCCGTGAAACCATTTTATTTGATCTCCTGCACCTAATATTACAGTTACCGTTCTTCTTTGGTCTGTTTTTACAGGTGGTATCTTAGTTTCTTTATCGTCTTTGGCAGGCAAGCCTAAAGGCATAGATTGCGGTTTTGATAAAGATGTTGTTAGCATAAAGAAGGTAATTAGTAAGAAAGCCAAATCCACCATTGCAGTTAAATCTACTTTAGAGTTTTGTTTTTTACTTCTTACTTTGCCGCCTTTGCCACCACCACTATCGCCAGTATTTAATTCAGCCATTTTATAGTTTTTGTATAAAAATTTATAATTATTTCAAAAAATAGAATTAATTAGTTTTAGGTTTAGCTCTTAAACCCGTAACCAAACTAAAATTATTTATTTTTTGATCTTGTAACATATCCATAATTTTTCTTATTTGTGGATATTGTTGTTTAGCATCGCCTTTAATTGCGAAGTCCAATTCTTTGTCTTTTAAGTCAATACTTGCTTTACGCGCATACATGATCCAATCTTTCAATTCATTATTTAATGAATCTGCAGGGATTCCTAGTTGCACTCCGCTTTTATTTCTATTGGCATTTGACATCGCTATAAGCTGTTTCAAACCAGACACAGGTACACCGAATTCTTCAATTAATGAAAACTGAGCAATTTCCTTTTCAGTAAATGTAATTCCTCGGCTTTGCCCCATTGATTCTAAAGCTGCAGCACGAATATCTCTGTCTTTCATTCCAAAGAATACACTTTCACCAACACTGTTTTTACCAACTGTTAATGTAGCTAATCCAGTTTCTGGAAGTTTAGTTTGAACTGTAGAAGCAGGTGTTTGAACAGGCAATGGCTCTGGTTGTTTTGCTGTAGCGGTCAAAATGAAGAACGTAAGCAAAAGGAAAGCCACATCACACATTGCGGTCATGTCAATAGATGCTGCTTTTTTGGACATTTTTATTTTAGCCATTTTTTATTTTGTTGTTAATTTTTTGAAATAAAGTATCTCAAAAAAATTAATTATTATTTATTACTACCTTTCATTCTTCTGTAAGAATTAACAATTGCATTACCTGCTTCATCAATAGAATAAGTTAATGTGTCAATTTTAGAAGTGAAAAGGTTGTACATGATAATTGCTAAAGCAGAAGTAGAGATACCAGTTGCAGTATTAATAAGTGCTTCAGAGATACCATTTGCAAGCATTGCTTGGTCTGGAGTTCCAGAAGATGCTAACGCACCAAACGCTTTAATCATTCCAGTTACAGTTCCTAATAATCCAGCAAGAGTTCCTAAAGATACTAAAGTAGAAAGAATAGTCATGTGTTTTTCTAACATTGGCATTTCTAATGAAGTAGCTTCTTCGATTTCTTTGTGAATCATTTCAGCGGCTTCTTCGCTATTAAATCCTTCTTTTTTAACTTCTTGATATTTTACTAAAGCTGATTTTATAGAATTTGCTACAGAACCTTGTTGCTTGTCACAAGCAGCAATAGCGCTATCAATATTTCCTTGAGCGATATCACCTTGAACTGCAGACATGAATTTGTCTAAATTTCCAGTTCCTGAAGCTTTAGAAATAACAAAAAATCTTTCAAAAGAGAAAACAATAACCATTAATAAACATCCTAATAATACAGGAACAATTGCTCCTCCTTTGTATACCATCGCTAAATAGTTACCTGCTTTTGGGTGACCAGCTTCAGCACCAGCTTCAATCATTGCTTTTTCATTCTCGAAATTACCTGGAGCTCCCATGATGAATTTCCATACAATAAGTCCTACAACAATACAAGATGCGATGATAATTCCAGTCATCATACCTCCGCCATTACTTCCGTTTTCTTTTTTTGCGTTTGCCATTTTTTTTAATTTTAATAGTTTTTAATAATTTATAAGTTTTAGTTCTAATAAACTTGAATTGGCAACAAATTTAATTTTTTAGTTGTAATAAAAAAATATTTTTTAATTTTTTAATTGTGGATTAAATGTTAAATTTAAATTTGGTAACATTAACTTAACATTGAGTAAAAAAACAGTAAATTTCACTAATTTTAAAACGAAAAAAACACCTATTATTGTATTCAATTTTATAAAAAAAAGTTAATTAATTTAATTTTAAAGATGGTAAAAAAATACCTTATCCAGAACAAGCCATTTATTGTTCCAACAACTGATGGTAAATTAATAGAAGAACACCATGGAATTCCAACCACAGGAAATAGTGATCTCTCTATTGCACATATGATTGCTCCACCAAATTGGAGTGAGCCGTTTCAAACTCCAGAATTTGAGGAATACACCTATATTATATCCGGAAAAAAGCAATTTATTATTGAAGGGGAAATAATTGTTTTAGAGAAAGGGCAATCAATAAAAATAGATAAAAATACACGGGTTCAATATTCAAATCCTTTTGAAGAACCTTGCGAATACATTTCCGTGTGCCGGCCGGCATTTGATTTTAATAAAGTACACCGAGAAGAAAACTAAACCGAAGTTTTCAGTTTTTCTAATAGGAAGTTTTCAATTTCTTCGCTATTCCATTTTGTTTCAATATTTGGAATTTGCATTACTTCTTCCATGATTTTATTTTGCAAATCGCCAATGGCTAATGCTTCTGAATAGGGCTGCAAACTAAAAGTAACCCGGCTGTAAAGTGGCATCCATTTGGTTGGATATTTGTCTGAAAACCATTTTTCGATTTTCTTTTGAAGTAGGAATTTTTTATCGGCAGTCTTCGAACTCATTTCTACAAAATTTCTTCTTGAAAGTTCGGCAATGGCATCGGCATTTGGTTTGCGCGATTTTTCATATTCAGAAAAAATCATTTTCCAATCGTCACCATATTTTGTTATCATTTCATTTAATATGGAAATGTCTTCAAATCCGGCATTCATTCCGTGCCCATAAAAAGGAACAATAGCATGAGCCGAATCACCTATAAGTGCTACTTTATCTTCAAAAGTCCATGGATAACATTTCATAATTGCCAAATAACTGGTTGGATTTTTGAAAAAATCTTTAACCAAATCTGGAATTACGGCTTTAGTATCTGGGAAATACTTTGCAAAGAAAGTTACTAAAGTAGCTTCGTCTTTTAGTTCGGCAAAAGAGTTTTCTCCTTCAAAAGGCATGAATAGGGTACAGGTAAAGGTACCATCTAAATTGGATAATGCCATTAACATGAAATTCCCACGAGGCCAAATATGCAGTGAGTTTTTATCTATTTTATGGGTGCCGTCTGCATTCGCAGGAATGTGCAATTCTTTATAGCCAATTTTCATGAATTCTTGCGAATAATCAAACATACTTTGACGTTGCATTCGGTGTCGAATTCTTGAAAAAGCGCCATCGGCTCCAAAAATTTTATCGTATTTTAAATCTTCCCATTCCCCTCTTTCCGTTTCGCCTACATGAAGTGTTGCAGTTGCTAGTGTGACATCCCAAATTTTATGATCAAAGTAGAATTCTACTCCAGCTTCTTCAGCTAAATCAATCATTCTGCGATTTAATATGCCTCGAGACAATGAAAAAATAGCTTCCCCTTCTTTACCATAATATTGGTATTGCAAATCTTCATCTAGAGTATGAATTGCACGTTTATCGACTGGGATACCAATTTTTCGAATCTCTTCTTCTAGACCAATATCTTGCATAGCTTTCCAGCCTCTGTTAGACATCACCAAGTTAATGGATCGTCCCGAAAAAGCAACAGTTCTAATATCTGAACTTCGATCGTAAACATGAACTGTATGCCCCTGTTTTTTGAGGTAGATTGCCAATAATGTTCCAACCAAGCCAGAACCAATAATTGCAATTTTTTGTGGAGTTTGCATTTTAATTTATAAGCGGTTTGGCAAATTTATGGAATTATTTATTAGGGATAAATACTAGTTTGGTGGAAGTTTTTATTATTTCCTTTTTGTTTAGTTTCATTTTTCGAAATTGTCCCTTGTTGTACATTTCGGCTTGATCACTATAGTGCTCACTCATTGGGTTGCCCGATTGTCCTGTTGGCAATATACTCACACTATTTTCAATATTAGAAAAGTCAATAATTCTTCTCGTTGAAGGCCCTGCTTTTACATCATAAAGCCCTTCGTCATTATATAAAAACATTAAGTTATTGATGACTTCATTTGATCCACTTGCTTCAAAAGGTCCAACATTAAATAAACCTCTAAGCGCAGCTACTTTCCCCATTGGATGCTGGTGCTCTAAAGTATGTACTTTGTTCCAGGTCCATTGTGATGGATTGGTGCCTAATTGTTTTTCAAGTGCCGCAATTGCCTCCTTAAATGATTGCGTTAATATTTCTTTTTTGGACTCTTTTTTGTTTTTTGTGGCCAAATTATCCCACCAAACCGAAGTTTCATTTTTGCTTTGCGATTCAATGATTTGTTTCATGATATGGGTTCCCAGAAAAGATTTGAAATTTTCTTCTCCCAGTTCATCTTTAAAGGTGTTTGATAAATAGCAAGAAATCCATTTGTTGTATAGAGTAGGAGCGGTCTCTTGAAGATTATTTGATCCCTGCCATTTTTTTAACGATTCTAAAGCTTGCTTTTCATTAGCATTCCAATTATTTCCTTCAATGCAAGTGATCCAGTTTTCAACTAATGAAGATGCGGTTGCCGAAGTATTATCGAAGATCATTTTTTGCACATCTGATTTCGTCCAATTATTTTTTGGCTCTAATAAATTATTAATTCGAGTGGCACGATCTTTTGGTAAATAATATCCCGGATACAAATAACCTTCAACTGCTTCGGGTTGGTTGTTGGCAGAATATACATAATTCCAACTTGGATTAATAGCTTTTGGATTTTTTGAAAAGTCTAAAAATTCTCTTTTATCATCTATTCCATTGGCACCATTCATAATGAAATTACCATTCACCGATGGATCCAATTTGTACAATTTTCCAGATGTTATCCAAGCAATATTATTTTTAGCATCGCCATACATAATATTCAATCCCGGTGCTGCAATTAATGAAATTCCTTGGTGAAATTCTTTTAAATTTTTTGAATGGGATAACGTATGCACTGCCTCCAGAATTTGATTTTTTTGTTGGGTGTAAATCCAAGACATGGCCACCGGTTTTTTGGTCGTTAAGGTATTTAGCAAACCATTCATGATTGGGCCATGAATTGATTCTTTGATGTTAACCGTTACAGAAGTACTGTCTTTAACTTTAATCGTTTTTTGGCGAAGGGTATAATTTACAAAACCTTTTGGAGTTTTGTATTGATTGCTGTTCTTCGGATTGTTTTCCTCTTGAAATAAATCCAAATCATCATTTTCAAACATGGTTAATCCGTAGGCATAATCTTTATTATGTCCAAGTAATGGGAATGGAGCTCCAGCCAAATAGTAGCCGTACATTTCATAACCCGGTGTTGTAATATGTGCTTCATACCAAGTGCACGGTTGCGAGAACATTATGTGTGGATCGTTAGCTAGAATTACTTTGTTGTTTTTGGTTTTTTGAGCGCCAATTACCCAACTGTTACTGCCAATAAAAGCAGGAGCCGGTGAAGTTTCTAATAGACTTGAAATCGATTTTGAAATTTCGGCATAATCGTTTACTTCTCCTTTGTAGTTTTTTAATTGCATGGTTCCCAATGAGCCATCAACTCCAAAATCTTTCAGGTATTCCATTCCAAATTGATCTCTAATATCAGTTAGCAAAGGATCTGTTTTTTGTGCCATAGCAAAACTAAAAGACATGTAACCAAAGATATTATAAACATCTTTAAGGGTAAATTTCTCTTTTTGAATGCCTAATAAATTAAATTCGATTGGGGTATTTCCTTCAGCGATGTATTGATTAATTCCATCAACATAGGCCATAGACAATTTATAAGTTTCCGAATTTTTATCAATTTGAGCTACTGCTTTTTCTGAATTTTCATCAATGCCAATTCCGGCAAAAAACAGGTCGTTTTTTAAAGCTTTAGTTCCAAATAATTCCGATAATCTTCCCGGTGCAATTCTTCTTAGAAGTTCCATTTGCCACAATCTGTCTTGCGCATGTACATATCCTAGAGCGATCATGGCATCTTTTTGGTTACTTGCATAAATATGCGGCACACCATAATCGTCAAAGTAAACGGTGGTCTCTTTTGAAATATTTTTTAAAGAAATTTCTCCTTCGTAGTTTGGCTTGGTATAGATTAAATAACCATACCCCGAAACTGCAATTAACACAAGAAGTAAGGCAATATAAAGAAGGACTTTTTTGAATGTTTTCATCTGAAAATTATTGAATACCAAATGTAGAAAATAAAGCATTGCAAAAATGATTTACTTCCTAATTGATGTTAATTTTTAAAAAAAGCAGGTTTATTTTCTTGGGAAAATGATCTTGTTTCCGGTATTCATGCCGTTGTTTTTTGCTAAGACACCACACATGTGGAACAACATTCTAGCACCAACATTTCCATCCCAGTCGTCGTTTTCTCCTGGAGCCACTTCAACCAAATCAAATCCGATAATTTCTTTATTGCTTTGAGCTAAAAGGTTGAAAAGATAAGTTGCTTGTTCAAATGAAAATCCACCCGGAACTGGAGTTCCTGTGTTTGGGCAATACCAAGGGTACATTCCGTCAATATCAAAACTGATGCATACTTTTTGTGGCAACGAAGCAATAATAGCCTCGCATTGTTGCTGCCAAGTATGTCCTTCAAAAGTTTCTTTTTTCAAATCAGAATCACTATGAACTAAAACTCGACCGTTTGACTGTTGAACTACATCCACTTCTTGCTCGCAAAAATCTCTAATTCCGACTTGTACAATTTTTGAAATTTGAGGAATTTGCAAGGCATTATACATTATGGATGCATGCGAATAGGTAAACCCTTCGTAGGCAATTCTCAAATCCATGTGGGCATCTAAATGCAGAATACCAAAATTATCGTGTTTACTTGCTAAAGCTTCATAGTATCCAAGTGGAGTAGAGTGATCACCACCAAGTAAAACTACTTTTTTGCCTTTGGCCATCCAATACAATACTTTTTCTTTTACTTCGGTATGCAAGTCACGACAAATGAAGTTTATTTTATCTAAATCCGATTGTAGATGAGGTATGTCGGCAATTACTTCACCATTTTCTAATGCTTCAATAATAGGTTGTGCAAGTGCTTTGTATTTATCTGAATTGGATTTCCATGTATCTGGAATTTCTGAATAGTACATTCCGAGTTTCCATAATTCTGGAAAATCTTGATGATTTAAATCTACCTGAAATGAAGCGTCCAAAACCGCTTCGGGACCTTCTGATGCTCCTGCGCCATAACTTACGGTTACTTCCCAAGGCACCGGAATGATTATGATTTCCGATTGTTCGGAGGTAAAAGGTAATCCAAATATGGTAGCATCCGATAAACCGGGTTGCGAAGGGTCAAAGCTATTGATAAGTTGTTCTTTTGTCATTTTTTAGATGGCAATAAATTAGTTGTTTTCTAAAATTCCTCTTTTTAAGATTTGTCCAAATTCATACATGTCTTCGTAGGAAGTGTATAATGGCACTGGCGCAAGTCGAATTACATTGGGTTCTCTCCAATCGGTGATTACTCCATTTGACATTAAATAATCAAATAAACTTCGTCCTTCACCATGTAAAAATACCGATAATTGACACGCTCTTTCCTCTTGATTGGAAGGTGTGATTATTTCAAATGTACTTGTTACTTCTGTAGCTATTTCGTGTAAAATAAATTCTAAATAGGAAGTGATTTGATTTCTTTTTTGGATTAATTTTTCCATTCCTATTTCGGCAAACATATCAACAGAAGCCAAATAGGGCGCCAGTGATAAAATAGGAAGGTTGCTTATTTGCCAACCGTCTGCTCCATGAACGGGATCAAAAGTAGGTTCCATTTTAAATCGGCGTTCTTTATTGTGTCCCCACCAACCTGCAAATCGTGGCAAATTACTTTGGTGGTGTCTTTCATGAACAAAGCATCCAGATGCATTTCCTGGTCCCGAATTCATATATTTATAAGAGCACCAAGCTGCAAAATCTACATTCCAATTATGAAGATCTAACTTAATGTTTCCGGCTGCGTGTGCTAAATCAAATCCTACGTTAGCACCTACTTTGTGTCCGGCATCGGTAATGGCTTTCATGTCGAATACTTGCCCGGTGTAATAGTTTACACCGCCAAATAATACCAAAGCCAATTCGTCTCCCACTTCTTCGATTTTGGATAGAATATCTTCTAATCTTATGTTGTGTTCGCCTTCGCGTCTTTTAATTTCAATAATAGCTTCACTCGGGTTGTATCCGTGGTGACTCACTTGTGATTGAAACATATATTGATCAGATGGGAATGCTTTTTCTTCGCAAATGATTTTGTATCGAGATTTTGTTGGGCGATAAAACGAAACCATTAATAGGTGCAAGTTTACCGTTAAGGTATTCATTACTGCAACTTCTGATGGTTTTGCGCCAACAAGTTTGCTTAAAGGTTCTGCAAATCGTTCTTGATAATCCCACCAAGGTTTTTCTGCATAAAAATGTCCTTCAACAGCCAAATTAGCCCAATCGTTCATGACATCATCTACATATTTCTTGGTTCTTTTTGGCTGAAGCCCTAACGAATTTCCTGTAAAATAAATCACATCTTTCCCTTCGTGTTGCGGAAAAATAAATTCGTTTCTGTACGATTTTAATTCGTCTTGTGCATCAAGTTGCTGAGCAAATTCGCGGGTATTTTGAAAAGTCATTTGGGAATTATTTAGAAACTAATAATACAATTAATTCGTTCGTGTAAAGGTGTAAAAGTAAAGAAAAAAAATAAAGTTGCAAGTAGCCTTTTTGAGCAAAATCAATTTTGAAATGGTTGCTTTTTAAAAGGATTTTATTTTTGGTTGTAACCAAAACGACGCAGTTGGTATTGATTACTTCTCCAGTCTTTATTTACTTTTACAAACAGTTCAATATGGATTTGTTTGCCAAAAAATTTCTCTAAATCTTCACGCGATTGCATGCCTACTTTTTTTAGTGCAGCACCTTTGTGTCCGATAATGATTCCTTTTTGGGTATCGCGTTCAACCATAATCACTGATCGAATTCGGATGATTTTTTCGTCTTCCAGAAACTCTTCCGTTTCAATTTCCACTGAATACGGAATTTCTTTATCATAATTCAATAAGATTTTTTCCCGAATGGTTTCGTTCACGAAAAAACGTTCTGGTTTATCGGTTAAAGCATCTTTAGGGTAATACGCAGGAGATTCGGGTAATAATGCTAAAATTCTAGCAAATACCTCTTGTACATTAAAATTTTCCAAGGCCGAGATGGCATATATTTCTGCATTGGGTACTTTCTCTTTCCAAAGATCCATTTGAACTTCTAGTTCTTCTTGATTGGATTTATCAATTTTATTTAAAAGTAATAAAACTGGAATTTTCGCTTTAATAATTTTAGCAAAAAAGTCCTCATCTTTAAGTTCTTTTTCACCAATTTCCACCATATAAATTAAAACATCGGCATCTTCAAAAGCAGATTTAACAAAATCCATCATGGATTTTTGCATTTCATAGGCCGGCTTAATAATTCCGGGTGTGTCCGATAAAATTACTTGAAAATCATCTCCGTTTACAATTCCTAAAATTCGGTGGCGGGTGGTTTGTGCTTTGGAAGTGATAATTGACAATCGTTCTCCAACAAAAGCATTCATTAAGGTTGATTTTCCAACATTTGGATTTCCTATGATGTTTACAAAACCGGCTTTGTGCGACATTTATTATAATTTAATTTTCGCAAAGGTAATCATATCAGAGCAATAGAGGAAATAAAACATTTTTTAAAATTTTTGTTGCGAATCCCGATTTTGGTTGTATATTTGCACTCTAAGATCGCGGGATAGAGCAGTAGGCAGCTCGTCGGGCTCATAACCCGAAGGTCACAGGTTCGAGTCCTGTTCCCGCTACTAATATTATTTAATAACCTCTAAAGAAATTTAGAGGTTATTTTATATTAAAAAAAACAATTAATAGAAATCGAAGTTTTTGACAAATTGTTAGAAGTTTTATTACTATTATTTACAAAAGAGAGACAGAATGTTGCTCTTTTTTTTAATTAAAATTATATATGAAAAGAGTAATCGAGTACAGAAAATTATTGGAAGTTGATAAAAATGTAACTTTAAAAGAGTTAAAAACCATTTACAGAAATTGCATGAAGGACAACCATCCGGATAAGTTTGTAAATGACGAAGCAGGAATGTTGGCTGCTGAAGAACACAGTAAAAACATCATTAATGCCTACCATTTTTTAGTTAGTATTTCTAATGAAACAGTAGAGAAAAACCTCCCAGAATATCAAGAAACAATTAATAATTTCAATATACTTGATTTTAATTATGAGAAACAAACATTGATCATTACGCATGTAAATGGGGTTTCTTATGAGTATATTGGTGTGCCAAGAAATATATATGTAAAATTTGTAAACGCCGATTCAACCAATCGTTTTGCAAAACGCCACATTTATGGTAACTACATTTATAGAAAATCGGGTGAAGGATCAGAAGATTAGTATAAATTCGAGATATAAAAAAAGCCTTAATTTTAAATTAAGGCTTTTTTATTTTATAAAAGTTTGGTAAATTATATTGCGTTTACAATCGCAACAAAATCATCAGCCTTTAAGGCAGCACCTCCTATTAAACCTCCGTCAACATCTGGTTTGCCAAAAATTTCTTGGGCATTATCAGGCTTAACACTTCCGCCATAAAGAATAGAAACGTCTTCGGCTACATCACTTCCATAGGTGTGTCTAACCGTTTCTCTAATAAAAGCGTGCATTTCTTGTGCTTGTTCTGGACTTGCAGTTTCTCCTGTTCCAATAGCCCAAACCGGCTCATATGCAAGAATGATGTCTTCCCAAGCTTCTTTTCCTAAATGGAATAATCCATCGCGTAGTTGGTTTTCAACCACATTAAAATGTTGGTTGTTTTGACGGTCTTTTAATTCTTCGCCAAAGCAAAAAATAACGGTCATGTCGTGTTTTAATGCCGCATCAACTTTGCTGGCAATGATCACATCTGTCTCGTGAAAAATAGCACGACGCTCCGAGTGACCTAAGATTACCGTGTTTACTCCAACGCTTTTTAGCATGTCTGCAGAAATTTCTCCGGTATATGCACCGCTTTCTGCTTGGTGTAAATTTTGTGCCGCAACGGTAATGTTGGTAAATTCTAAATGATCTACCGCTGAAGCTAAATTTACAAACGTAGGAGCCACCACAATTTGAACTTCTTTGTCTATTGGTAATTTTTCAATTAATTCATTAAGTAAATCTTCTGTTTCTTCACAGTTTTTATTCATTTTCCAGTTACCAGCAACAATTTTTGATCTCATTATTTTATAGTTTTTAAAGTAGTATTTATTTTTTCAAAATCGGTTTCTATCGCACGATAGGTTTCCACAGATCCATTTTTATTGATCACCATATATCTTGGTATCCAATCTAAATCTATCGATTTTCCAAATGCACCTTTCATACCCTCCGCATCGTTTACCCAATAATGGTCTCCTGCAAGTTGGTGTTTTTCCAATCCAACTTTCCATTTGTCAAACGATTTATCCATAGAGATAAAAACGTAAGCTACATCTGGGTTGTTGGCTTGTAATTCTTTTACTTTTGGCATGGCACCCACGCAATCCCCACACCAAGAAGCCCAAACTTCAATAACTAAAGTTTTGCCTTTGTACTTATCTAAAACGTCTTTTAAAGTAACTTCTTTGTTTTCGATAGTCGTTAAAACTCCTTTCAAAGCTTTTTTCGAAAACTCTTTTTGTTGGGCATTACTGCAAGATATTGAAGCCATAGCGATAACTAGTAATAATAGAATTTTTTTCATGTGTTGTTATTTAGAATTATAATTTCGGATTTGCTTTCTTCAAATCGTCAAACGATTTATGAAGGTACTCATTAAATTCCGAACCATTAAATTTATTGTCAGTGATTCCCCAATAATATTTTATTTCATTTCCATTCCAAAAATATTTAACGCCTGGAGTATCTTTTCCTTTTCCTAAAATATTCCAAAACGGAATTATTTCAATAATTTTATACGGATACGAAGCGCCCGCTTCTTTGAAAAAATCCGGAATCAAATCGGCTTCTTCGTTCATAAACAAAATCGACAACGGCGGCATCGAAGCGTCTTTTTTACGCATTTCGGTTAATTCTTTTGCAGCGGCACGACAATGGTCACAACCCGGAACAAAATAGCATAAGATTTTTCTGCCTTTGTCAATTCCTGCAAAAAATTGCGCATTACCCGATTTTATTTTTTTCGGTTCCTTGGCAACTTCGGTTTCAATTTTAGCAATCGAATCCTTTTTTACGGGTGTGTTCTTTTGTAAAGTATCTGCAACTTGAGTGGTATCCGGAATGGTGTCTTGTGGCGTTTCTGCCATTGGTGAAACAGTAAAATTACTTGCTGGCGGTTGTATTGGCGCTAACATATAAATCCATAATATGCTAGCAAATAATACCGTGGTTAAGATCCAGAAGTTTCCGTTATTACTAACTTTTGGAAGTAATTTGTATAAATAAACTAATAATGCAACGGCAACAATATTTTTAATAATTGCTTGAATTGGAGTCATTGGAAGCAATTCACCAAAGCAACCGCAGTTACCCGAATTTCCTCCGCTAAGGAAAGTTACATAGGTTAAATGTCCAATGAAAACCAACAATAAAGCAGTAGTTACCGGTATAATGAATCTTTTCAGCCAGTTATTTTGCAGCAGCAATAAACCTAAGGCCATCTCAATTCCGATAAGGGTTCTAGAAAAATATGGTGCAATTCCCTCCGAAAATCCTAAGGTGTATAATTGTTTTACTTCAAATGTAGAAATGGCAAAATAGGGTGAATCCAGTAGTTGCCCTTTTGATAGTTTGGCCAACGCCGAAAGAATGAAAAGTGCCGAAACAAGAATTCGAATTGACCAAGAAAGGTAGTTTTTTTTAGCTTCCATAGTTGTTATATTAATTTGTAAAACAGACTTATTTTTAGTTTCCGAATTTCATCAATATTAATGCAAACACCGAATAATTAATCATGTCTTGGTAATTCGCATCGATACCTTCTGAAACGATTGTTTTTCCTTGATTGTCTTCAATTTGCTTTACGCGAAGTAACTTTTGTAAAATTAAATCGGTTAACGAACTCACGCGCATTTCACGCCAAGCCTCACCGTAATCGTGGTTTTTGTCTTCCATTAATTTTTTGGTAAGCGCAATTTTGGCTTCATACAATTCCACTGCTTTTGCAACGCCCAAATCAGGTTGATCGGCAACGCCCAACTCCAATTGAATCAACGCCATGATGCAATAATTAATGATGCCAATAAATTCTCCTGTTTCATCTTCATCTACTTTTCTGACTTCATTTTCTTGTAAACTTCTAATGCGTTGCGCTTTAATGAAAATTTGATCGGTTAACGACGGCAATCTAAGTATGCGCCATGCGCTGCCATAATCGGTCATTTTTTTCTCAAATAAATCTTGGCAAACGCTAATAACTTTGTCGTATTCTTGTGAAGTATTCTTCATTAATGATATCTTTGTATATAATTTTCAAAAGTAAATAATATTGAATAAAGATGGAAGTATTAATTGTAAAGATTTTTACTTCTGAATTTAATTTAATTGAACATCGAAATTAATGACAATAAACTGCAACGGAAAACTGATTGATTTGACTTCGCCAAAAGTTATGGGAATTCTAAATGTAACGCCGAATTCATTTTATGATGGCGGAAAACACATGGAAGAAAAAGTCATCCTGAAGCAGGTAGAAAAAATGCTTTCCGAAGGCGCTGCATTTATTGATGTGGGCGGTTATTCGAGTAAACCCAACGCCGAAGAAGTTTCTGAAGAACAAGAGTTACAACGCATTCTTCCGGTGGTTCAAAATATCATTAAAGAGTTTCCAAATACCGTTATTTCCATTGATACTTTTCGAAGTAATGTAGCTCAAGCGGCTGTTGAAAATGGCGCGGCAATAATTAATGATATTTCTGCTGGAAATTTAGATGGCAATATGATGAAAACTGTTGCACAATTGCAAGTGCCTTACATCATGATGCACATGAAAGGAACGCCCCAAGCCATGCAATCATTAGCGCATTATGAAAACATCGTTAAAGAAATGCTGTTTTATTTTTCTGAAAAAATTGAGCAAGCCAGAAGTTTCGGAATTAACGATTTGATTCTCGATCCTGGTTTTGGATTTGCGAAAACAGTAGAACAAAATTTTGAAGTGTTGAGTAAATTAGAGTTATTTCAAATGACCGAATTACCAATTTTAGCAGGACTTTCAAGAAAATCAATGATTTATAAAACATTAAACACTTCGGCCGAATTTGCGTTAAACGGAACCACTTCGTTAAATACCATTTCGTTGCTAAAAGGCGCCAAAATTCTTCGCGTGCACGATGTAAAAGAAGCGGTAGAATGCGTTCAGTTATACAATCAATTACAGAATTAAAATGAAATACTTTTTGGGATTATTGCTTGTTTTTGGAATGCTTTCCTGTGAAGGGAATAAGGAAATTCAGTTGCCAAAAGCCGATAAAACAATTGTTGCTGATGTGCAAGAGCATTCGCCAATTTACATATTTTTCAAAGTAGAAGGAAAGGACACCATCGCTGAGGTAAATCGAAAAAATTCGATAAGTTCGACTAATTGGATTTTCAATATCGACAAGCGTTTGCCGTTGCGTTTGGTTATCCCCGAATTGATAAAACTCCAAGCTAAAAAAGACGGAAGCATGCACAAAAACGAAGCTTCTAAAAATTATTTTTCTTATGCCAATGAGGTAAAAAAAACCATGGCATTTATGCCATTCACAATGGTGAAATTTTTGATGGAAAAACCAAAAACAGGAGCCGTTGTTTATTTTACAAAAACCAATAAAGTTTTAGTTGATGATGTGGCGGTTCAAAAAGATTCGTTAGAAAATTATTTAGATAAATTACCTCTAGCTAAATACCACGACATCAATTTTTGTTTTGATAAAAACAGCACTTTTGATAGCTATATTAAAAATCAAATGATCATTAGAAGTATTGAAATTGAATTTGCAAAACCAGAAAACTTCATCTTTTAACTTTTAACCTTAAGCTTTAAACTTGCAGCTCTACTGATGGTGATATGGTTCGTTCTTTAAAATCGTGAACCCACGATACAACTGCTCAATTACAAATAAGCGCACCATTTGGTGTGAAAAAGTCATTTCTGAAAGCGATACTTTTCCTTGCGCTTTTTTATACACTTCTTCGCTAAAGCCATAAGGGCCACCAATTACAAAAACCAGTGTTTTGATTCCGGCATTCATTTTCTTTTGCAAATAATCCGAAAAAGCCACACTCGAAAAGGTGCTTCCATTTTCATCCAATAATATCAATTGATCGGTTGCTGAAATTTTTGATAATATCAATTCACCTTCTTTTTCTTTTTGTTGGGCTTCCGATAAATTCTTTACATTTTTAATATCCGGAATGACTTCCAATTCAAATTTGATATAAAAAGACAACCTTTTGGTGTACTCGTCAATCAATGATTGAAGCGATTTGTTGTCGGTTTTGCCAATAGCTAAAAGTCGGATGTTCATCGGAATTGCAAATTAAACTACAAATCTACAAATACATTTCTATTTTATTTCAACATCCAACATCCAACTCCAAAACAATTTTCTATTTTTGCAAGACACAACCACAACGCTATGTACAAACTACTAATTCGCCCGTTACTTTTTTTATTTGATCCCGAAAAAGTACATTATTTCACCTTTTCATTAATTCGAATTGCATCAAAAATCCCCGGATTTCCATCCCTTTTCAGAGGATTGTATTTAGTGGAAGACAAACGATTGGAAACCGAAGTTTTCGGATTAAAATTTAAAAATCCTGTGGGGCTAGCGGCAGGTTTTGATAAAGATGCCAAACTCTATAATGAACTTTCAAATTTTGGTTTCGGGTTTATTGAAATCGGAACATTAACTCCAGTTGGGCAAGACGGAAATCCAAAAAAGCGCTTGTTTCGATTGAAAGAAGATTCGGCGATTATCAACCGAATGGGATTCAATAACGGCGGTGTGAAAGAAGCAGTTGAGCGCTTGAAAAAAAACAAAGGCGTTTTAATTGGGGGTAACATCGGAAAAAACAAAGTAACTCCAAATGAAGAAGCTGTAAACGACTACGAAATATGTTTTGAAACCTTGTTTCCGTATGTTGATTATTTTGTGGTAAATGTGAGTTCGCCAAACACACCAAATTTAAGAGAACTTCAAGAAAAAGAGCCGCTTAAAAAGTTATTACAAACATTAGAAAATAATAAATTACAAGCGAGCAATCACAAGCCAATCCTTTTAAAAATTGCTCCCGATTTAACCGATTCCCAGCTTTTAGATATCATCGAAATTGTAAATGAAACTAAAATTGCGGGTGTTATCGCGACCAATACGACCTTGTCTAGAGAAGGCTTGCAATCGGAAAATAAATCAGAAACCGGAGGTTTATCGGGTAAACCGTTAACAAATCGTTCAACCGAAGTGATTCGTTTTCTATCGGAAAAAAGCAATAAATCATTTCCAATTATTGGTGTGGGCGGAATACACTCGGCTCAAGATGCAATGGAAAAACTGCAAGCTGGAGCGAGTTTGGTTCAATTGTATACCGGTTTTATATATGAAGGTCCAAAATTAGTTAAGGATATTAATAAGGAAATTTTGAAAAAACTTTAAACTTTTAAACTTTAAACTTTAAACTTTTTTACCTTTGACTTAATGAACAAAATCAAAATTATAGAGTGTCCGCGCGATGCCATGCAGGGTATCAAGCCTTTTATTCCCACCGCGCGCAAAGTAGACTACATCCAGTCGTTGCTAAGGGTAGGTTTTGATACGATTGATTTTGGAAGTTTTGTTTCTCCTAAGGCCATTCCGCAAATGCAAGATACGGCAGCGGTTTTAGCCCAATTGGATTTATCCCAAACCAACAGCAAATTATTAGCAATTATTGCCAATACACAAGGCGCAGTTTTAGCTTGCGAGCATAAAGAAATTCAGTATTTGGGTTTCCCTTTTTCGATATCGGAGAATTTCCAAATGCGAAATACCCACAAAACGATTGCCGAAAGTGTCGTAACACTCAACGAGATTTTAGAAATTGCCTACAAGCACCAAAAAGAAGTGGTGACCTATATTTCTATGGGATTTGGGAATCCATACGGTGACCCTTGGAATGTTGATATTGTAGGGGAGTGGACCGAGAAATTGGCCGGTATGGGAGTGAAAATTGTATCGCTTTCAGATACGATTGGAAGTTCTACGCCCGAGGTGATTGATTATTTGTTTTCCAATTTAATTCCGAAATACCCAACGATCGAGTTTGGAGCGCATTTGCATACCACCCCCGATAAATGGTTTGAAAAAATAGATGCCGCTTACCAAGCCGGTTGCCGTCGATATGATGGTGCTATTCAAGGTTTTGGTGGTTGCCCAATGGCCAAAGACGATTTAACGGGTAACATGCCTACCGAAAAAATGCTGTCCTTTTTCACGCAACAAAAAGCAGATACCAATACCAGTCCAATGAGTTTTGAAAGCGCTTATAATGTGGCTTCGAGATTGTTTGGGGAATTCCATTAATTTATTTCAACCTGCTTTGTCAGTCTGAGCTTGTCGAAGACCTTTTCAAAACTATTTATTCAGTTGTCAGTCTGAGCTTGTCGAAGACCTATACAAAACCATTGGGTCAGTATATAAGCTTCTCGAAGACCATCCATAGCTTTTTATTTAGTTGTCAGTCTGAGCTTGTCGAAGACCAAATAAAAAAACTTCCAACTTCTCACTGCTCACTCCAAAATTTTACCTATATTTGCATGCAATTTAACATCTACAACAAATTGCAATGAAAGCACATACAACTAAAATCGTTGGCGAAGGTCTTACTTACGACGATGTTCTGCTTATCCCTAATTATTCTGAGGTTTTACCGCGCGAAGTAAGCATCCAATCTAAGTTTTCAAAAAATATTACGTTGAATGTTCCTATTGTGTCTGCCGCTATGGATACCGTAACCGAAAGTTCTATGGCTATTGCTATGGCGCAAGAAGGCGGAATTGGCGTGTTACATAAAAACATGACCATCGAGCAGCAAGCAGCCAAAGTAAGAAAAGTGAAGCGTGCCGAAGCCGGAATGATTATCGATCCGGTAACTTTGCCTTTATCAGCAACTGTGGGAGATGCCAAACAAGCCATGAAAGAATTTGGAATTGGCGGAATTCCGGTGGTAGATGAAAACGGAATCTTAAAAGGTATTGCAACCAACCGTGATTTGCGATTTGAAAAAATAAATTCGCGTTCTATTCTTGAGGTAATGACATCGACTAATTTAGTTACCGCAGCTGTTGGAACAACTTTGCAAGAGGCAGAGGGGATTTTGCAGCAAAATAAAATTGAAAAACTTCCTGTGGTAGACGCCGATTATAAATTAGTTGGTCTAATCACTTTTAGAGATATTACTAAGCTTACGCAAAAACCAATTGCAAACAAAGATAAATTTGGTCGTTTGCGCGTAGCAGCGGCTCTTGGTGTTACTGCCGATGCGGTAGAACGCGCTACAGCTTTAGTAAATGCAGGCGTTGATGCCGTGATTATTGATACTGCTCATGGGCATACCAAAGGAGTGGTGGATGTATTAAAACAAGTTAAAGATAAATTTCCTGAATTGGATGTGGTAGTGGGTAACATTGCTACGCCCGAAGCCGCTTTGTATTTGGTTGCCAATGGTGCCGATGCAGTAAAAGTAGGAATCGGACCAGGTTCTATATGTACTACCCGAGTTGTTGCCGGAGTTGGGTTTCCCCAATTTTCTGCAATTATAGAAGTTGCTGCGGCTTTAAAAGGTACCGGAGTTCCGGTTATTGCCGATGGTGGAATTCGTTATACAGGAGATATCCCGAAAGCGATTGCTGCAGGAGCCGATTGTGTAATGCTAGGATCATTATTAGCAGGAACTAAAGAATCACCTGGAGAAACCATTATTTTTGAAGGAAGAAAATTCAAGTCTTACCGTGGAATGGGTTCTGTGGAAGCCATGCAAGAAGGATCAAAAGACCGTTACTTTCAAGATGTGGAAGACGATATTAAGAAATTAGTTCCCGAAGGAATTGTAGGGCGTGTACCCTACAAAGGAGAACTAAACGAAAGCATGCAACAATTTATTGGTGGCTTGCGTGCCGGAATGGGTTACTGTGGTGCCAAAGACATTCCTACGCTGCAAGAAACCGGACGTTTCGTTCGTATTACCGCAAGCGGAATTGGGGAAAGCCACCCGCACAACGTCACCATTACCAAAGAAGCTCCAAATTATTCGAGATAAAAAAAAGTCGCTGCAAAGCGACTTTTTTGTTTTAATTATTTCAACTATTAAGTTGTATTATCATTTCTGCAATTTTCTTTGTTTCATCAGATGAAAAAATAGGTTTAAAATAATTTATATAATTTATTAATTCATCTATTGTCAAAATTTTGACATATTGAAATTCCTCAATTGGTTTTGTTTTTGTCAAAACAATTAAATTTTTTATTGGTGTTTTTTTGTCACCCCAATGATGCTTATCTAGACGCAAGCGATAATTACTTTTTTCACTATTTAGTATATAGTATAAAACAAAATTAGCTCTTTTGATTTGTTCTACAGGTGAACGTAAACTCAAATTTTGTATAGATTTTTCACTCCAATTCTTTGTTTCAATAAGGAATATTCCAGATGGTGCAACTAGGATATGGTCGATTTGAACTGATTTTATGTAGTCATTTTCTTTTCTGTTATAAATTGCAGGAGAAAAAGTTACAGAGAAGTCATTAATTAAAAAATAATCATCAGTTAAACATTCTAATTTTTTGACAACTTTTTGTTCTCCTAATGCTCCATAAATGTAATTATTCAGACCATCAATTACACTTTTTTTTCTTTCAAGTTCGGATAAGTGATTTCGAACACTTTCGTTTACTGCATCATTAAAATTCGAAGATATAAATTGTAATCGATCACTTTTGAATTGATAATCTTCAAGAATTTTAGCTAATGACATTTCTATTTCTATTTCAAAAACACTTTCTTTTTGTTTAATTTTTCTTTTATAATTCCAACTCATTAAGTTACTAGTAATTTTCTGAAAATAGTTTGTAGAAATTTTATTTTGAATAATATTAAATTGTTCTTTTAATAAATCAATTTCTTGAGTCAATTGTTGGGCAGCTTGATGTCTTTGTGTTTCGACTTCGATTTTTAAAATCGGCAAATTTACATTAAGGCTATTTTTTTCATTCTCTATCAAATTTTCGTGAATAGAAATTAATTTTTGGCGAGAAGTCGAATACGATTTTTGAAATGCAATTACTTCTTTTACAGATTTAAAATCATAGATGTTATTTTTCTCTAAACTTGATTTTAAAGTTGTTAGAGATCCAATCGTATTGTAAGTTCTACACATTACATTCGTAATTATTATTAGTCAATTCTTCAAACTTGTTGGCTCGAAATTACATTCAGCCAATAAACTTCTAAACAAATCTAATAAAAAATCACATCCTTAGGATGTGATTTTAGTTTTATTTATATGTTACTTTAATTTAAATCCCCACAAAATTTCCTGGAGTGATTTGCATTAATTCGGCCAAAACTTTAAATTAATCACTTACCCCGCAATCTTGCAAAACGCTTGTTGGCAGAAGATTTGAATTTTAAAGTTCTTTTTTTTCATTGACTTTATGATTATTTAATAAAATATCAAAAGCAGTTTTTGGCGAAGCCAAAAACTGCTTTTGATTTATTCTTCTTTAACCGTTATGGTTAGTTCTTCATTGAATTTGTATTCGCCTTTCTTGAAAACTTCTTTGTTTGCGAGAACAATTTCATATGTATAAATGCCTTTTGGTAATTCAAAAACGCATTCTTTTCCGTCTTTTTGGATTACGAGTTCTTTTTTAATTGGATTTCCATCTTCATCTTTTCCAACTATACTAAAAGTTATTTTGTCTGCAAGTTTGTTTTTAATACAAACGCTTTGCACAACTTTAGAGTTAGATTCTGATTTATTGCTTTTTATGAACGATAATCCGTTTACTAATATTTCTCCTCCTTTAAGAAATGTTTCTATGTTGGATTAGGAAGTAACGATATGTTGAAAATAATAATATCACAATTATTTTTTTCATATTAAAAGAAGCTTTTAATTTTTAAAATAAGAAAAGCAATAATCACTAATACGATTAAATTAAAAAATGTCAATTTTGATCTCAGTTCAGTTTTTTGTTTGTTGATTAATATTTCAATGATCATTCCTAATATAAATATTATTAGCATAAATTTAAAGAACCCAAATTCAAAAACTTTATTAATTAATATAATTTCATTTTTCAATATCGGAAACAAAACAGATATTGCCAAAAAAATAATTATGAAAACTTTTAAATAATTTGTTTTTTTCATATATGTAAAATTTGATTTGATTGTGGTCATTTATGGTATCGCTTTTTATTTATTGGTGTTTGTTTGCAACAAACTTATTGTTAATGGTGATTTCATATTTAACAACCCCCAATACATTTATTAAATTTTCTTACACAAGCACTTTGTCCTAAATGTTGGTTAATTGTAGCTGCCGTATATCCAATTGCTGCTCCTATAGGGCTGAAATACCAACCAGCACCGGCAGCACCAGTTGCAACAGCATAAGTATTATTTACATCATTACTACAATCAACAGCATCATTTATACATTCAAACAAAAGATAATTATTATAAATTTAAGTCTGTTTATAATTTTCATTTTATAGTTCCATTAGAAGATTTTTATTTTATTAAAGTTTTTTTCTTCAAAAAATTTCCAATAATTATACCTAATGAACCTAAAATAGGTATTAATAACAAA